>JAFYBE010000001.1 GCA_017540355.1 Lachnospiraceae bacterium | reverse complement strand
TTGCTTCCGACAGTTCGGCTTCAATGGAGTCTTTTTCTTTTTGGAGTTTAATAAGTAATTCTGTATTGGTTCCGTTTGCCGGATCGCATAATTCTGCGTCGATTTCGGATATTCTTTCCTCATATCCTGATATTCTTGATTCAAGTTCATCAATCTGCTTTTGGCGTTTGCGTTCTTCGGCAGCGGCGGCTTTCTGAGCCTTGTAATCCATGGCACCTGTTGAGTCTGCGTTCGCCGAAGGATTTGATGAAACTGAAGCAACGGGGATGTCAGCTTCGGCCGATTTTTCGAGATAGTAATCGTAGTCTCCCAGATATTCCGTAAATGACGTTCCCTTGAGTTCAAGGATACGTTCTGCAGTACGATTGATAAAATATCTGTCGTGACTTACATATAAAACCGTACCTGTATAATTATTGATTGCGGTCTCCAAAATCTCCTTGGAAGTCATATCAAGATGGTTGGTAGGCTCATCAAGGATTAAGAGATTGGCTTCGCTTAACATGAGCTTTGCAAGCGAAACACGACCTTTCTCACCGCCGGATAAAGCGGAAATCTTTTTGTATACGTCATCTCCGGTGAATAGAAAAGCGGCGAGAGTATTCCTTATCTCGGTTTCCTTAAGAGTGGGGTAGGCGTCGCTTATCTCGTCATATATTGTGTTCTCGTCATTAAGCACATGGTGCTCCTGATCGTAGTAGCCGATGCTTACGTTCGAACCTAAGGTGACGCTTCCCGAGTCTGCCGCAGTAAGACCGTTGATTATCTTTAAAAGGGTGGTTTTGCCTGTGCCGTTATCACCGATTACAGCCACATGCTCACCACGTCTTAAAAGCATATTCACATCTTTGAACAATATGGTATCGTAGGACTTTGACAGACCTTTTATCGTCATCACATCCTTGCCGCTTTCACGACGGGGTATAAGAACTATCTGCATCTTATCGTTAAGTTCCGAAGGTTTATCAAGCACCTTGACCTTGTCAAGCATATGCTGTCTTGAATCGGCACGCTTGATTGATTTCTCCCTGTTAAATGAGCGCAGCTTTTCAATTACTTCCTGCTGATGCCTGATGTCACGCTGCTGATTCATATATGCGTTTAATGCAGCGATACGCAGGGTCTCTTTTTTAACCGCATAGTCGCTGTAATTGCCTGTAAAAGTTGTGGCTTTGCAGTTCTCGAGTTCAACCACTTTATTGACAACCCTGTCAAGGAAATATCTGTCATGCGAAACGATAAGTACTGTTCCTTTGTATGACTTAAGATATCCTTCAAGCCATGAGATGGAAGAGATGTCGAGGTGATTGGTTGGCTCGTCCAATATGATAAGGTCGGGTGATCCGACCAAAAGTTTGGCCAGGGCTACACGGGTCTTTTGACCTCCCGATAAAGTCGAAACCTTTGAATCGAATTCTTCTTCGGTAAAACCAAGGCCTTTTAGAGTTCCGCTCACTTCACTCGCTATCATGTATCCGCCCAAGCGGTCAAATTCATCCGACAGGGCATGATAGGATTCAAGATGTCTGTTGAGTTCATCCCCCTTAAGATTACCAAGGTTGGCTTCCATTACGCGAAGCTTATCCTGCATATCCAGAAGGGGCCTTTTAACTTCCAAAACTTCTTCATATATCGAATTGTCGCTGTCAATGATTGCGTTCTGCGGAAGATAACCGATTGTTGCGCCTTTTGATAAAGCAACGCTGCCCGAATCGGGACTTAACGCATGCTTGTGATACACGGCAGCATCGGCAGACGAACCGTTTTTGATAACAGTTTCGTTAATGATGATGTTTAAAAGTGTAGTCTTACCGCATCCGTTAATGCCTATAAGTGCGCACTTATCCTGCTCATTTAAGTGAAATGAGACATCATTTAATATATTCTTTTCCGAAAATGACTTGTTTATATTGCTTACCGATAAAATCATAGCCTCTAGTATAGTGTATTTAACCGCTTTTTACAAGGAAGAAAGCAGACGGACACTTTAACGCTTTTATGTGCTAAATTTTCTGTTGACAAGTAACGTATTATAAAGTAATATAGACTAACGAAGGCAGAAGCCTATTCTATGAAAGGAAGAGCATATGTTTAAGTTTAACTCATATTCATATTTTTACTTTTACTTTAATAATGCGATGGACTTAGACAGTATGCGAGATTCCGATATATAGGATATTAAGTAGTGTTTATTTCCACCGCCTTTTAGGATGTAAAAAGCGGTGGATTTTTTTATAGCATATCCGCTGCATCACATCCTTCACACTTAGGGTCGTGGAGAAGGAGGACAAATGGACGAATTATCTAAAAACAGAGAGATCATTGACAACATCGACAAGGAGATGGCGACACTTTTTGAGAAGCGCTTCAAGGCCGTGAGGGATATAGCCGAGTATAAAGCTAAAAACGGTATGCCCATCCTTGATTCGGGAAGAGAAGATGTTGTCATCAAGAAGAATTCACCTTATGTTGAAGATCCCGACATAAGAGCTTTCTACGTGAACTACATGCGCTCGACTATGGATATCTCAAGACGATTTATGAGCAACATCACTTCGGGCATGAAGATTGCATACAGCGGAGTGGAAGGCGCTTTTGCTTACATAGCGGCCAAGAAGATATTCCCGAGCGGCAACCTGATCTCTTACAAAGGCTTTGACGAGGCCTATGCCTCCGTTGTAAGCGGAGAATGCGACTGTTGTGTTCTTCCGATAGAGAACAGTTATACCGGAGAAGTCGGACAGGTAATAGACATCACTTTTGCCGGAGAACTCTATATCAACGGTGTATATTCACTTCCGGTCAATCACAATCTTTTAGGTGTTAAAGGCGCCAAGATGTCTGATGTTAAGAAGGTTATAAGCCATCAGCAGGCACTTGACCAGTGCGCCGAGTACTTAAGCAAGGGCGGTTATGAGACCGAAGAGGCGCGTAATACAGCCTATGCAGCCAAAAAGGTGGCCGAACTGAACGATAAGTCAATCGCTGCCATTGCCAGCGCAGAGACGGCCGAACTGTACGGACTTGAGGTTTTGGATCATGACATCAACGTCAGCAGTGTCAATACGACAAGATTTGCGGTATTCTCAAGAGCCACGGAACTGGAGATAGGTAATAAGAATAATTTCATTCTTTTATTTACCGTGAATGATGAGGTCGGTGCTCTGGCCAAAGCGGTTAATATAATATGTGCACACGGATTCAATATGAGAGTTTTAAGGAGCCGTCCCGTTAAGGATACGCCCTGGCAGTATTACTTCTATGTTGAAGCGGAAGGTAACCAGCGTTCAGAAGAGGGTGTAAGGATGCTTAAAGAACTTTCCGTATGTTGTGCAAAGCTTAAGGTTGCAGGTCATTACACAGAGGAGATAGACCTTCATAAAACAGGCATGCTACAGTAACCTCAATACAGAACTGAAAGGGAATTATATGAAGAATACCTTCGGGAACAATATTACAATCACATTATTCGGCGAAAGCCACGGTGAGGCCATAGGCTGTGTTTTGGACGGTATGGCTCCCGGAATTAAGGTTGACGAAGATGCAATTGAGCGCATGATGGAACTTCGAAAGCCCAAGGGTAAGATATCCACAAGCAGGCATGAACCGGATAAAGCGAAGATTGTAAGCGGTGTATATAACGGATATACGACAGGTACTCCCATATGTATCGTCATAGAGAATACCAATACTCATTCGGGTGATTATGCAAAGCTTAATATAATCCCCAGACCCGGTCATGCCGATCTGACTGCGGGATTAAAGTATCACGGTTTTCAGGATTACAGAGGCGGCGGACATTTCAGCGGTCGAATAACGGCACCTATAGTTGCTGCAGGTGCAATCGTCATGGAAGCACTTAATAAAAAAGGCATATATGTAGGAACGCATATTTCTTCGATTGGAGAGATAAAAGACAGAGATTTTGCCGATTATGTTTCGGATATTGAAGGACTCTATGATAAGGAATTCCCCGTACTTGACGATGAGACGGAAGATAAGATGCGTGCTTATATAGAAGCTGCCGCAGCAGAGGGAGACAGCGTCGGAGGAATCTTAAAGACTGCGGTTGTCGGTTGCCCCGGCGGTATAGGTGAGCCCTGGTTTGATTCTGTGGAAAGCATGCTTTCACATGCACTTTTTTCTATACCTGCGGTAAAGGGAGTGCAGTTTGGTGGCGGTTTTGCGCTTGCCGGAATGCATGGAAGCGAAGCCAATGATTCATTCCGCATGGCCGGCAATAAGGTTGTTACCGCAACCAATCATAACGGAGGTATTAACGGCGGAATAACCAACGAAATGCCGATTGAGTTTTCCGTTGCAATTAAGCCGACACCCTCAATATATAAGGAGCAGGATTCGGTTGATCTTGATAAAAAAGAGAATACCAGACTTAAGATCGAAGGCCGTCACGACCCTGCAATCATACACAGAGCAAGGATAGTTGTAGATGCAATAACGGCTATCACACTGGCTGATTTACTTGTTACACATTACGGAACTGATTATTTATGCAATACGGATTGATCGGTGAACACCTTCCGCACAGTTTCTCAAAAGAGATACACAGGCTTATAGGTGAATATGATAAAAATGAATATGCTTACGATATTACGGAGTTACGGCCGGATGAAGTTGATTCCTTTATGAAAAAGAAAGATTTTAAGGGCATCAATGTTACGATACCTTATAAGCAGACCGTGATACCGTATCTGGATTTTACGGACGATGCTGCCAAAGTTATCGGGGCCGTCAATACGGTTGTCAATAAGGACGGTGTATTATACGGTTACAATACCGATTTCTACGGTTTAAGAGATCTTATTACCGATGCCGGTATCAGCCTTGCCGGTAAGAAGGTTTTGATCTTAGGTACGGGCGGAACATCAAAAACCGCTTCCTATGTATGCAGGACGCTTAATGCAGCCTCAATCCATATTGTAAGCAGGTCAAAGAAAGATGATAGTGTAATCACATATGAAGAGGCATATGAAAGTCATGCCGATTCTGATGTGATTATCAATACCACGCCTGTCGGAATGTTTCCCAAAGCCGATGCAATACCTGTCGAAATTGAAAGATTTCCTTTGTTATCGGGAGTTGTGGATGTTATATATAATCCGTTAAGAACAAGACTTATGCTTGATGCTTCTGCTAAGGGCATCAAATCCTGCTGCGGTCTTAGGATGCTTGTGACACAGGCAGTATATGCTTACATGCTTTTTAATGGCAAAGAAAAGAATATGCTTGACCTGCCCGAAGAAGCCGCACATATAAGCAAAATTGTCGATAAAGTATATAAAAAGGTATACGGCGATAAGCTTAATATCGTGCTTACGGGCATGCCGGGATGCGGTAAGTCCACCGTGGGCAAAAGACTTGCGGATAAATTTGGTAAGCGACAGTTCGACACGGATAAGCTTATTGTTGATAAAGAAAAAAGGCAGATTACGGACATTTTTGCGTCTGAAGGAGAAGAATACTTCAGAGATATTGAAAGCGATGTTATAAAGGATATAAGCACCGGTAACGGACTTATAATATCAACAGGCGGCGGCGCCGTATTAAGAAAAGAAAACGTTGCAGCGCTTAAGAGTAACGGCGAAGTCATATTTATAGACAGACCGCTTGATAAGCTGATTCCGACGGACGACAGACCGACCGCTTCGGATGTCGATATGTTGAAAAGAAGATATGAGGAGCGATATAATATATATTGCGACGCATGTGATATTAAAGTTGACAATGATTCTTTGATAGAGGATGTTGTCATGAGTGTCATACAGAAGTTAAGTGAGAGTTGATATGAAGATTCTTGTATTAAACGGATGCAACATTAACATGTTGGGCATCAGAGAACCTGAGATTTACGGGCATACAAGCTACAGTGATTTAACGAAGTTAATAAGTGACCATGCAAAAGAGATTGGTGTAGAAGTAAGTATTTTTCAGTCCAATCACGAAGGCGACATCATAGATAAGATTCAGTGGGCATATAATGAGGTGGATGCGATAGTGATCAATCCTGCCGCATTTACCCATACTTCCGTCGGTATTCTGGATGCACTTAAGGCTGTGGGAATACCTGCGGTTGAGGTTCATATATCCGACCCCGACACAAGGGAAAAGTTCAGACACGTGTCTTTGGTAAGGAATGCATGTGTTCATACAATCAAGGGTCACGGTATAGCAGGTTATACCGAGGCAATGGATTATCTTAAGAATAATTACGGAAAGTAAAACAGTATGAAGTGTACCTTTAACAAGATAAACAACAATGAGGGCAGTTTAGATGTCATCAAGGCGCCGCCGTCTAAAAGCATAGCACACAGAGCGCTTATCTGTGCGGCTTTGGCTGACGGTGTATCGAATATATACGGTCTTGAGCTATCGGAGGATATTAAGGCTACGATCAATTGCCTTAAGGCTCTGGGAACCGATATTGATCTTAAAGTGCAGTATGAATCCGATATAAAAGGCAACGAGACTAAGCTTTATACGGCCACGGTCAGAGGCCTGTTCACGCCGATGGATGAGACCGGTGAGAAGCTCTTTGTGATGGACGGTAAGCATGAGGAATTTAAGGTTCCTGTGCTTGATTGCAATGAGTGCGGTTCGACCTTAAGGTTTATGATACCCGTTTGTACTCTTATGTATTCCTGCAATCTGATTCCGGGCAATCAGAGTATTAAGCTTACGGGAAGCAAGAGGCTTTTAAGTCGTCCGCTTGATGTGTATGATAAGCTTTTTGAATACACATATGTAACCTTCTCTCACAACAGTGATATGGTCGAGGTTGAGGGAAAGCTCAATGCAGGTGATTATACGATAGACGGCAATATAAGCAGTCAGTTTGTGACCGGACTTTTATTTGCACTGCCGAAGCTTTCATCCGACAGCAGATTACATATCCTGCCGCCTGTTGAGAGCAGACCTTATATAGATATTACGATAGATATTCTTGATAAATTCGGTATATCCGTTAAGTGGGAAGATGAGAATACACTTTATATTCCCGGTAATCAGAATTATGTTCCGAAGGATATTGAGGTTGAAGGCGATTGGTCTAACGGAGCGATTCTTTATACGCTTTCAAGGCTTTCATCATCTTTAGGTCATGCGATCCTTCTTACGGGCCTTAGTGAGAACAGCGTTCAGGGCGATAAGATAATCACCGATATGCTTGAAGCACTTGATAACAAAGATACCGTTGATATATCCGATTATCCGGATCTCGGTCCCATACTCCTGGCTTATCTGGCGGCCATAGGAGGAGGAAAGCTTACTGGAACAAAGAGGCTTAAGATTAAGGAATCCGACAGAGGCAATGCCATGAAGGAAGAACTTGTCAAAATGGGTGCGATTCTGACAATAGGCGAAGACGATATAGATGTCACGGTGGAAGACGGTCTGTATGCACCGACGGATGTGATTGACAGTCATAATGACCACAGGATTGCAATGTCCATGTCGGTATTATGCAGTCTGTACGGAGGAACTGTTGAAGGCATTGAGTCCATAGACAAGAGTTTTCCTTCATTTATAGATACACTTAAGAGAGCAGGGATAGACATATGTTAGTTAACAGATCATGCAACATTCTCATTGTGGGCTTGGGACTTATAGGCGGAAGCTATGCCAAAGGTCTTAAGAAGATAGGATTTAACGTATCCGCAATAGCCAGAAGACAGGAAACAATAGATTATGCCTTAGAGCATGAGATAATAGATGAAGGAAGCATTAAGCCTAATCCGGAGCTTATAGGCAAGGCGGATATTGTGGTGTTCGCCCTGTATCCGCATGTATTCAAGGAATGGATAGGCAGTTACCAGCAGTTTTTCAAGCCGGGTGCAGTGTTGACCGACGTTACGGGTGTCAAGAGCTGTGTGGTATATGACATACAGAACATGCTTCGTGATGACGTTGAGTTTATCGCGGCTCACCCGATGGCAGGAAAGGAAGTATACGGTGTTGAGAACGCCGATGAGAAGATATTCTACGGCGCCAACTATATTATAGTTCCGACGGATAAGAATACTCCGGAGGCGATTGAACTTTGCAGAGAAATTGCACTTTTACTCCAGTTTGGCTCAATATCGACGTTAAGCCCGGAGGAACACGATCAGATGATTGGCTTTGTTTCACAGCTTACTCACTGCATAGCAATTACGTTGATGAACTGTTCGGACAATGAAAAGCTTGTTGATTATGTCGGCGATTCGTTCAGGGATCTTACAAGAATTGCCAGAATCAACGAGAATATGTGGTGTGAACTTTTCCTGCTTAATAAGGAAAGCCTTCTTAAGGAGATGGATAAGTTTTTGGATGAGTTTAAGTCACTTCGCGATGAACTGGCGGCAGAGGATGCGGATGGCATGAAGGAGAAGATGAAGATCTCAACGGCCAGAAGAGCATTATTTGATAAAAAATAAAAAAATGGAGATATAAAAAATGGGAATGATGTTTGAAAGAAAACTCGCGATACCTAAGGAAGTCAAGGAGATGTATCCGCTGACATCCGAGATGTCCGAAGTGGTTAAGAAAAGAGCCGAAGAGATAAGAGATATCTTTACGGGTAAGAGCGATAAGTTTGTGCTTATTATCGGGCCCTGTTCTGCGGACAGGGAAGACAGCGTAATTGACTATCTGTCAAGACTTCGCAAAGTCGCTGACAAGGTATCTGATAAGATATTCATAATCCCCAGAATATATACTAATAAGCCCCGTACGACGGGCGAAGGATATAAAGGCATGCTTCATCAGCCCAATCCCGAAGAAAAGCCTGATATGTTCAAGGGTATCGTTGCCATAAGAGAGCTTCATATGAGAGCTTTGGCTGAGACCGGATTCTCCTGTGCGGATGAGATGCTTTATCCGGAGAATCACAGATATCTTGACGATGTGCTTGCTTATGTTGCGGTTGGCGCAAGAAGCGTTGAAGACCAGCAGCACAGACTTACAGCCAGCGGAGTTGATATTCCCGTCGGTATGAAGAATCCTACAAGCGGCGGATACTCTGTTATGATCAATGCAATTAAAGCCGCACAGCACGGACATACATTCATATACAGAGGATGGGAAGTTCATTCGGACGGTAATCCGCTTGCTCATGCGATTTTAAGAGGGTATGCGAATAAGCACGATCAGGCAATGCCCAACTACCATTACGAAGATCTTGTGCTCTTGCACCAGTTCTATAAGTCTGCAGACCTTCAGAATCCTGCGGTTGTCATTGACTGTAACCATGCCAACTCCGGTAAGAATCCTTTTGAGCAGGTTCGTATCGCAAAGGAAGTGCTTAACAGCCGCAGTTATAACGACGATATCCGTAAGATGGTCAAAGGCCTGATGATAGAGAGTTATATCGAGGACGGTAACCAGAAGATCGGTGAGGGAATATACGGTAAATCCATTACCGATGCATGTCTCGGCTGGGAAAAATCCGAAAGACTTATATTGGAACTCGCTGACAGACTCTAGGTATAGTTAAACAGAATATTATTTATACAACATTTTGTGCAATACTTCTTTTAGTATTGCACATTTTGTGTTAAAATATTAACGTGTATGCATAGGGGTGAAAGAGGTGTCATTGTGGAGGAGAAGACAATATCTCAGGCGGTCATCGGCAGGCTGCCCAGATATTACAGGTATCTGGGTGATCTTAAAGATGCCGGAATGGAACGTATTTCAAGCGGTGAACTTTCTGAACTCATGAGCGTGACGGCCAGTCAGATAAGACAGGACTTTAATAACTTCGGAGGATTCGGACAACAGGGATACGGCTATAACGTCGAGTATTTATACAATGAGATCGGTAAGATATTGGGCCTTAATGAAGCGCACAGACTTATAATTGTCGGTGCGGGCAATTTGGGCCGTGCACTCACCAATTACAGCAATTACGAGAACAGAGGCTTTATCTTTGAGGGTATCTTTGATAAGGACGAAGACCTCATAGGTAAGAAAGTCGGAGATCTTAAGGTTTTGCCGATGAATGAACTTGAGGATTTCATCATCGGTCATAATATTGATATAGTCGTGATTGCCATTCCCAAGACGGGTGCCGTTGAGGTGGCCGACAGGGTTGTTAAGTGCGGGATCAAAGCCATATGGAACTTTGCACACACTGACCTTAACGTACCCGATGACGTCGTTGTTGAGAATGTACACTTGAGCGACAGCCTGATGAAGCTAAGTTATATGCTTTATCGTAATGATTGATTTTTTCTGTATCGTATGTTTGCCCGGAGATGAGATACTATGGCTGATGAACATGACAGACTCAAAAAAGCGGTTTCTTCCAAGAAGATTCCGGTAGTTACTCTTGATAATAAATGGCATAAGATATGGACCATGATCGAGAAGCCTTCCGAGGTTAAGAAGCTTGAAGAGAAGCTTAATGAACTTTTGCGCAAGCAGGGCAAGCTTAATTCCGAGAACAAGGACATTAAGAAGCTTAAAAAGAAGATGATGGATGAGATCGTTGTGCTTATGGACAGCGATGAACCCGATAATGACAAGAAGGTTGAAGAGAACAAAAGGCTGATTGAAGAGTGCAATCAAAAGCTTGAGAAGAACGAAGAAGAAGTAGGGGATATCCCCAAGGAGATAGACGAATACAACCGTGACATCATGGACATTACGGCAGCACTCATTTATGATGTCATGCATACCAATGAAAAAGAGATAGACCGTCTGGCTGACTGGATCGCAGGCATCAGAGTTGAACTTAAGAAGAATGTGGTCCGCAAGCAGGAGATGGAGATACAGAATGGTGTGATGTATTCTTACATGCATGATGTATTCGGTGCGGAAGTGGCGGATCTTATGGATATGAAATACAATCCCATGGAGAAGATCCTTAAGCTTAAGGCTATAAAAGAAGAGAATAAGAAAGCTGAAGAGAAGAAGGCTGCGGAGGCCGATAAGTAAGTATGAATGTTAATTTTGACAGGGTATGCGCTAAGATAGAGCTTTCCGCAATACAATACAATATCAGTCAGATCAGCCGTCTTTTATCCGATAAGACGGGTATAATTGCCGTTATCAAGACTGACGGATACGGTCACGGAGCTCTTCCGATGGCCAAGGAACTTGAGAAGACGGAAGTTATTAAGGGATACGGAGTTGCTACGGCCGAAGAGGCCATGCAGCTTAAGAATAACGGCATCAGAAAGCCTGTTATCATCATAGGATATTCGTTCCCGAGTTCTTATGAAGAGATGCTTATAAGAGATGTCAGGCTTACCGTGTTCAGAGAGGATATGCTTGATTTGATCGAGCAGACCGCATCAAGACTTGGTCTGATTGCCAAGGTGCATATCAAGGTTGATACGGGTATGAGCCGTATAGGTATAAGTCCCGATGACGAAGGCATGGCGTTTGTTAAGAAGGCCTTATCTTATCCTCATATTTCGGTTGAAGGTATTTTTTCGCATTTCGCGAGGGCCGATGAGACGGATAAGACATATGCGGTAAGACAGCTTGAACGCTTTGATGCTTTTGTTGACAGGGTTAAGTCGGAACTTGGTTTTGAATTTAAGATGGTTCATATAGCCAATTCCGCTGCCATTATAGAGATGCCGAAGAGTCATAAGGAATATGTCAGGGCCGGAGTTATAATGTACGGTCTGTGGCCTTCCGATGAAGTGAGCAGAGATGTTATAGATCTTAAGCCTTTGCTTTCGCTTGTGTCTCACATCACATTTATTAAGGAAGTGCCCGCAGGAACGCAGGTGAGTTACGGCGGTACATATGTGACGAATGCTCCCACGAAGATAGCTACTATTCCCGTGGGATACGGAGACGGCTTCCCAAGGCTTTTGTCCAATAAGGGTTCCGTTATCATCTCGGGTAAGAAGGCTCCGATTATCGGTCGTATATGTATGGATCAGTTCATGGTTGATATTACCGATATTCCCGATGTTCATGAGGGTGATGAAGTCACACTTATAGGCAGAAGCGGAGATGAATGCATCACAATGGAGGATTTGGCAGAACAGTCGGGTATGCTTAATTATGAGCTTGCCTGTATCATGGGCAAGCGTGTTCCGAGAGCTTATATGCGGAACGGAGAAGTTGTATATACGAGGGATTTCTTTGACGATACACCGTTGCATGTGTATGAATAGTTTTTTATGGACAGAGTGATTCTAATTGTTTTAGCAATACTGATTAACAATCTTATCATCGGCATGTGTTATCTGATATACAGATACGCGGGTAAGAAGCGTGCGAAGTCGGATGCAGCCGAGCAGGAGATCATATCCATTGTCAATGAGAGCGCTGCGGGCGGATATATCGAAGATAATGAAGCAGAGATGATCAACAATATCTTCGAGTTCGGCGACAAGCAGGCCAAAGACATTATGACCGACAGGAGCAATATCATTGCCGTCGACTCATCGATGAAGCTTAAGGATGCGCTTGATTACATGCTTGAAAGCAGCAATAGCCGTTTTCCGGTATACAGCGATGACCTGGATAAGATCATAGGTATATTGCATCTTAAAGATGCGATGAGACTGTCTCGAATCAAAGGTAACAGCCTTAAGACGGTTGAGAGTATCGACGGACTGTTAAGAGAAGCGAGATTTATTCCCGAGACACGCAAGATAGATGCGCTTTTCCATACGATGCAGGCAACTAAGCTTCAGATGGTCATTGTTATCGATGAATACGGACAGACTGCCGGACTTGTTGCTATGGAAGACATACTTGAAGAAATAGTCGGTAATCTCAGTGATGAGTATGATGAGGATGATGACAGGATTGTCGAGCGTGGTGAAGATAAGTACATTATTGAAGGAGCAACCGAACTTGAAGTATTGAACAAGCGCTTCGGTATTGAGTTCGGTACCGATGATTTTGAGACAATCAACGGATTTATGATATCCAAGATGGATAAGATTCCGGATAAGAAGGAGCGCTTTGATATTACGGTAGGTGATTACAATTTCAAGGTTCTTGAGGTTGATCATAATATGATACAGCAGATTCTGGTTACCAAAGTCGAGACATCGGCAGAGCCGGAAGAAGCGACGGAAGTAAATAATACAGAGAATACTAAAGAAAAGGAGCAATAAGATGTCAGGACATTCAAAATTTGCCAATATTAAGCACAAGAAGGAGAAGAACGACGCCGCAAAAGGTAAAGTATTTACTATGATCGGTCGAGAAATCGCGGTGGCCGTTAAGGAAGGCGGTCCGGATCCTTCGAATAACTTTAAGCTTGCTCAGGTTATCCAAAAGGCCAAGGCCAACAACATGCCCAATGATACAATCGACAGAGGTATCAAGAAGGCTGCCGGTGAATCGGGCAACGTCAATTACGAGCATATAACCTATGAAGGATACGGTCCCAGCGGAACCGCAATCATAGTTAAGACCCTTACGGACAATAAGAACAGAACGGCTGCAAATGTCCGAAACTGCTTTACAAAGGGAGGCGGAAGCATAGGTACTCCCGGTTGTGTAAGCTTTATGTTTGATGAGAAGGGGCAGATTATTGTCGATAAGGAAGAATGCGATCTTGAAGCCGATGATCTTATGATGATCGCTTTGGATGCAGGAGCTGAGGATTTTTCGGATGAGGAGGACAGCTTTGAGATAGTTACCGCTCCCGATGACCTTCAGGCCGTGCTTTCAGCCCTTGAGGAGAATAAGATTCCCGTTGTTTCGGGTGAAGTTACAATGCTTCCTCAGACGTATGTCGATGTTACGGATGAGGAGACTGTTAAGCAGATTCAGAGAATACTTGATCTTCTTGATGAAGATGATGATGTTCAGGATGTTTATACTAACTGGAGCGACGCCGAGTAAGACGGACTTTTTATGAGTATCGATAAGAATACCGACAGAAAAGTGAATACGCGCAAGACTATGCTTGGGATATTGGGTTTTGTTACGGTTATCGCATTGTGTATCATTGCGAGGTTTGTATACGGCAGATATTTAATCTATGAACTTGATCTGGCCTACAGAATCACACCTATGGATGCATATTATGATCCTGCACGCATAGGAGAGAACGGTTATATATACTGTGACTATTTCTCGCTTCGCGGTATGTATCTGACGCTTTGTTCATGCGCCTATAAGCTCATGGGCAATCTGGACGGAACAATTATACTTCTCAATATCTTTATTGAGGTCTTAGCTGTTATTCTGATCTGGTTTGCCGTTAAGCGTATATTCGGCCGCCTTGCAGCTTTTATCATATCGATTATATGTGCACTTGCGCCTTACTGGGGAGAGATTCCGTGGTTTTGGGGTGGAACGTGCTACTATATCCTCTTTAGGGAGAATCGACTTATATTCTTAGCTGCGGCCTTCGGCCTTTGGATTCTGTCGCTTATAGTCGGAGCCATAAGGTCATCCGCCTCCGGCAGTGAAAAGCCGGATTCTGCCGAGCCCGTGGAATCAGAGGATGCGGAGCCTGTCATAACGGACGCAGAAACGGAAGTGAAGGTTGAAGAGGCAGAACCCGTCGTAAAGACGGAAGAGGCAGAGCCTGTAACACAGACGAAAGCCCATGAGCCTGAAGAACCGGTTGAACTACTGATAAGTCCGTTGCCGCTTCCAAAGAGGCATGAGCATAAAGATATAGATTACGATCACGATATCAGCGATGATGATATGAAGTATGATGTGGAACCCGCAGATGCGGATCTGCATTATGACTATGAATAGTTATTGATTATGTATTGAGGTATTATGGCAGCATCCAATAACAGAGGCGGTAAAGGCAAAGGTAAGTCTTCATCCGCCGGTACCAAAAAATCAAATACTTCAAACTCAAGGAACAGACAGGCGAACTATGTGGAAGAGCCTGTCTTCAGTCCGCTTATAACCGTTGTTATTACGGTTGCCGTTTGTGTGCTTGTATTCTTAAGCAACATTAATTCTTTGGGTACGGCGGGAGAGATGATAAGCAGGATAATGTTCGGCATATTCGGCCAGTTATGTTATATTCTGCCGGTGCTTGCAGTGATACTTGTCTTTGCTTTGTATTCCGTTAAGGAGAATCCTCTTGTTAAAAGGAGGGTTATCTGCGGTATCTTAGTATATGTTCTTTCAAGCATGCTGATTGAACTTATGAACGGAAGCACAAAGTTTGCTTCGGATTATGTGTTTAAGGAAGTATGGGAGACCGGTTCCGCATCAAGAAAGGGCGGCGGAATTCTGTTCGGTACTCCGGCTTTTTACTTAAATAAATATCTTTCGACATTCGGCGCCGTTGTTTTGCTCATTATCCTTATTCTTATACTTCTTTTGATTTTCCTTGGTAAGGATACTTTAAATTCAATCAGCGATAACAGCAGAAGAAGATATGATGAGACGAGACAGGCCGGAAGCGAACGTATCCGTGAAGCAAGAGCACGAATGAATGAGCGCCTGGAGAACATTCCCGATGAATATGAGGATGATCCGTACGGCACGGATGTACCGAGACATGCGAAGAAGCGACGCGGTATAGGCTTCGGTATCGGCAGTCCGGATGAGTCTGCGAGTGACAAAGAACAAAGATCTCACGGTGACGAACCTGTCGTAATCGGTGAAGTATTGCCTGAACCGGATAAGACACCAAGAGTAAATAAAAAGGTATCCGGCGTGGCCAATGTCATGGTCGGAATGGACGATAATAAGCCTTCAAAGAAGAAGAATACATTCGATCGTGACGATATACATGAGATTACGGTCAAAGATATAAATGACGACAGGAATGTGAAGACTGAGACGGCGCATGCCGTATCAAAGTCCCCTTATGACGATCTCAGCGATATAACCTTTAACAGAGGCGGTGCGGAGATGCCTGAGGAGACTGTTAAGCCTGTCGAGGCATCAAGCAGATTAAGCAATACGGACACCGATATGAAAAAGACGATTAAAAAGTCCGTATCGGGAAGAAGCAGGGCATATAAGATGCCTCCGATCAATCTGCTTAATAAGATGGAAGGCAGATCTTCGGGTTCATCAAGGAATGAACTTTTAGATGTTGCCAAGACCTTGCAGGATACGCTTGAAACCTTTGGTGTTAAGGCTAAGGTTACAGATATTAGTCAGGGTCCCAGTGTTACGAGATTTGAGCTTCAGCCCGAAGTGGGTGTAAGAGTCAATAAGATAGTATCGCTTGCCGATGATATCAAGTTAAGTCTTGCGGCTACTGACATAAGAATTGAAGCTCCGATACCCGGCAAGTCGGCCGTCGGAATCGAAGTTCCAAATAAGGAAAGCACGGGAGTAGGTCTTAGAGAACTCCTTGAAGATAAGGCATTTAAAGACTTTGACAGCAGAGTATGCTTTGCCGTCGGTAAAGATATCACCGGTAAGACGATAGTTGCCGATATAGCCAAGATGCCTCATATGCTTATTGCGGGTGCAACTGGCTCAGGTAAGTCTGTATGTATCAATACGATCATCATGAGTATTCTGTATAAGGCTCATCCTGATGATGTTAAGCTTATAATGGTCGACCCCAAGGTCGTTGAATTGAGCGTATATAACGGTATACCTCATCTTATGGTTCCTGTTGTAACGGATCCCAAGAAAGCCGCTGCGGCTCTTAACTGGGGAGTGGCCGAGATGACCGAAAGATATAAGAGGTTTGCGGATCTTAATGTCAGAGATCTTAAGGGCTATAACAAGAAGATAGATGAGCTTATAGCATCCGGAAGGAATACCGATGAGGAAGGCAACGAAATTCACAGACTGCCTCAGATCGTTATTATCGTAGATGAGCTTGCTGACCTGATGATGGTTGCTGCCAAGGAAGTTGAGGAAAGTATTTGCCGACTTGCTCAGCTTGCCAGAGCCTGCGGTATACATCTTATTATAGCTACTCAGCGTCCGTCCGTGGACGTCATTACGGGCCTGATTAAGGCCAATATGCCCAGCAGAATCGCTTTTGCGGTATCAAGCGGTGTGGATTCAAGAACCATACTGGATATGAACGGTGCAGAGAAGCTTCTTGGTAAGGGGGATATGCTATTCTTCCCGCAGGGTTATCCCAAGCCTGCAAGAATACAGGGAGCCTTTGTGTCGGATGCGGAAGTCGGCAAGGTGGTTGAATATCTTAAGGATCAGGACTATGTCGGCATAAGTACTGCGGATATTGAGAATAAGATTTCTGCTGCGTCTGTAGGTTCCGGATACGGTGATTCTGCCGGTTCGGGCGATGAGATAGATGACCTCTTTGCAGAGGCGGGACGTTTCATCATAGCACAGGACAAAGCGTCAATAGGTAGTCTGCAGAGGAAGTTTAAGATAGGCTTTAACAGAGCCGCAAGGATTATGGATCAGTTAAGTGATAACGGCGTTGTCGGTGAAGAGAACGGCACCAAAGCCAGAGAGATACTCATGAGTCCCGAGCAGTTTGAACAGTTTGTAGAAGAGTATTTCTGACAGATATTTGTAACCATTGTTATGCATTAGGAGAGGGAGATTATGAAATCTGATATTGAGATCGCGCAGGAAGCGGAATTATGGCCGATCACCGAGGTTGCATCAGACCTTGGAGTGAGCGGAGACGATATTGAACTGTACGGAAAGTATAAGTGTAAGCTTTCCGACGAATACATAAGTTCCCTTAAGGATAAAAAAGACGGGAAGCTGATTTTGGTGACTGCAATTAATCCGACTCCTGCGGGAGAAGGCAAGACGACCACCACGGTCGGACTCGGACAGGCCATGAAGCAGATTGGCAAGAATGCGATCATTGCTTTAAGAGAGCCTTCTTTGGGCCCCTGCTTTGGAATTAAGGGTGGTGCTGCCGGTGGCGGT
>JAFYBE010000090.1 GCA_017540355.1 Lachnospiraceae bacterium | reverse complement strand
TTAGTGATTTGAAATAATGAAACCGTCCTTGACTATACTAAATACAATAAAGTACTATAAAAGTGCAAAGAGGGCAGGTCTGCATTGGATATGTGCGGTAACTGCTCTCACCTTATATTATTATGGATATAGAGAGTATTTTAAAAATTGTAATTATCATAGGGTTTATGGGTTTTCTGATATACAGGGGCGGCGAGCGGAAGAAGTATGTTTCGCGAGGTAAGATTGATGAGTGCATCGCCGCGCTTAATAAGAAGCTTAAGCATCCGAGGGGAAGATATCATATAGATCAGAGTTTTATAGACAGGCTGAGTGCGGATTTATATGATGAGAAGCTGTTGACGGAAGTGGCGCTCAATATTATCAGGCATTGCGGTTTGAAGCCGACATATCTGAGGGTTATGGTTGTAGACACTAATGCCGCTGTTGCAGGCACATACAGCAATTACTATGGGCAGAGTGTTATTACTATCGTGCGAGGGGAATACAGGTCGCCTAACGATGTGGTAGCGACTTTGGTACATGAGTGTATGCACTTTTATTTAAATGCCATCGGGCTCAGATATGAAGACCGTAATATGAATGAGTATCTGACTGATGTGGCGACCGTGTATATGGGGTTCTATGACATTGTCGAGAAAGGATATTTCAGGCAGGGTTATCTTACGACAAATGACCTTAAGCGAGTACAGAAAAAGATTAAGAATCAGGTGAGTGACAATGTCGTGGCTTTCAGGAGATGACAGTTCGGCATGCGGATTAGGTATTTAGCGAGGGAGACTTGGGGAGTCGCCCTCGTTTTTTACGGTAAAAGCGGTTGCGGAGTGCATATACACTATGATATTATCAACTCAAGCAGAAAAGTTCATTTATTCTACATTTAGTCTATGTTCTATGTAATCTGATATCTGAATTCCTGCTTAATTTTCCAATTAATTTAAGCAGGGGATTGCGGATGCGGTTACGGGCGAACTGTCTCCTGCGAATATTTCATTCGAAGGAGGTAGTTTAATGAATGAGAGTAAACTGAATAATGGCGTGGTTTCGGACTTTGTGAGCGATATGGGCGCGGATGCTTCGATTAATCGTGAGTATAATTCGAACGTGTTTAAGATGTTTTTCAGTGACAAGAAGAATGCGGTTGAGTTGTATAATGCGCTTAACGGGACGTCGCATACCGAGGATGAGCTGACAATCAATACGCTTGATAACGCGGTGTTCCTTAAGATTTACAATGATGTGTCCTTTGTAATAAGCGGGACGGTGAATCTGTATGAACACCAGTCGACGGTCAATCCCAATATGCCGTTAAGGGATCTGTTCTATATTACTGATATGTATAGGACATATGCGATGCAGGAGGATTTGTACGGGAGTCGGTTGATCAGGATACCTACGCCGAAATTTGTGGTGTTTTATAACGGCGTGCGGAGTGTTCCGGATGATGAAGTGCTTAGGCTGTCGGAGGCGTTTGAGAGGCAGACGGATGAGCCGGAGCTGGAACTTGCCGTGCGGATGCTGAATATCAACTACGGGCATAATAAAGAGTTGATGGATAAGTGCGTGGCACTCAGGGACTTTGCGATTCTCAATTACAGGATAAGAGAGGAACTTGCCAAGGGAAAGGTGATTGAAAAGGCAGTAGCTGAGGCCGTTGACAGTTGCATTGATGATGATATAATGGCCGAGTTCCTGAAAAAGGAGAAAGGTGGGGTGATACGGATGCATGTGTTGGATTATAACGAGGAGAAGCATAGGGAATCGCTGATACAGGAAGGGATTGAGAAGGGAATTGCTGAAGGGATCTCGCAGGGGATTGCTGAAGGAATTTCGGAGAAAACTATGATTGTTATTAAGAACATGTTGCTCCGTGGCCAGACTGATGAGGATATTATTGCGATAGCAGAGTGTACACAGGAGCAAATTGACAGCGTGCGCAGGGAGATTGGATAATGCCGTTCTTTTTGTGTGAGTGAAATGCAAATTTAGTACGAGGGAGACTTGGGGAGTCGCCCTCGTTTTTTGCAGGATATGCTATAATGTAAGACGGATTTGTAATGGGCGGTTTGATAGATTGAACGAGGCAATATGAGTATATTTAAAAGCAAAGCAGAAAAAGAGTTGGAAGAGATCATTAAAAGATTAAAGATGAATATGTCCAATAACTATAAGGACAATGCGCAGAGCAATCTTAAGGAACTTGAGGAGGCATTTGTGAGGCTTCGGGAATCGGGCGCGCTTAAGGGTAAGGCTTGTATGAATTATGAGGCCATCCTTGCGGATTATAGGGAAAAGATGAAGGGTTACAGCCATAAGGATCAAAAGCCGTATTGGCATTGATCGATATAAGGAGAGATATTGATGGAATTATATAAGGGAAGGCCTGATAACACGGATGGCAGGTTGCCAAGAGAAATCAGGACATATGATTATTTGGACAAACTTGGTATAGACTATTACAGGACCGATCATGAGCGCGCTGATAACATGGAGGCGTGCAATGTCATAGATGCGGTGCTTGGCGTGATGATATGTAAGAACCTATTTCTGTGTAATCGGCAGAAGACAAATTTTTACCTGCTTATGATGCCGGGAGATAAGAAGTTTAAGACCAAGGAACTGTCTTCGCAGATTAATTCAGCGAGGTTGTCTTTCGCCAATCCGGAGGATATGCTTAAGTACCTTGATATCGAGCCCGGGGCAGTGAGCATAATGGGACTTATGAATGACAGCGAACATGCGGTTAAGCTGCTTATCGATGAGGATGTGCTTAAGGGAGATGACATCGGTTGCCACCCGTGTGTGTGCACTTCGAGTCTTAAGATTAAGACTGAGGATATAATTGAGAAGTTCCTGCCAGCCACGGGGCATGACTACATGACGGTACACCTTGTGGGGGAAGATTAAGTGTAAGTATGAAGAAAGACGATAAGACGAATGTGATGAGGGTTCTTGACAGCAGGAAGATAAGCTACGAGAGCCATACATATGAGCAGGATGCGACGCTGACGGGCGCGGAGATTGCGGCGATTCTTGGTGAGGAGACGGCCAGGGTGTTTAAGACGCTGGTGACACAGGGCAAAAGCGGAGCTTACTATGTGTTCGTGGTGCCGGTAGAGGCGGAGCTTGACCTTAAGAAAGCGGCCAAGGCAGCAGGAGAGAAGTCGATAGCAATGATTAAGCAGAAGGACCTTCTGCCGCTTACAGGATATGTTCACGGCGGGTGTTCGCCGATAGGCATGAAGAAGCAGTTTCCGACATTTATTCATGAGACTGCGACAGGATATGATAAGGTCTTTGTCAGTGCCGGTAAAGTGGGATATCAGATTGAACTCTCGCCCGTTGACCTTATAAGCGTAACGGGATGTAGGCCGGCGGATGTTGTATAAATCGGAGGGATATAATGGAGACAAGATATTACGTAGTGGAAAGCATAGACGGTGATTATGCGAACCTTCGCAGGACGGATGCGCCGTCCGATGATCTTAAGCTTGTGGCAAGGGCACTTCTGCCGCCTGAGATCAGAGAAGGCAGTGAACTTAAATACGAAATGATGCAGTACGAACTCATAAAGTGAGCAGATTTCTGCAGGAAGAGTATTAGTAACGTGAGCGATTTTACGGGCTGCATGCTCTGTCCGAGAGAATGCGGCGTTAACAGAGATACAACATACGGATACTGTCATGTGGGCAATGAGCCTGTGGTTGCAAGGGCCGCATTGCACATGTGGGAAGAGCCGTGCATATCGGGTGAAAGCGGATCAGGCGCCGTCTTTTTTGCAGGCTGCAACATGGGCTGCGTATTCTGCCAGAACGCGGACATAAGCAGAGGCAGTGAGCCCGGCCGGAGAATATCGGGTGACAGGCTGTGCGAAATCTTCTTTGAACTTAAGGAAGCCGGGGCGAACAATATCAATTTGGTAACAGGTGATATGTTTCTGCCGGCGCTCAAAAAGGCAGTAATAAAGGCCAAATCAGAGGGGCTTAACCTTCCCTTCATTCTTAACACATCATCGTATATTCACACCGGGGTTTTAAAGGATATGGAAGGCCTTATCGACATCTATCTTGCGGATCTTAAGTATGCGCGTAACGAGGATGCGATAAGATACAGCAACGCACGCGGCTACGTTGAGTTTGCCAAAGCGGCGATAGATGAGATGGTAAGGCAGAAGCCTGAATGTGTCTTTGACGATAACGGAATCTTACAAAGCGGAGTGATAGTCAGGCATCTTTTAATGCCCGGAATGCTTATCCAGGCCAAGATGATCACGGACTATTTATATAAAAGATACGGCGACAGGATTTATATAAGCCTTATGGATCAGTACACTCCGAACGGACACCTTGCGGATTATCCCGAGATAGACAGAGCGGTAAGTGACAGGGAGTATCGCAGCCTTATACGCTATGCCGAGAGCCTTGGAATTACCAACGCATATGTTCAGGAAGGTGATACGGCGGATCTTTGTTATGTCCCGAAATTCGACTTAACAGGGGTCTGACACGGGTTTTAATATGTTATAATAAGGCACGTAAAAGCATACTGTGGGAGGTGCGATATGCCTAAGGGAGCCAATCAGAAGCTTAAGTTATATTATCTTAGTATGATAATGACGCAGAAGACGGATGACGATCATAAGATCACGATGCCGGAGATACAGAAGGCGCTTGAAGCTTACGGCGTTTCTGCGGACAGGAAGAGTCTGTATGACGATATCGAGGCGCTTCGCACGCTCGGTATAGACGTCATAGGTGAGAAGGAAGGACGCAACTTCTATTATCACGTCGGAAGTAAGAAGTTTGAGATAGCCGAACTTAAGCTGTTGGTGGATGCCATACAGTCTTCCAAGTTTATAACCGAAAGGAAGTCAACAGAGCTTATTAAGAAGCTTACAAGCCTTGCAAGCGATTATGAGGCGGCTCAGCTTAAGCGTCAGGTCATGGTTCAGGGCAGAGTCAAGACCATGAACGAGAGCGTATACTACTACGTGGATGATGTGCACCGTGCCATAGCTTCTAACAGACAGATAAGCTTTGAGTATATGCGGTGGACCAAAGATAAGAAGATGGAGCCGCGCCAGGACAAGCCCTATGTCATGAGTCCGTGGGCGCTTACCTGGGATGATGAGAACTATTATCTTATAGCCTTTGATGAAGAGGCGGGTAAGATTAAGCACTTCCGTGTTGATAAGATCAAAAACGTCCGTATTCTGGATAAGAAGCGTGTCGGACGTGATGAATTCAAAGAGTTTGACATGGCAAAATATGCCAAGATGAGTTTCGGAATGTTCGGCGGTGTGGAAACGAAGGTAAAGCTTGCCTTTGAAGATGACATGGTTGGTGTATTCTTGGACCGTTTCGGCAAGGATATAACCATCTTCCCGGATGATAAGAAGGGCTGGTCTCAGATCAATGTTGACGTTGCCGTAAGCGACCAATTTTTAGGCTGGATTTTCGCACTCGGACCGAAGGTTCGTATTGTCGGTCCCGCTGCGGTTACCGAGCGCTTTGCAAAAGAACTTGAAACTCTGAAAAAACTTTATAAATAAGGTATATATATGCTATACTCTATAGGTATCTGTCCGAACAAAAGGACAGTATCGGAGATTTTATAAATGTACGACAGTAAGAACGAGAAAAGGAATATTCTATACAGGTTAAGCGTAGCAATCACGTGGGGTGTCGTGATTGCCACAATTGCGCTGTACATTATCGGTCAGTTTGCCTTAAAGCATGATGTGCTCAATGTCGGCGAGGGCAAGCTTTTGGACATCACATGGGAGTATGAGACCGAAAGCGGTGCGACCGGCACATGTACCGTACCCGTAAGACTTGATACCGACGGTTATGAGTGGGTTAAGCTTACTTCCGTGCTTCCCGATGATATCGAAGACGGAATGTATATCTGTGTCATGGCCGGAAGAGGCCTTAAGCTTTATATAGACGGAGAATTAAGATTTAACCATACGGGATATGACAGCGAGATTCCCGGAAGAGTCGTTAAGAGTGAGCTGTTCCCGATTAAGCTTTCTGCTGCGGATGCCGGCAAAAGTGTTGTGATTTTAAAAGATGAGGATAATGCCTACAACGGCAATATCTTAAGCATTTACTACGGTGAGATGTATGCAATCGGCAGGTTGATTGTCGATGACAACATCATTAAGTTCGGCATGGGCATTCTGCTTTTTGTTATGGCCGTACTGACTATTATCGCATCCATCATCGCAGGTGTCATATATAAGGTCAATAACGTAGCCCTTATGGTGCTCGGTTTCGGTATGGTCGGCATTTCCACCTGGGTCGTTACCGACTCGTTCCTCTATCAGTTTGCATTCAACAATATATATGTGGACGGTCTTATGGGCTATATCTTAACGCCCATTATGCCCATCCCGTTTATTCGCTATATCAATGAAGTCCAGAGAGGCAGGTATGAGAAGGTGCAGTCCGCTATTATGGCGGGCCTTGTGCTTGATGAGCTTGTGATGTCGGGACTTCATTTCCTTGATATCATATCCTTTGAAAAGACCCTGCTTATCAACGACCTTATCGTCGGCATAGCCATTTTGCTCCAGATTATCTTCCTTGTTCTGGATTATAGGAGAGGATATGCAAGAGAGTACAGATGGGTGGCCATAGGCGTTATGGCTATGGTAGTCTGCTCAATCCTTGAGATTATATTTATCAATCTTCATATCGTTGCCTTTAACGGCGTATGGATGATGCTTGGAGTATATCTTTTGATCGGTGCATGTATGGTACATACGTTAGGAGACATTATGGATTCGGAGAGAGAGCGAAGGAAGGCCATCGAGTCCAACCGTATCAAGACAGCATTCCTCGCTAATATGTCCCATGAGATCCGTACTCCCATCAACAGCGTTATGGGTATGAACGAGATGATTCTTCGTGAGAGCAATGATGCCGATATCACAGAATATGCCGAGCATATCAAGAGGTCTTGCAACCTGCTTTTATCCATCATAGGCGACGTGCTTGACATCTCCAAGATCGAAGCCGGCAAGATGAATATTGTAAGCGACCCCTACAATATCGCCAACATCCTCGGTGATGTTACGAACCTTCTTAATCAGCAGGCGGCCAACCGCAATCTCGAGACCAAGATTGATATATCATCGGATATTCCCGCCGTCCTTGACGGTGATGAGAACCATATAAGGCAGATACTTATTAACCTTGTTACCAACGCCATCAAGTACACTCAGAACGGAACCGTTTCGCTTAAGGCTTATTCTGAGGATGTGAAGGATGAGGATGAGAAGAGCAACGGCAAGTGTATTCTCTTCTTTGAGGTGTCCGACACCGGTATAGGTATCAAGAAGTCAGATATAGACAGGCTCTTTGATTCTTTTGAAAGAGCGGATGAGAGTAAGAACAAGCACATTCAGGGCACCGGCTTGGGTCTTGCGATAGTCAAGAACCTTACGGAAGCCATGGGCGGCACGATATCGGTTGAGAGCGTTTACGGCAAAGGCTCAACCTTCAAGGTAAGGATTCCTCAGAGAATCATTAGCCGCACGCCCGTTTCGGATAACTGGAAGACTGCAGGCACTGAAGACAGTGAGAAGGAACGTAAGTACGTTGCTTCATTCAAGGCGCCCAAGGCCAGCATTCTTGCGGTTGATGACAATTCATCCAACTTAATGATCATCAAGCAGCTTCTAAAGCAGACAAGGGTCAATATTCAGCTTGCGGATAACGGCAAGGAAGCAATTGAGCTTAGCAGCAACAATAAGTATGACGTTATCCTGCTTGACCATATGATGCCCGAACCCGACGGTATCCAGGTGCTTAAGGCAATCCGCGGCTCGGCAGCCAACCCCAATAAGAAGACGCCTATTATAGTTCTTACGGCCAATGCGACGAAGGACAGCAGGGATGAATACAGAGCGATCGGTTTTGACGATTATATCGCTAAGCCCGTTAACGGCTCAACACTTGAAAGCATCCTTGCAGACCACATTCCCGAGGAACTTATCGAAAGACAGAAGGCCGATTCCGTACCGGTTCCTGAAGCTATTGCCGATGAGGACAAAGGCGAAAGCTCTGCGCCTGTCAAAGAGGCAGAGACTGTGCAGAAGCGGACGAACACCGGAGGCAGCCTTAAGGATCATGAGGCGTTTAACAAGTCATTACGCATATACGGAACCGAGAGCTTTACCTATGAGATAATGGATAAGGTTGCTGCGGATACTCTTGACATGCTTGATATACTTAAAAAGGATATAGAAGCGGAAGATTATGCCGACTATGCCATAAGAGCACACGGTATCAAGGGCATGATGGCATCCGTTTATAACGATAAGCTAAGAGAGCGCTCGAAGGCACATGAGATGGCAGCCAAGAGCGGTGACGTAGGATATATTAAAAAAGATTACGAGGATTATAACAGGGCCTGCAGAGACTTCTGCGAGATGGTCATTAACAGGGAGTAGATTATGCGGATCGGAATGGGTTATGACGTACATAAGCTGGTTGAGGGAAGAGACCTCATAATCGGCGGAATAAAGATCCCTTATGAGAAGGGCCTTTTAGGTCATTCCGATGCGGATGTGCTTTTGCATGCGATATCCGATGCCCTTTTGGGTGCGGCTGCAATGGGCGATATAGGCAAGCATTTCCCCGATACGGATGAGAGATTTGCCGGAGCCGACAGTCTTAATCTGCTTGCTATGGTCGGCGCGATGCTTGAAGCTGAGTGTTACATGATAGAGAATATCGATGCCACGATAATAGCTCAGGCTCCCAAGATGAGACCTTATATAGACAGAATGCGTGAGAATATTGCTGCGGCACTCGGAATCGACGTATCTCAGGTAAGCGTTAAGGCTACGACCGAAGAGGGACTGGGCTTTACCGGAAGCGGCGAGGGTATTTCGGCACAGGCCATATGTCTTTTGAATACTCCGAGAGAATTTGCCACGATGGATATGGCGAATGTCAATATGCAAGATCTGAACGGAACCTTTGAAGTGAACTTTGATGAAGCAGAGGCCGGAAACGGGGCCGCATCATGTGATGCTTCATCCTGTACGCGATGTCCGATGAGTTCGGGATGCGGTAGGAAAGTTAATTCATGATATAACAAAGGTACACTAAAATGGGATTGTTTAAAACAATAAAAGAAGAGATAGAACTAATTAAAGAGCGTGATCCTGCTATACACAGCAACATGGAGGTTTTCCTCTATCCGAGTTTTAAGGCGATGATGTATTACAGACTTGCGCATAAGCAGTATCTTAAGGGCCATTATTTCCTGGCCAGACTCATCTCGCAGAAAGGCGTTCGTAAGACGGGTATAGAGATTCATCCCGGCGCTACCATAGGCAAGGGTTTTTTTATCGATCACGGCGCGGGCGTGGTTATAGGCGAGACGGCTGAGATAGGCGACAATGTTACGCTGTATCAGGGTGTAACTTTGGGCGGTACCGGTAAGGAGCACGGTAAGCGTCATCCTACCGTAGGCAACAACGTAATGATTAGTACGGGTGCGAAGGTGCTCGGTTCTTTTAAGATAGGAGATAACAGCAAGATCGGCGCCGGAAGCGTCGTACTTGAGGAAGTTCCTCCGGGATCGACGGTTGTCGGTGTGCCCGGAAGAGTCGTTAAGTCGGTTAATGACACTTTGCCTCAGGATAATCTTGATCATGTACATCTTCCCGATCCCGTCCGCGAGGATATTCGTAATCTGCAGATGGCCAATACCGAGCTTATCAACAGGGTATTGGAGCTTGAGCAGCAGATGAGGGAGAAGGACAGAGAAGAAAAATAGAGAAACGGAAGGAATAGTTGTGAAGATTTTTAATTCTAGCTCAAAGAAAATAGAGGAGTTTGTGCCCAATGTAGAAGGCAAGGTATCGATGTATACCTGCGGACCTACTGTTTATCACTACGCGCACATAGGTAACTTAAGAAGTTATATCATGGAGGATGTTTTAGAAAAGCTTTTAAGATATTCGGGATATGACGTTAAGCGCGTAATGAACATCACGGATGTGGGACATCTTTCAAGTGATGCAGATACGGGTGAGGATAAGATGCTTGCGGGCGCTAAGCGTGAGCACAAGACGGTTATGGAGATCGCGAAGTTCTATACGGATGCGTTCTTTGCAGATTGTGCAAAGCTTAATATCAAGACTCCCGATGTTGTGGAGCCTGCAACCAACTGTATCTCCGAATTCATACATATGATTGAGGTCCTGCTTGAGAAGGGCTATGCTTACAAAGCGGGAGAGAATATATACTTTGACACATCAAAGCTTAAGGAATACTACGTATTCGGCAATCAGAGCGAAGACGAGCTCATGGTCGGCGTAAGAGACGATGTTTCCGAGGATACGAATAAGCGTAATAAGAACGACTTCGTGCTCTGGTTTACCAAGTCAAAGTTTGAGGACCAGGCACTTAAGTGGGACAGCCCCTGGGGTGTAGGTTATCCCGGATGGCATATAGAGTGCTCATGCATAAGCATGAAGCATCTTGGCGAATACATGGATATCCACTGCGGCGGAATTGACAATATGTTCCCTCATCATACGAATGAGATAGCCCAGTCAGAGAGTTACATGGGTCATAAGTGGGTTAACTACTGGTTCCATGTACATCATCTTAACGATGAGACGGGTAAGATGAGTAAAAGTAAGGGCGATTTCTTAACGGTAAGCCTTATAGAGAGCAAGGGTTACGATCCTCTGGCATACAGGCTTTTCTGCTTACAGAGCCACTACCGCAAGCCTCTTACGTTCTCTTATGATGCGCTTGATCAGGCCAAGACGACCTATATCAAGCTTAAAAAGAGGATTGCAGCTTTATCTTCAGAGGGTAATGTGGATGAGCAGGCTGTTAAGACCTGGCATGATAAGTTTGTCGATGAGGTAGGTAACGATCTTAATACTTCAATGGCAATTACCCTTGTGTATGACGTATTAAAGGCTGATATGAACGATGTGACCAAGAGAGCGGTCATAGACGATTACGATAAAGTTCTTTCGCTTGACTTATTAAAGGCCGATGAAGCCGGAGCATCTGCAGGCGCGGAAGTTGATTCGGAGCTTGCCGCATTTGTTGAAGCCAAGATAGCAGAGCGTAAGGAAGCCAAGGCTGCCAAGGATTTTGCTAAGGCGGATGCCATAAGGGATGAGCTTTTGGCCAAGGGTGTTGTTATTAAGGATACAAGAGAAGGAACCGTCTGGGAGCTTGCATAGAGCCAATGGAACTGTTTGATTCAATAACAGATGTTTTTGATATAAAAGAGCCGGATCTTCGGACATATTCTCCGCTTGCTTTTGCATTTCTTGGAGACTGTGTTTTCGATATTGTCATTAGGAGTATCGAGGTTGCGAAGGCCAATACTCAGCCGGCGAAGCTTCATAAGAAGAAGGCCGACATAGTCAAGGCCTCGACTCAGGCGGCAATCATAGATTCGCTTGAAGATTCGCTTACTGAGGAAGAACTGGCCGTATATAAGAGAGGCCGTAACGCCCATACCAACAGCAGGGCCAAGAATTCGACCGACCTTGATTACCATAAGGCTACGGGATTTGAAGCACTTTTGGGTTATCTTTATATGATGAACCAAACAGACAGAATTTTGGATTTAATTAAAACAGGATTGAATAATTTGCATGGAGAACAAGGTTAACGAGAGCTTATTGGAAGGCAGGAATCCGGTTATCGAGGCTTTGAGAGCCGGCAAGCCGATAGATAAGCTCTATATTTTGGACGGGGCTAACGACGGTCCCATCATGACAATCAAAAGAGAAGCCAAGAAGCGTGACATATACATTAAGTATGTGGCCAAAGACAGGCTTGATAAGATGTCGGTTACAGGTACCCACCAGGGTGTCATCGCAGTGAGTGCGGCTTATGAGTACAGCGATATGGAAGACATCTTTGCCCTGGCAGAGAAGCGCGGAGAGGCTCCTTTTGTATTTATCTTGGACGGCATAGAGGATCCGCACAATCTCGGTGCCATCATAAGAAGTGCCAATCTTGCGGGAGCACACGGAGTGATCATCCCCAAGGACCGCGCGGTAGGACTTACGGGAACCGTGGCACGCACAAGTGCCGGAGCGATCAACTATACTCCCGTTGTACGCGTGACCAACATATCCAAGACCATAGAAGAACTTAAAAACAGGGGAATGTGGTTTGTCTGTGCCGATATGGGCGGAGAGAGTATGTATGATATAGACATGACGGGTTCCATCGGACTTGTAATCGGCAATGAGGGCGACGGAGTCAGCAGACTTGTGAAGACTAAGTGTGACTATATCGCATCGATTCCCATGAAGGGCGATATCGACAGCTTAAATGCTTCGGTAGCCGCAGGTGTCATGGCCTTTGAGGTCTTAAGGCAGAGACTTAATAAATGAGTGTAAAAGAGGACATATACAATTCCATGACGGATGAGGAACTTATCACTGCGCTTCGTGACGGAGACAATGATATAGCCGATTATCTGTGCAATAAGTATAAAAACCTTGTGCGTAAGAACGCCAAGTCCATGTATATATTGGGTGCCGAGCCTGAGGATCTTATACAGGAAGGAATGATAGGTCTTTTCAAGGCCGTCAGAGACTTCGATCCCGGAAGAGACGCCAGTTTCATGACTTTTGCCGGATTATGCATCTCAAGGCAGATGTACAATGCGGTTCAGGCAGCCGGAAGACAGAAGAACATCCCGCTTAACACCTATGTTTCATTATATGAGGAGACCGAGTCGGGCAACGGCGAGAAGGGCTCGACGATTGCGGAATTGCTTGCGGATGATGCATTGAGTCCCGAACAGGAACTTATCGATAAGGAGAATGTGGCTGATCTTATCGAAAGGATAGACAAAGAGTTAAGCTCTTTTGAAAACCAGGTGCTTGATTTATACCTTACCGGAATGAACTACGTGCAGATCGCCGGAGTGCTCGGAAAGGACGTAAAGTCTACGGATAACGCCCTTCAGAGGATAAGGAGCAAAATCAAGAAAATGGTAGACAAATAAGAGATAATTGTGATAGTATATCATACGTTGAAGATGAAGCGCTGATATAGCTCAGTCGGTAGAGCGTCGCATTGGTAGTGCGGAGGTCACGGGTCCGATTCCCGTTATCAGCTTAACCCCTTAAGCCTTACGGTTTAAGGGTTTTTTGTTGTTTACGGCCGGCTATTTGGAGCCCACGCTGACTTTGGCCGGGATGTTATCGGGGCTTATGCTGTCGGTTGGAATGTAGAGATACAGGTTATCGCCGTCGATAATGACCTGCTGACCCTTATATAAAACCCTTGCGCCTGCACTGTTATATACGGTAACCGCAGGGATTTCTTCGGGATATCCGGGTAGGGATATATCCGTGGCCGCAAGAGAATGGTTTTTAACCAGGGCAACGCACAGAAGAATAAGTAACAGTGTCCCGGACAGTTCGCCTAAAAACACGTCTTTTTCCATATGCCAGGTATGTGAGGCGCTTCCGCTTTTGCCCGTGTCTGTAGCGGAAAGGCATAGAAGCAGGGCAAATAAGGTTACGGCAAGCAGGGCATAGGGCAGGTTGTTGCTTTCTTCATACATCTTAAGGCTTAGGACGGTAAAGAGAGTGACGATTCCCTTATACATAAGGTTAAAGGTGCGTAAGAACACTTCCTTTATTGAGGGCAGCCTGTAGGTTATGGCCTTCGGGTGTCTTAAATGATACAAAAGTTCGTCGTCCGACTGATAGCGCTTGTCCGGGTCTGATTCGATGCAGCGGCTTATGATATAGGACAGAGTCACATGCATATCATTGCCCGTAAGTCTGTGCTTAATAAGCTCGACTAAACCGGGCCTTTTGCCTGTGATGCCGGAAAGCCTGCTTACAGTCATGCCAAGAGCATAGATATCGCTTCTTATATCCACGTTCTTGCAGTCTCTTTGTTCCGGCGGGGCATAGGGGATCGTACCGCTTAACCTTCTTTTGTCACTAACGTTGCATATATAGGCGCTTCCGAGGTCCACAAGGTGGAGGCGGTTATCCTCACCTAAGATGATGTTGGAGGGCTTGCAGTCCATATACAGTATCGTCGGTGAGATGTCGTGGATGTATTTAAGCGCTTCGGCAATCTGAATCATCCAGTTATACATCTGTTTAGTGCTTACCCTGTGTGTGGCGCAGTATTTATCAAGCGTCGGACCGCTTATATATTCCATGACTATTCCCGTAAGGTCGTCGTTATATATAAGATCCGTGATCCCGGGGAAAGCAGGATGCTCTATTCGTTTAAGGACCTTAAGCTCTTCGTCCGATACATGACGGATAAATTTAACGGCCCTTAGCTTATCAAGCTTTGTGTCGTTGGCTGAATATACCGTTCCGTTCGCGCCGCTTCCGAGGCGTTTTATAATTTTGTATCTGTCGTTACTCATAGGCTTCCTCCTTTGTTTTCCTTATGTCCGGCATTGTTTTTTCTGTTGTTCTTTGGATCATCTCGCAGTTTTATTACAACGGCGCTCTGATTATCGCGTTCGCCCTGCTTTTTGTTCTCATCGCTTATCTTACTTAGCAGGGCGGTAAGGGCTTCTTCATTTGCACATGATGCAAGTTTGGTTAGGGACAGTTCGTCAGCTTTCCTATAAAATCCGTCCGTGCATAGAAGCAGAGCTCGTCCTTTTTTTACCCTGATACGCCTAATCTCGGGCTTATGATAGGCTCCGGTCCCGATGCAGCGAAGCAGGCGGCCTTTAGAGTCGATATGGTCTTTGCCTGCAGGATGCAGTGAGCCTGACGGGCGCTTAAAGGACCTGTTTATCTTATATAGCCGGCTGTCGCCTGAGTGGATGTATATGCCCTTATTACCGATAAGGCAGATAAGACTTACGGTTGAGGCTGATTTTGCGGTCGTATCGGGACCGGATTGCCCTTTAATTGTAATAAGATCATGCTCTCTTATATGCCTGTGGCATGAGTAGAGAGTTCGTAAAAATATGTGTTTTAAATTGTCTGAATTCGGTGAAACTGTATCCTGAGTGTATCGGATAAAAGATTTTCTGATTTCTGAAATGATATATGAGGCGGCTGCATCGCCATGACTTAGGCCTCCGACGCCGTCCGCGACTGCGGCAAGTAAAACGGGCTTATTCACTGTGCGTATACAGACAACGGTTAAAGCGTCTTCGTTACGTTCCCGTCCTCCCCGTTCCCACAGACAGGCCGTCACATATTCTGTTATAAGGTGATACAATAAGACTTCCTCCTTCCCCTTGCACGACGTGCAAATGCGCAGAAACGCTGACTTTTTGTGTGTTGTGATTATATCCCGTGAAACAAAAAAATGCAAGAGAATCTGATTGAAAAGAGCATGAAAAAACTCTATACTGATATATGTGTTGTGTGTCTTTTATGACCACAATATATTGGTGAATTTATTGGCTCCCTTAGGGGAAAGGACAGAAAAATGTACAGAGACAATACTAAAGTGATACATATAGGCGACAGAGTCATCGGAGGGGGCAATCCCATCCTTATTCAGTCGATGACCAATGTTCCGACGCAGGATGTTGAGGCAGTGGTTAAGCAGATCCTTGCACTTGAGAAGGCGGGATGTGAGATCATAAGGTGCACGGTGCCCGATGAAGAGGCGGCTAAGGCGATTCCTGAGATTAAGAAGCAGATTCACATACCTCTTGTTGCGGACATTCACTTTGATTATAAGATGGCCATAACTTCCATTGAAAATGGGGCGGACAAGATCCGCATCAATCCCGGCAATATCGGCGGAGAAGAGAAGTTAAGGGCCGTAACGGATACTGCGAAGGCTGCGAACATTCCGATCAGAGTGGGTGTTAACAGCGGATCGCTTGAGCGCAACATCGTTGAGCGTGACGGCGGTGTAACGGCTGCGGGCATAGTTGAGAGTGCCCTTGATAAGGTGCATATGATAGAGAAGGCCGGCTATGACAATATGGTCATAAGCATCAAGTCTTCGGATGTAATGATGTGTGTCAGGGCTCATGAACTTTTGGCCGAGGAACTTGACAGACTCGGAACAAGATACCCGCTTCATGTGGGCATCACTGAGTCCGGAACGGTAAGAAGCGGCAATATCAAGTCATCGATCGGTTTAGGACTTATTCTTGATAAGGGAATAGGAGATACGATAAGGGTATCGCTTACAGGAGATCCCGTTGAGGAGATTGTATCCGCCAAGCTTATCTTAAGGACACTCGGACTTAGAAAGGGCGGAATCGAGGTTGTCAGCTGCCCGACATGCGGAAGAACCAAGATTGACCTTATAGGGCTTGCCACAAAGGTTGAGGATATGGTTCAGGGCATGCCCCTTGATATCAAGGTTGCCGTTATGGGCTGTGCGGTTAACGGCCCAGGAGAAGCCAAGGAAGCCGATATAGGCATAGCCGGAGGTAACGGTGAGGGCCTTATCATAAAAAAGGGCGAGATAATCAAAAAAGTCCCGGAACAGAGACTACTGGAAGAATTGAAAGCGGAACTGGATAATTGGAATGGCTGAAGAAAGCAGGCTTTTTTTCGACGTCTTTAAGACGGTAAATGTCAACAGCGAATTACGACTGATGTTTGAAAAAACAGAGGTTAAGAAAGTACGCATGTCCCCTCAGGGAGATGCGTTAACGGTATGCATTCTTTCAGATCATATCATCCCTTATCACATGATTAAGAAGATGACATCCGCCATCAAGAATTCGCTTTTTAAGGACAGTGATACCGAGGTCAGGATCTTACAGCGTTACGAGCTTTCGGATGCCTATAATCTTAAGACCGTTATGGACGTATATAAGGATTCCGTCTTTGAGGAGATCAAGGATAAGGATCATATACTGGGTTCGGCGCTTAAGCAGGCGGACATTGATTTTGCCGATGATAAGACAATGAACCTCACACTTGCCGATTCAAGGACTTCAAGGTCGCTTGAAAGCAAGTTAAGGGAGATACTTGAAAAGATTTTTACCGACAGATGCGGTGTGGACTGTATCCTTAACATAGACTATAAGGAAAAGGGCGAAAGCGCTCTTAAGGCATCCTCGGATGCGATGATAGAGCGAAGAATAGCCGAGATATCCGCAAGAGCGGGCATTAAGACGGAGTATACCCGTGAGGAGACCTATGCCGGTGCGGCGCAGGATATAGTGCCCGATGTACCGGCTCAGACAGAAAGCCCTGCTACAGCTTCATCTAAGTCTGAGGGCCGCAGCGATGATTCGGGTAAAAGCAAGGGCTTTAAGCGCCGTGCACTCAAGCAGAGCGATGCCCCGGGCGTACTGTACGGTAAGGAATTCGACGGCGATTCGATACCCATGAAGGATATCACCGGAGAAATCGGTGAGGTAATAGTCAAGGGTGAGATAATCGCAACCGATGCGCGTGAGATACGTAACGAGCGTACGATATACATATTTGATGTATCGGACTATACGGATACATTCAGATTAAAGCTCTTTGTGCATAACGACCAGGTTAAGGAGATATCCGATACCCTTAAGCCCGGCACCTGTGTGAAGATCAAGGGTGTGGCTTCGTATAATACCTATGACAAAGAGTTATCCATTGAGCATATAAGCGGCATTATGGCCACCGGAAGCCTTAAGGTTATAAGAGAAGACAATTCCCCGGTTAAGAGAGTCGAACTTCACTGCCATACTAAGATGAGCGATATGGACGGTGTTTCCGAGGCTACGGATATCATTAACCGTGCCTATAAGTGGGGACATCCGGCGATTGCCATCACGGACCACGGAGTCGTTCAGTCTTTCCCAGATGCATGGCATTTATGGAGCGATCTCTGGGGCAAGGAGAAGAAGAATCGTATGGCCGAAGGTGAGGAGAATCCGACTCCCGCAGGTTTTTTTAAGATCATATACGGTGTTGAGGCATACCTTGTGGATGATCTGGCACAGATATCCGAAGGAAGCGGCGAGCATAAGATGTCGGATAAGGCTGTAGTTTTTGATATTGAGACCACGGGCTTTTCGGCCGTTAAAGACAGTATCATAGAGATCGGTGCCGTTAAGGTTGAGGGCGGACAGATTACGGACAGGTTCTCCGTCTTTGTAAATCCCAAGCGTCCGATTCCCTACAGAATAACCCAGCTCACATCAATAACAGATGATATGGTATCCGGTGCGGATACGATAGATGTTGTATTACCGCAGTTTATGGAGTTTTGTGAAGGGGCTTTTTTGGTTGCTCACAATGCTTCATTTGATACCTCATTTATTAAGGAGAACTGTCGCAGACAGGGTCTTACATATGACCATGACCACGTTGATACGCTTGAACTTGCGAGGGCCATGCTTCCTCATCTGCCCAATCACAAGTTACACACCGTGGCGAAAGATTTGGACGTGTCGCTTGAACACCATCACAGAGCGGTCGATGATGCCGAATGTACGGCGGAGATATACCTTAAGTTACAGAAGATGGTTGAAAAGGACAGGGAATACAGCCTCCGTGAACTTAACGGCCTTATAGGCGATACCGTTAACAGGGTCAAGTCCTTACACAGCTATCACGCAATTATGCTTGCCAAGAACAATACGGGTCGTGTGAACCTTTACCGCATGATATCGGAGTCACACCTTAAGTATATGAGCCGAGGCAAGCCGTGCATTCCCAAGAGCCTGTTTAATAAAAACAGGGAAGGAATTCTGCCTGGAAGCGCCTGCGAGGCGGGTGAGCTCTATTCGGCCCTTGTGGATGAGCGAAGCGATGATGAGATAGCGCGTATAGTCGATTATTATGACTATTTAGAGATTCAGCCTGTGGGCAATAACAGATTTATGATCTTATCACCCAGGCATGAGAATATCAACAGCGAGGAAGACATACGGGATCTTAACAGGAAAGTGGTCGACCTGGGTGAGCGTATGGGCAAGCCTGTCGTAGCAACCTGTGATGTACACTTTTTAGACCCTGAAGATGAAGTATACAGAAGAATAATCATGGCCGGCAACGGATTTAAGGATGCGGACGACCAGGCACCTCTATACCTTCATACGACGGAGGAGATGCTTAAGGAGTTCATGTATCTCGGTACGGATAAGGCTATGGAGGTTGTCGTTAACAACACCGTAATGATAGCCGACATGATCGATTATATAAGCCCCGTGCGTCCCGACACCTGTCCTCCCGTTATTGAGAACAGTGATGAGACGCTGCGTCGCATATGTTATGCCAAGGCGCACAGCATGTACGGTGAGGAACTCCCCGAGATAGTTGCCAAGCGACTTGAAAGGGAGCTTGATTCGATAATATCCCACGGTTATGCCGTGATGTATATAATAGCGCAGAAACTTGTGTGGAAGTCGATGGAAGACGGATATCTCGTCGGATCGAGAGGTTCGGTCGGAAGTTCTTTCGCGGCCACGATGGCGGGAATTACGGAGGTTAATCCGCTAAGCCCGCACTATTACTGCGAAGACTGCCATTACGTAGACTTTGATTCGGATGATGTGAAGGCATATGCGGGTAAGGCCGGAGTCGATATGCCGGATAAGGTCTGCCCCAACTGCGGCAAGATGCTTAAAAAGGACGGTTTTGATATTCCTTTCGAGACCTTCCTCGGATTTAAGGGTGATAAGGAGCCCGATATCGACCTTAACTTTTCATCTGAATATCAGGCCAAGGCGCATAAGTATGTCGAAGTTATATTCGGTGCCGAGCAGGCCTTCAGAGCAGGTACGATTGCGACTCTTGCCGAGAAGACGGCCTACGGCTATGTCAAGAAATACTATGAAGAGAAGGGCATAAGCAAGAGAGACTGCGAGATTGACAGACTGCTTAAGGGTTGCGTGGGTGTAAGGCGAAGCACGGGACAGCATCCCGGTGGAATCATCGTATTGCCCGTGGGTGAGGAGATTCATTCCTTTGTGCCGATTCAGCATCCGCCCAAGGATGAGAGTACGATAACCACGCATTTTGATTACCATGCCATAGATCATAACTTACTTAAGCTTGATATACTCGGACACGAAGATCCGACGATGATTCGTAAGCTTCAGGATTTAACGGGCAGGGATCCTCTTACTATCCCGCTTGACGATCCTAAGGTCATGAGCCTTTTTAAGGGCACGGAAGCTTTGGGCATTACGCCTGAGGATATAGGCGGAACACAGCTTGGATGTCTCGGAATCCCCGAGTTTGGTACGGACTTTGCCATAGGAATGCTTCTTGATACAAAGCCTACGTCGTTCTCTGATCTTGTAAGAATCGCCGGTCTTGCTCACGGAACCGACGTATGGCAGAACAACGCCGAGATCCTTATAAAAGAGGGGACGGCTACGATATCGACAGCCATCTGTACACGAGATGACATTATGACCTATCTTATCGAGAAGGGTGTTGATTCATCCGAAGCCTTCAAGATCATGGAGGCCGTACGTAAGGGTAAGGTGGCCAAGAGCGTTGCAAGCGGCAAGACCGAGGACTGGGATAAGTGGAAGGCCGATATGACGGCCTGCGATGTTCCGGACTGGTATATATGGAGCTGTGAGCGTATCAAGTACATGTTCCCGAAAGCTCATGCGGCTGCCTATGTTATGATGGCATGGCGAGTGGCTTATTGTAAGATATACTATCCGCTGCAGTATTATGCGGCTTTCTTCAGTATCAGAGCAAAAGCTTTTTCATATGAAAGCATGTGCCAGGGCAGAGAGCATCTGGAACTGAGGATGAAGGAAGTCAAGGCAAGGATTGACGATAAGACCGCTACGAACAAGGATGAAGACTCATACAGAGATATGAGAATAGTCCAGGAGATGTATGCAAGAGGCTTTGAATTCTTACCGCTTGACATATTTACAGCCAAGGCCAGAACTTTCCAGGTTATAGACGGTAAGATAATGCCGTCGTTTACAAGTATAGAGGGCCTTGGAGAAAACGTTGCGGATCTGATGGAAGCAGCGATGAAGGACGGACCGTTCTTATCAAAGCAGGAGTTCAGAGAAAGAACGAAGGCCAACCAGACCATAGTCAATACGATGAGCCAACTCGGACTTTTGGGAGATCTGCCTGAGAGCAATCAGTTAAGCATATTTGATTACATGCAAAATGAAGCATAGTGGGAGAGAGTTATATGAGAGATTTTTTGAATGAACTTGCATCGGCAGCACCGACACCGGGCGGCGGCGGCGCGTCGGCACTTATCGGAAGCATAGGCTGCTGCTTATGCAGTATGGTTGCCAATCTTACAACGGGCAAGAAGAAGTATGCCGAATATCAGGATAAGATTGATGAGTATCTTATAAAGCTTAAGGAGCAGAATGAGATCCTGCTTAAGGATATAGATAAGGATGCAGAGGCATTCAAGCCTTTGGCTGCGGCTTATGCGCTTGACAAGTCCACACCCGGATATGAGGATATTATGGAGAAAGCCACATATGATGCGGCTTTGGCACCGCTTGAGATAACACGCGATATCTATGAACTTGTGCCGATTATAGAGGATCTTTCGGTTATGGGTTCGCGTCTTGCGATAAGCGATGTGGCTGTTGCTGCAGGTGCCGTTTCGGCAGCGCTTAAGGGTGTTGTTATGAATGTCTATATCAACACGCGTTCGCTAAAGGATAGGGATGCGGCAGAGAAGATGAATGCCGAGGCAGATAAGATGGTAAACGACGGATGTGGCAGACTTGATGCCGTATATGATAAGATAAAGAGCGGACTTGTATAGAATACGGTTATTAATGTAACACCGGTTAAGGAGAATATATGGAAGAATGGAGAGGAATGCCTGTTGTACAGGCGCTTGCCGAGGACTTTAAGGTAAGGCTTGAAAAGCTTGCCAAAGACGGAAAGGTTCCCACACTTGCGGTTATACGTGTGGGTGAGAGAGAAGACGACCTTTCTTATGAGAGAGGACTTAATAAGAGATTTGACTCTGTAGGAGCCAAGGTGGTATCCAAGGTTCTGCCTGTCGATGTAAGTCAGGAGAAGCTTGAGGATACGGTCAAGGAGTGCAATGAGGATGGTTCGATTCACGGAATATTAATCTTCAGACCTCTGCCTAAGGGACTTGATGAGAAAGCAGTAACGGCTCTTGTTACGCCCGCTAAGGACGTAGACTGTATGACAGAGTACAACATAGCCCATACATTTTTACAGGACAAGGAGGGCTTCGAGCCCTGCACCCCTGCGGCTGTTATGGAACTGTTAAAGCATTACGGATATGACCTTACGGGTAAGAATGCCGTGGTTGTGGGCAGAAGCATGGTAGTGGGCAAGCCGCTTGCAATGATGCTTACGAAGGCCAACGCGACGGTTACGATATGTCATACCAAGACCAGGGGCCTTGAAGAAATATGCAAAAAGGCTGATATAATCTGTGCCTGTGCCGGTGTGCCGGAGATGATCACTGATGAATATATGGGTGAGGGACAGGTTATCATAGATGTCGGAATTAACGTCAAGGACGGTAAGCTTGTCGGAGACGTTGATTATGAGGCTGCGGGACGTCATGCGGCCTTTGCGACTCCCGTTCCCGGCGGCGTCGGTACGGTTACGACATCATGCCTTTTGATGAACACGATAAAGAGTGCAGAGCAAAAATAAACAATTTCCGCAGTAAAATTATTTAATTTTTTGGCGCAATTTGTTACAGTTTTATTACGGTTTTTGTGATATCATATTCTCAATAAGAATTGTCGCAAGACAATAACTTATATACTTCCCCTTTTATATGACCATCTTCGTCCCCCGAGGATGGTCTTTCCCTTTAAATAGGATTAGGAGAAAGCACTGTAATGAACGAATGGGTCAATAATTATGAGATAGCGGCGATAGTTATTATAATAGCCGTATCTGTTCTGTACTTTGCAGGCCATAGGGTATACACTAAGACATCCAGGGTTTTCTACACAATGCTGCTTACCGGTCTGGCATCGGCTATAATCGATGAACTGGCTATATACGGGCTGGCTCATCCTGAGATAGTATCAAGGACAGCCAATATTTTCATAAATGTCGCATACTTCGTGACTATGATGGCGGCTGTATTTTTATATGCACTTTATGTGCTCTTTGTTACGGGATCGGAGTATCGATACAGTCAGAGGGATCTTACGATATTCACTCTGCCTATTGTTATCGAGTTTTTCTTAATAATCACATCCCCCTATACGCACATTATGTTCTATATAGATGAGGCGGGCATCTACCACAGGGGCCCCGGGATGACTCAGTCCTTTGTTGTAATGGGCTTGTATATGCTTTTCATGGCATATCAGACCATATCAAGGAGTGATCACCTGACACTTGTTGAAATCCTGTCCATCTTAATGTACAACGGTGCGATTATTATTTCGATAATCTTACAGGTTATATTCCCTGAGGTTTTACTTACATCCTTTGCGATGGCGGTGGGTATGCTTTTAGTATTCACATCGATGCAGGGAGATTTTGTCGATTCGGACAAGCTTTTGGGCACCTTCAGTTCCGATGCATGGAGTAAGAAGATAGAGCAGGCGTTTGAGAATAATAAGAAACTTACTCTTTTGATCGTAAGGTTTGGCGGATATGAGAAGATAAGCACTCAGGTGGGATACGAAGGCTGTAACGATGTCTTAAGGCAGATTGCGGAATTCCTTATGAAGTTAATCCCCGGGCATCAGGTATATCACTTAAGCGGATTGTATTTCGGCTGCGTACTTGATACGGATGTCGATGCAAGAGGCTATGCCGTGGCCATAGAGGACAGACTTTCTCAGAACTTTATGACAGACGGATATAAGGGCAATATCAAGGTGCCTTTCTCAATAAGCATTGTAAGCTGCCCGGAACATGCTTCGAATGCGCATGAACTTGATTTTTTGATCAACATGGTATGCGGTGAGCCGAGTGAATACGATAATGAGAGAATACATGTCGTGACAGACGAAGATAAGGCAAAGTTCGACCGCAGACGCGCGATAGAAGTGGCTTTGGAACATGCAGTCAGAACGGGCGATTTTTCGGTACAGTATCAGCCGATAATTCGTATGAGCGATATGAAGGTATCCGCTCTTGAAGCACTTGTCAGGCTTAGGGATGAGAAGCTTGGAAGGATATATCCGGATGAGTTCATTTCGCTTGCTGAGGATATCGGCTCAATAACACAAGTTACCGAATGCGTACTTAACAGGGCTGCAAGCTTTATGGCCAAGTATGACCTTAAGTCCAAGGGCATAAAGAAGATGCATGTCAATCTTACATCTTCGGAATGTCGAAGGGGTGATGCCGACGGCAGACTCGCATCGATTGTTAAGAGTAATAATCTGGAACCGTATATGATATGTTTTGAGATATCCGAGTCCGCTCATCCCGGTGAGATGAATCCCGTGGGAGAGGGTATCGTTAAACTGCATGATGCCGGAATGGGCATAGTGCTTGATGATTTCGGGACAGGATATTCGAATATGACCGAGATAGTCGCTCTGCCGATCGATCTGGTCAAAATTGACCGCTCTTTCTTATGGACGGCCATGATGGATGACGGTGCGATGACGGTGTTGCGTGAGTTCATAGATATGATACATAAGTCGGGCAAGAAGGTGCTTGTCACGGGTGTGGAAGATGAGAAGGGCCTTAACGTCGTTAAGGAACTTGAGGCCGATTACGTTCAGGGATACTGCTTCTCGATGCCCGTTGACCAGGAGGATCTGTTTGACTATATCAGTAACGTCAATCAGTATGATATGTCGCCCATACAGAAGTACAGATAGGAATGTTCAGATAATTTATAATTAATTTATTTTTAATTCTGACATTCTTGATGTATAATCAAACTAGCGACGGGGTAACGCCCGGCGTTATGTGGGTAAGTATAATAAGTTAAGTTTTGTGAATGGAGGTACGAATTATGTCATTATGGGATGATATCACAGAGAAGGTTGGTGCAGGCAGCAAGCTCGTAGCCAACAAAGCAAAAGAAGTCTCAGAGTTAGCCAACATCCGTGCACAGATTGTAAGTTGCGACAATACTCTTGTTAAGAATTACAAGGAACTCGGTAAGGCTTATTACGAGGCACATAAGGATGATATCGATAAGGAATTTGCCGATATCATGAAGAACATCAAGGATGCTTCTGACAAGAAGACAGATCTTAACGATCAGCTTACTGTTCGTAAGGAAGCCATGAAGGCCAGCGGTGTTGACACATCCGATGTTGATGATGTGGCAGAGAAGGCCGAGGAAGCGGTTGATACGGTTAAGGAAGCCGTAGAGGATATCACAGAATAGTTTTTGTTGAGAAACTTTGTTGTTTACTTATACCCTACATAAAAGAACCGGTGGACACGGATGTCCCCGGTTCTTTTATTGTTATCTGTAAATCTTTATTGTCCTGTCTTTATTGTCCTGCAGGAATCTCCTGATTCTGTTCAACGGCCGTAGCCATTGCCGTAGCTGCAAGCGCTGCTCTCTGTTGCATCTCAAGCTGCTGTGCGGCAAGCAATGCATCTATATTGGGATCTGCCATATAAAGTGCATTATGTATGCAGAGGTGAGTGGTGGTTCCGTCTTCACCTTCAACAGTCGTTCCTTCCGAAGCGGCAGGATCTATACTGTCGACATCAAGTCCCGCTGCAAGCATTGTTCCGCGGGCAACTTCAGGAGTTTCGGGAAGTGCAAGTTCGAAAACACCCTCTGTCTTGAAAGGACATGTATCGCAGGCAGGCTGCATGCTGTATGCGCAGACCGTACCGGCGTAGTGAACGTCACAGGTCTCGGTGGGAACACAATCCTCGGCGAAGATCTCACTCTTTAAGTGGGCATCACAAAGCCCGGGAATAGGAAGCTTGCCTGACTTTGAACATACCGTGCAGGTTACAAGACCGCCGGGTGTGGGGAATGAAGCGTATTCAAGGTTCTCATGAACCCTGCTCATAACTTCACGCCATAAAGTCTTGGCGAAGTTCTTCTCCGCATTGGATGTCAACTTGGCGTTATTGTCAAAGCCCGTCCAGGTAGAGCATGTATAGTAAGGTGTGTAACCCGCAAACCAGACGTCGTTGTAATCGGAAGTCGTACCTGTCTTACCGGCGATTGCCATGCCGCCGAAGTTGGCAGCCGTACCGGAACCTGAAGATACAACGTCCTGCATCGCGCTTGTTAAAAGATAAGCGGTGGTCTGCTTAAGCACCTGTCTTGAATCTATCATCGTGTTATCCAAAAGGACATTGCCGTCGTGATCGACAACCTTGGTATATAACTTGGGCTTGATATATGTACCTTCGTTGGCAATCGTCGCATAAGCCGCGTTAAGCTCCAGATTGGTGATACCGTTGGTGATACCGCCAAGGGCCAGTGTCTGCTGGATATCTGAGAATATCTTGCCGTTGATCTCCTTGCTTGCCACGAGAGTGGTAAAGCCGAAGTTCTGAAGATAATCGTATCCGAGCTGAGGTCCTATCTGTGTAAGGGCCTTAACGGTAACAATATTAAGTGAATCCCTGATTCCGTCTCTGAATGAGCAGATTCCTCTGTATCCTGTCGTATACCAGTTACGTACCGGAGTTCCGCCGTCGAAACAGTATGGAGCATCGCTTTCAACAGTGGCAAGTGTAAGTCCTGCGCTGTCCAAAGCGGGAGCGTAGGTAGACAATACTTTGAATGTAGAACCGGGCTGACGGGTTGTGGATGTCGCACGATTAAGCGTTCTGCTGGCCGACTTCGTACCGCGTCCGCCTATCATGGCTACAACTTCACCGGTATGCTGGTCCTCAACCGTAAGTGATATCTGAGGCTGAGGAGTGATATTGATCTTCTCTGCCTGAATATCATCACCGGGCTCCATAACGGCTGCCTGGTATTCCTCGATGGCTGCATAAGCCTCTTCGGGGCTGTCATAGAGGAGATTGAAACGGCTGTTAAACTGCTTGAAATACTGCTTAAACATCTCCGAGCTGTGATTCTCAAGCTCGCCGTTGGCCTTCTCTATAGTAAGCTTATAGTTAAGGTAATACTTGGTTCCTTCGGGATATAACTCCTCATCCGAGCACACGGTATCGCAGATGCGCTGTATGTCGGGATCCTGAGTCGAATAGATTGAAAGGCCGCCGCTGTAAAGAAGCGTATATGCCTGAGTATCGTTATATCCTGCAGCCAAAAGGTCGTTATATACGGCCTCCGTAACCGCATCGTCAAAGTACGAATTGATCGTGCTCTCTACAACGGTCTCATTCGTATTCTGTATTCTTGAATATACGTCGTCAGCCAGGGCTGTCTTGTATTCCTCGTCATCGATATAGCCCTGCTCAAGCATGTACTTAAGCACGGTTTCACGTCTCTCCGCATTCTTATCGGGATGGGAGATGGGGTTGTACTTCGACGGATTCTGTGTGATACCCGCGATAACGGCACACTCGGAAAGCGAAAGCTCGTATACGTTCTTATTAAAGTATCTTAAGCTTGCCGCCTGTACTCCCAGCGTGTTCTGACCGAGGTTGATCGTATTCATATAGTTAAGCAGGATGTCATCCTTGCTCATCTGCTTCTCAAGCTGGATGGCAAGATACTGCTCCTGAATCTTACGCTTAACTCTCTCTATCGTGCTGTCCTCACTCATCCAGTTGGTGAAAACGTTGTTCTTAAGAAGCTGCTGCGTGATCGTCGAAGCACCCTGCGAGAGGTTACGGTCCTTAACAGCCGAGAAGCCGGCACGCATGATACCCATGATGTCGATACCGTTATGGCTGTAGAAACGCTCATCCTCGATAGCAACAAATGCGTCCGAGAGATTCTGGGGGATCTTGTCCATGCTGACGGGGATACGGTTACTGTCCGCCGCAACAAGCTTAGCGGTCTGATTGCCGTCCTTATCATATATAAATGTAGAAAAGCCCGTAGGCGACACATCGATATTGGAGATATCCGGGGAAGTATCTATGATACCCTTGAACACACCGATACCGGCAGCCGTACCTATGATCACTGCCGCAACCGCAGCTAATAAGATCACCCTCGATATAATAAGCCCGAGCTTCTTGGTCAGCTTAAGTCCTACCGAATTCAGCTCAGCCTCTTTGGCTTTAATTCCTGCTTTGGTATATTTCATATCCTTCACTGTCCTTCCGGCATTACGCCATACGAGGATAATTATAGCAAAAAGCAAAAGATAAATAAAGGTGTTTATAAAGTCTTAAGAAAGGCTTAAAATAGCACTATGAATAATGATGCGACAAGCTATTTGACGGTTAACGACATAACGGAAGCGGAGATCACGGAGAAGAAGTCCAGGTTCATTGCTACGGTATTGCATATCGAAAGCGAAGAGGAGGCAACGGCTATACTTGCCGACTTTCGTAAGAGATACTGGGATGCCAGACACAATTGCTATGCCTATGTTCTGGGGAAAAAGAGCGAGCTCGAGCGCTTCTCCGATGACGGTGAACCTTCGGGGACCGCAGGGCGACCTATCCTTGAGGTAATTAAGGGAAGAGGTCTTACCAATACGATGATCATAGTGACAAGATACTTCGGCGGAGTCTTGCTCGGCACGGGCGGACTGGTTCGTGCATACACCGACTCCTCAGCCCTGGCTGTCGATACTGCTAAGGAAGAAGGCAGGCTGGTAAATATGCGTCTTTTGCTTAAGGCGGATATAAAGGCCGACTACACTTTATCGGGAAAGGTCCAGTACACTCTGGCCGGGATGGACGTAAAAGTCTTTGATACGATATATGAGGACAGTGTAATTTTTAAAGTAGGGATACCGGCGGACGAAGCCGATAAGGTACTTGATAAGATAACAGACGTTACCAATGCAAAAGTTTTGATAGAACGCGGAGAAACGGAGTATTTTGCATTGACAACATAGCGTGTAAAATTGTAGAATTATTAAGCAATTTTATGTAGACATTAACGGTTCATAGCATGGAAAGGTGGTGATCAATATGAAGAAAAAAACTGCATCTTCGGATGTTCCTCTTCCCTCGGCGGGCTACATATTGATTACGACTTACAGGGAGAAGAGCTATGGACGAGAGAGTAGAATTAGAGGATATTAAGGAGCTCTTGGACACCAAGCAGTATACGAGGTTAAGACAGAAGCTTTCCGAGATGAATGAGGCCGATATAGCAGCTTCGCTTGAGGAACTCGAAGAGAAGGAACAGCTTAAGGCCTTCAGAATACTGCCCAAGGATATGGCTGCCGATGTATTCTCTTACATGGATGTGGATATACAGCAGTATATCATCACTTCTCTGTCAGAGAAGGATGCCGGTGTTATCATCGATAATCTGATGGCGGATGATGCCACGGACCTGCTTGAAGAGATGCCGGCCAATATGGTTAAGCGACTGTTGGCTGCCGCTTCTCCGGAGACCAGAAGAGATATCAACAACCTTCTGCGTTACCCGGAAGACAGCGCCGGAAGCATAATGACAGTCGAGTATGTGGATCTTAAAGAGAACCTGACGGTAGAGCAGGCCATAGAACGCATACGTAATATCGGAGTTGACAGCGAGACGATCAATATCTGCTACGTGCTTGATTCAAGACGTAAGCTTATAGGTACCGTTGCACTAAGATATTTGCTTTTAAGTCAGCCTGATGAGATTATCGGCGATATAATGCACGAGAATGTCATCTCCATCAATACGATGATGGACCAGGAGGAGGTTGCAAGACAATTCCAGAAATACGACTTTACCTCGATGCCCGTCGTAGACGGAGAGAACAGACTCGTCGGAATCATCACTGTCGATGATATCGTGGATATCATGGAACAGGAGGCGACGGAGGATATCGAGAAGATGGCAGCTATCGTGCCTTCGGATAAGCCTTATATGAGGACCGGAGTGTTCGAGACATGGAAGAAGCGTATTCCGTGGCTGCTTTTGCTCATGATTTCAGCAACGTTCACGGGCAAGATAATCGCAAGCTTTGAGGATGCCTTAAGTGTATACGTGGTATTGACGGCATTCATTCCGATGCTTATGGATACCGGCGGTAACGCGGGCGGACAGGCCTCGGTTACAATCATCCGTGGACTTTCACTTGATGAGATCGAATTTAAGGATGTCTTCAGAGTGGTCTGGAAGGAGATCAGAGTAGCGGCTGTATGCGGCATCACCCTTGCGGTTGCCAATTTCGCCAAGCTGATGCTTCTTGACCGCGTGGGACTTCAGGTATCGCTTGTGGTATGTCTCACACTTGTAGCGGTGGTACTGATTGCCAAGTGCGTCGGATGTACTTTGCCGATGCTTGCTAAGAAACTTGGATTTGACCCTGCCGTTATGGCGAGTCCCTTCATCACAACTATAGTCGATGCGATTTCGCTTCTGATTTATTTCGGAATCGCGACAAGATTGTTACATATCTGAATAATAAAACGGATGGCCGATGTGACCATCCGTTTTGTATTTAATAAATGAATTATCTTGAGAAACCGGCACGCTTTCTCTGCAGCGAGTCGAGAATCTTCTTTCTTATTCTGAGGTTATCGGGAGTTATCTCCAAAAGCTCATCCGTATCAATGAATTCGAGGGCCTGCTCAAGGCTTAAGACCTTCTTGGGCGATAAACGAAGTGCTTCGTCGGAACCTGAGGCTCTGGTGTTCGTTAACTGCTTCTTCTTGCAGACATTGATCTCGATGTCCTCGGTTTTACCCGTCTGACCTATAACCATTCCGGCATAAACCTTCTCACCGGGCTCAATAAAGAGGGTACCGCGTTCCTGGGCATTAAACAGTCCATAGGTAATGGCCTCACCTGCCTCAAAAGCGATGAGCGAGCCCTGCTTACGGTATGTCATGTCACCCTTGTAGGGGCCGTAGCCGTCAAATGTCGTATTAAGGATACCGTTACCCTTGGTATCCGTCATGAATTCACCTCTGTAACCTATAAGGCCTCTTGAGGGAATCTCAAATTCAAGTCTTGTATAGCCGCCGCTTATGGAAGCCATTCCCTGAAGCTCACCCTTTCTTGACGAAAGCTTTTGGATAACCGCACCCGAGAATTCTTCGGGAACGTCTACGTAGGCAATCTCCATGGGCTCAAGCTTATGACCGCGCTCGTCGGTCTTATATAATACCTCGGCCTTGCTGACTGCGAATTCGTATCCTTCACGGCGCATGTTCTCGATAAGTACGGAAAGATGAAGTTCGCCTCGGCCCGATACCTTGAATACATCTGTGGATTCCGTCTCTTCAACACGAAGCGATACGTCTGTGTTAAGCTCTCTGAAAAGTCTGTCACGAAGATGACGGCTTGTTACAAACTTGCCCTCAAGTCCGGCAAGAGGAGAGTCGTTGACCATGAAGTTCATGGCTATTGTGGGCTCCGTTATCTTCTGGAAAGGAATTGGCTTGGGGTCGTCGGGAGAGCAGAGTGTGTCTCCGATCTTAATATCGGCAATACCGGATATCGCAACGATTGAACCGATAGTGGCCTTGTCGACCTCTACACGCTTAAGTCCGTCGAATTCGTATAACTTTGAAATCTTAACCTTTTTGCATAAGTCGGGCTCGTGGTGGTTAACGATCACAACCTCGTTATTGACTGCGATTGTGCCGTTATCAACCTTACCTATACCGATTCTTCCGACATATTCGTTGTAATCTATTGTGCTTATAAGTACCTGTGTTCCGGCTTCGGGGTCGCCCGTGGGAGCCGGGATATAATCAAGTATGGTCTCGAATAAAGGAACCATGTCCGTTCCGGGAGTGTCCGGATCAAGGGATGCCGTACCTGCCTTGGCTGATGCGTAGATGAAGGGGCAGTCAAGCTGCTCGTCGCTTGCTTCGAGGTCCATAAACAGTTCGAGCACTTCATCGACAACCTCGTGGGGACGTGCCTCAGGGCGGTCGATTTTATTGATACATGCAATTACGGGAAGCTTAAGTTCAAGTGCCTTCTTTAAAACGAACTTGGTCTGAGGCATCGTACCCTCGAAAGCATCTACAACAAGGATAACGCCGTTGACCATCTTAAGCACACGCTCAACCTCGCCGCCGAAGTCAGCATGTCCGGGAGTGTCAATGATGTTGATCTTGGTGTTCTTATATGTAACGGCAGTGTTCTTGGAAAGGATGGTTATGCCTCGCTCCCTCTCAATGTCGTTGCTGTCCATTACGCGCTCCGCAACTTCCTGATTCTCTCTGAATACGCCCGACTGCTTTAAAAGCTCATCGACAAGTGTGGTCTTACCGTGATCGACGTGGGCGATTATCGCTATATTCCTGATATCTTCTCTGGTCTGTACCATAGTATCGCTTCTAACTCCTACCTATTATATATGAGACAATTTTTTCACAAACGACGATAGTATACACCAAAGTATGTCTGCATGCAATCCCACAGTAAGCGGACATATGAACGGTGAGAGCGGACAAAATGCCCAAACGGTGCTAAAAATGGCAGATTTTTGTTGACATTAGCCTATGCGGGTGCTACTTTTAATTAAGAAAAGAATCACTATATGTATTAGGATTATATGATCGGAGGTACAACATATGGCAATCTTTACCGGAGCGGCTTCGGCAATCATAACACCCTTTAAGGAGAACGGGGATGTCAATTATGAGAAATTCAAGGAGATATTGGATGAGCAGATAGCCGGCGGCATAGATGCGATAGTAGTATGCGGTACCACCGGTGAGGCAGCTACATTAAGTCACGAGGAGCATCTTGATGTTATCAAGGCCTGTGTTGAGTATGTTGATCACAGGGTTCCCGTTGTTGCAGGTACGGGTTCTAACTGTACAGAGACAGCCATCTATCTTTCAACAGAAGCTGAGAAGCTTGGAGTAGACGGACTTTTGGTAGTTACCCCTTACTATAATAAGGCTACACAGAAGGGTCTTTATGAGCACTTCAAGATGGTTGCAGACAGTGTTAAGCTTCCCATCATCTTATATAACATTCCGGGAAGAACGGGATGCCAGATGCTTCCCGAGACAGTAGTCAAGATCTGTAAGGAAGTTCCTAATATCGTGGGTGTTAAGGATGCTACAGGCAATCTTGCACAGGTAGCTACGATGATGGCCATGGCAGACGGATGTGTTGATCTGTACTCAGGTGAGGATGCACTCATCACACCTATTCTTGCACTCGGTGGTAAGGGTGTTATTTCGGTTCTTTCAATCGTTGCGCCCACACAGACACACAATATCTGCAAGCTTTACTTCGACGGCAATACCGAAGAGGCTACAAATGAGCAGTTAAGAGCGGTTCCGCTTATCAATGCTTTATTCTCTGAGGTTAATCCCATACCCGTTAAGAAGGCAATGAACCTTATGGGCAAGAACGTAGGCCCGTTAAGAAGACCTCTTACCGAGATGGAGCCTGAACATGCCGAGAAGCTTAAGAAGGCAATGGAAGAGTACGGCTTATTATAAGAGATTATGAGATTCAGACCGTGTATAGATATTCATAACGGCAAGGTGAAGCAGATAGTCGGCGGAAGCCTTGATGATAGGAACAGCGCGCTTGAGAACTATGTCAGTGATCAGGGCGCTGAATTCTATGCACAAATGTATAAGGATAAGGGCTTAAGCGGCGGACATATCATCATGCTTAACAAGCCCGGTACGGCCGAATATGAAGCATCCAGGGCTGAAGCTAAGAGAGGACTTGCGGCGTACGAAGGCGGGATGCAGGTTGGCGGCGGTATAAATGCGGACAATGCCGGGGAGTTTATAGACGCAGGTGCATCTCATGTTATTGTCACCTCCTATATCTTCGATAAAGTTAAATTGGAATTTAACAATTTGGAGAATCTTAAGAAGGCTGTCGGATGTGAGAGAATAGTGATAGATCTGAGCTGCAGGTATAATAACGGTAGTTATTATGTTGTGACGGACAGGTGGCAGACCTTCACGGAAGTCAAGGTGGATGAAGAGACACTTAAAATGCTCGGAGAGCACTGTGATGAGTTTTTGATCCACGGGGTTGACGTTGAGGGACTTAAGCAGGGAATAGATGAGCGGCTTTTTGAGATACTGGCAAAAGCGGAGAGTAAGAAGATTACCTATGCCGGCGGTGTCAGAAGCTATGAGGATGCGGATAAGATATACAGGCTCGGCGACGGTAAGATAGACTATACGGTCGGAAGCGCATTAAAGATATTCGGCGGTGAACTGGATATGGATGAGCTTATTGCTAAGAACAGATAGAAGATGCATATAATACATATAACAGAAAAAGAGCCGATCGACCGATCGACTCTTTTTTAATCCAAAAACCACTGCTAATTCGTATATATCATATATCTCTTGTATATCATGTATAGAACGGGCACATCGTCTTAAGATTGATTGCCGTAATATCCTGTCTATTACAGCTTGGTCACATTGACTGCCTGAGGTCCCTTCTCACCGTTAACGACTTCGAACTCAACAGCAGCGCCTTCATCCAAAGACTTGAAGCCTTCCATATTAAGTCCTGAGTAATGTACGAAAACGTCATTGCCTGACTCATCACTGATGAAGCCGTAACCCTTCTGGTTGTTAAACCACTTTACAGTACCTTTGTTCATTGCAAAAGTCCTCCCAAATAACTGAATGTTGTCTATATGCAACACATTCAGAATAGCATAATAAGTATTAAAAGTACAGCAAAAAAACATAAAATTTGATAATTTCGCACATATCTGCTATTATAGACTCTGTATTATTTTAAAAGGTTAAAGCGTGAAACTGAAGTGTAAAATGTATTGATAGGAGGATTGTGTTTTGGCAGCAAGAAGCGGCAGCAAGAAGAAACGCAAGGCGTCATATTACTACGCACTTACGATATCAAACGACCCCAAATCAAATGTCAAATCCAGACGATATACGCACGGATTACTCAAATTGTATGAGATTATAGTAGCCGTTCTTACGGTTGCGATACTCTGCTTTGTGGGATACGCAAGCTACAGTGCTTCGATAACAAGAGAAAGAGAAGCAGCGTTAAAAGAGACGATAACCGCATTACAGGATGAGAACAGTGCACTGGCATCCGACAACGAAGCCTTAAGCGAGAAGGTATCTATCTTAAGCGAGACCGTCAACCAGAAGACAGAGGTAGTGGCACAGATAGAAGAGAAGAGTCTTCCCACAGGTTTCCCTCTTTCGGGTACGGCAGAACTTAAAGAGAAGGATGAGGTGTTAAGAATAGACGGCAATACGGTTGAGAGACCGATGATTGAATTTGCCGCAAGCAACGGCACCTATGTAATAGCAGCCGGCGACGGAGTCGTATCTTTGGTTGCGGAGGAGAGCACATACGGCTGGGAAGTAAGAATAGACCACGGCAACGGATATGTGACGGTATATCGTACGAATACGGAGCCTAAGGTTAAGCAGGGTGATGAGGTACCCAGAGGTGGACTTTTATATGAGATGGAAGCCGCACAGAATGACTCATCGGCCAAGATGGCTTATCAGATAATTAAAGACGAAGAGTATATCAAACCTACAGAGATGCTTAAGATCGAAGGTTGATGCAGGAATAAGGAGGTAGAAAATGGCAAGGAAGAATAGAGGTAACGTAGCTAACGGAGAGAACACCGTAGTAGGTGCAGGCACCACAGTCAACGGTGATATAGTTTCGGATTCAGCCGTAATAAGAATAGACGGACAGATCAACGGCGGCATCAATACAAAGGGTGACCTTGTAGTGGGCGCTACGGGCGTTGTTAACGGTGCGGTTGTTGCATCAAGCGTTAATCTTGCCGGCAAGATATTCGGCAATGTGGATGCGGACAATAAGGTTGAGATCGAGGCAAAGGGCCAGATCTTAGGTGATATCACAGCCAAGCTTTTGGCTATGGATGAGACAGCCGTTATAAAGGGCCGTGTTAACATGGACGTTCCCGGAGAGACCAAGGCGGAGGATAAGCCCGCCACAGACAGTTCGTCCGAGGAAGTAAAGACCGAAGAGAAGGAAGCGGACAAAGAAGAATAGTTTTTGCGGGGAGATTCTGAAGATATGAACAAGAAGATACATACAGATGCTGTAGACCATATGCTGGACGCAATCATGTGTCTTGAGACCAAGGAAGAGTACTATGACTTCTTTGAGGATCTGTGCACGGTCAATGAGATACTCTCGCTGTCACAGAGATATGAAGTGGCAACCATGCTTACCGAGAAGAAGACATATCTTGAGATTGCTGAGAAGACAGGTGCTTCGACAGCTACAATAAGCAGAGTTAACAGATCGCTTAATTACGGTTGCGAAGGCTATGAGAAAGCATTCAGGAGACTCGGCATAATAGAGTAGAGGTAGTGAGATGACACTGGATATAGACGATCTGATCAACAGTCTTATGGCGAGCCTTGACAGGATTGATTATATCAAGGCGGCGGATATACCTAATATTGAGCTGTACATGGATCAGGTGACCACCTTCATGGAGAGCAGACTTAAGAATACCACGCGTAATCCCGGAGTCGACAAGGTGCTTACCAAGACCATGATCAATAACTATGCCAAGAATAATCTTTTGCCGCCACCGGATAAGAAGAAGTACAGCAGAGAGCATATGTATGTGCTGCTGTTCATCTATTATTTCAAGAACATACTCTCAATCAACGATATCGATGTGGCGCTTAAGCCGATTAAGGAGAAGTATTTCGGCGAGGATAAGGAGAATAAGCCTTATTCCGTTGAGGATATATACGAGTCGATAAGGAAGACGGCAGAGGGCCTGACGGATTCAATCAAGGACGATCTGCTCGAGACTTATCATACGGCAAGCGAGATATTCCCGGATGCCAAGGGCGAAGACGAGGAGATGCTTACGATGTTCTCCTTCATTACGCTTCTTGTACTCGATGTGTATATCAAGAAGCTGTTGATCGAGAAGATGGTAGACGGATACAGTGCCAAGCTCGGACTTAACAAGGGCAAGGACGGCAAGCCTGAGAAGTAGAATTAAATCGACATCAGAAGGAATTTATTATATACTTACATAAGCAGGTTTGATAAAGAAAAGGAGGACTAACATGGGCTTTATCAAGAATCAGTTACTTAACGTAGTAGAATGGAACGAGGACAGAGAGGGAATCCTGTTCTGGAAGTGGGACAACAATGAGATTAAGAAGGGCTCAAAGCTTATAATCCGTCCCGGTCAGGACGCTATCTTCCTTCATAACGGAGCTATAGAAGGTGTATTTGAAGATGACGGCGAGTATGATATCGAGACAGAGATCATACCTTTCCTTACAACTTTAAAGAGCTTTAAGTTCGGCTTTAACTCACCTTTCAAGGCAGAGGTTCTCTTTATCAATACCAAGGAGCAGACTGTTAAGTGGGGAACAAAGAATGCAATCAACCTTCAGGCACCCGGACTTCCCGGCGGTATGCCCATCAGAGCATTCGGTACATTCAGCTGCAAGATCGGTGACCATGACGTGCTTATCGACAAGGTTGCAGGTATCAAGAACACATACAGCGTTGATGATGTTAAGGAGCGTATAATCGCTAATCTTGACAGACTTCTTATGAGCTGGATTGCCAAGGAAGGTAAGGATATGTTCAACCTTCAGATCTCTGCTACAGAGATCGGCGAGGGAATCAGAGCTGACCTCGATGCGGATATGGCCAAGATTGGTATCTCCGTTACAGAGTTCAATATAGAGAGCTTCTCTTATCCCGAAGAAGTTAAGAAGATGCAGGAGAAGGCTGCTGCACAGTCTATGGTTACAGACGCCAACAAGTACACTCAGATGGCAATGGCAGACGCTATGGCTAACGGTGGCGGCAACGGCGGCGGAATGGCTACAGATATGGCAGGTATGGCTATGGGTATGGCTATGGGACAGCAGATGGCTCAGAACATGATGGGCGGTCAGGCTGCAGGCGGTGCTGCTGCACCCGCGGGCGCTAAGTTCTGTCCTAACTGCGGAACACCTACCAACGGCGCTAAATTCTGCTCTAACTGCGGAACACAGCTTGGTTAATATGAATTATCTCAATACACTTAATAAAGAACAAAAAGTGGCGGTGCTGTCTACGGACGGGCCGCTACTTATATTGGCGGGAGCCGGAAGCGGCAAGACCAGAGTATTGGTGCACAGGATAGCTTACCTTATCGACAATAACGGGGTAAGTCCCTGGAATATCCTGGCAATCACCTTTACCAATAAGGCGGCCGAGGAGATGCGCAACCGTGTTGATAAAATCGTGGGTCAGGGAGCCGACAGCATATGGGTGTCGACTTTCCATTCTTTGTGCGTTCGTATCCTTCGAAGACACATCGATATGATCGGTTATGACACCAACTTCACGATTTATGATACCGATGACAGCAAGACCGTAATGAAGGATGTCATGAAGCGCCTTAACATCGACAGCAAGATGATAAGGGAGAAGGCTGCGCTTGCGGCAATATCATCCGCAAAAGATGAGCTTATAGACGTCTATGAGTTTAAGGAAAACAGTGCCGGAGACTACAGGCAGGAACTGATAGCCCGTCTGTATGAGGAGTACGAGAATGCCCTTCGCAAGGCCAATGCTTTGGATTTTGACGATCTTATAGTGCTGACCGTGAAGCTTTTTAAGGAATGTCCTCAGGTGCTTGACAACTATCAGGAGAGATTCCGCTACATCATGGTCGATGAGTATCAGGACACCAATACGGCGCAGTTTGAACTTGTAAGACTGCTTGCCGATAAGTACCGCAATCTATGCGTTGTGGGTGACGACGATCAGAGCATATATAAGTTCAGGGGCGCCAATATAGGCAATATCCTTGACTTTGAGAAGAATTATGAAGAGGCCAAGGTCGTAAGACTTGAGCAGAATTATCGCTCGACACAGAACATACTGGATGCGGCGAATGCCGTAATAGCCAATAATACGGAGCGTAAGGAGAAGAGCCTCTGGACGGATAAAGGTGCGGGCAACAGGATTCACTTTAAGCAGCTTGATACCGCCTATGAGGAGGCGGACTATATAGCCGCGGACATTGCCAAGGCGGTTAAAAAGGGTCTGGTTAAGTACGGTGACTGTGCCGTACTGTATCGAACCAACGCGCAGTCGCGTATACTTGAAGAAGCCTTTGTGCGTGAGGGTATGCCTTATAATATCGTCGGCGGTGTTAACTTCTATTCAAGACGTGAGATCAAGGATGTGCTTGCATATCTTAAGACCATAGACAACGGCGTGGATGACGTGGCCGTTAAGCGTATAATCAACGTACCCAAAAGAGGGATAGGTCAGACGACTGTTGCGAAGGTGTCGGATTTTGCGGCAGAGCAGGACATAAGCTTTTTCGAGGCTTTAACATACGGAAAGGACATACCCGGTATCGGGAAGGCGGCGCTTAAGCTTGAAGCCTTCGTCAATATGATTGCCGTAATGCGAAGCAAAGCAGAATTTATGGATGTGTCGGCGCTTATTAAAGATGTGCTTGCCACGACCGGATATATAGATGAACTTGAAGAATCCGACGATGATGATGCAGAGGACAGAATCGACAATATCGATGAACTCATATCCAAGGCCGTAAGCTATAAGGAGGATAATCCGGAAGGAACGCTGTCGGATTTCCTTGCCGAGGTTGCTCTTGTGGCGGATATAGACAGTGTCGATGAGAATGCCGATATGTCGCTTTTAATGACGCTGCACGGAGCCAAGGGTCTTGAATTTGCAAGGGTTTATATTGCGGGAGCAGAAGACGGTGTCTTCCCCGGAATGTCGGCTGTATTTGACGAGGACCCTACGGCGATTGAAGAGGAGAGAAGGCTTGCCTATGTAGGTATCACAAGAGCCAAGGATGACCTTACCATCACATGCGCTAAGGCACGTATGATAAGAGGTGAGACGCAGTATAATTCCGTCAGCCGTTTTGTTAAGGAGATTCCCGGTGAGCTTATGGATGATAAGCCTGCGCCGACGCGAGCACTTAAGATAGACGGGCAGGAACTTTCAAGATACAGTGACGGTTCGAGTGAGAGGGATGCATTCTTAAGCAAGCCCTACGGCGGATATTCCGATGTCACTTATTCAAAGCCGAGGGCCGTAGTGATGCCCAAGGTGACACCGGCGGCGACTAAGCCGTATATTGCAAAGAGTGCTTCGCCGCGTGCGGCTTCGGGTTCTGCGACAGCCGGCACAAAGCTTTCATACGGTGTGGGAGACAGAGTCAGACATACCAAGTACGGAGAGGGAACCGTTAAGGATATCTCGCTTGAACCCAGGGATTATAAGGTGACGGTTGAGTTCGACGGAGCCGGTCAGAAGATAATGTATGCGACTTTCGCAAAGCTTGAGAAGATATAGACACGGAGTGTCTGTTTTTCGGAAAATCACCTTGCCTGCATTATGTGCGTGTGCTAATATAATAAAGTAAGGGGTTGCGGGATTTCGGATATGTTTTTGAAAGATATAATCTGAGTTTTCGGATGACTTAGGAGGTATAGAGATGGACAGGATTGATGAAGTAATGGACCTGATGAAGGGTGTTATCAAGGCTAAGGAAGAAGAGAAGAAGGTTAATGTTTTTGCCATAGTCTTAACCGTGCTTGTAGTTGTGGTTGCCATTGCTGCAGCGGTTTATGCGGTATATCGTTTCACTCAGCCTGAGTTTGATGATGATTTTGACGAGGATTTCGGTGATGACGACGATCTGGATGAGTTCTTTGAGGATGAAGAGGACGATCCGATACCGGTAAGCAGAGAGGTTAAGCCCGAGGGCGAAGAAGGAGCCGATTGAGTCCGGTATTGTGATATATGTCGGTGAAGGATCGGCAGTGAGATGAATTGATATTCCCTCCATTGAAGTATGGTTCCAATGGAGGGATTTTCTATATTGAAGCTAAGGAAGATACAATGAAGCGCGGAGAGATTGTAACAGGAAAAGTTGAGAGGACGGATTATCCTTCAAAGGGTATTGTCAGAGTGGATTCAGACAATACATTAAGTGTAAAGAACGTTCTGCCGGGACAGACCGTAAGTGTAAGAGTTAAGAAGGTAAGAGGCGGTAAAGGCGAAGGCTCTTTAATTGAGGTTATTAAGCCTGCAGATAATGAGATTACACCGCCGTGTGAATCATTCGGAATATGCGGCGGATGCGCATATATGAATCTTTCATATGAAGATCAGCTTAAGCTTAAGGAAGGACAGGTTCTTAAGCTTATTAAGAGTGTGCGCGGTCTTGAGGATATAGATGACGGAAGATGGCAGGGTATTAAGGGAAGCCCGGCACATTTGGGATACCGCAATAAGATGGAATATACCTTCGGTGATGAATATAAGGACGGTCCCTTGTCATTAGGCCTTCATAAGCGCGGAAGCTTCTATGACGTTGTAAGTGCAGGCGGTTGTAAGATATGCGATGAAGACTACGGGCTTATAGTGAATGAGACGCTCGATTTTTTTAAAGAAAAAGGCATAAGCTACTATCATCGTCTGCGTCACGAAGGGTACTTAAGACATCTGATGGTTCGTAAGGCCTTCCACACGGATGAGATAATGGTTGCGATTGTTACGACGACGCAGCTTGACTTTGATATGGAGCAGTATAAAGATATGCTGCTTGGGCTTTCGGATAAGCTTAAGGGTAAGATTGTAAGCGTGATTCATACTCTTAATGATTCGCTTGCCGATATCGTGCAGTCGGATAAGAGTATTGTTTTATACGGAAAGGATTATATAACGGAGAAGATGCTCGGAATGGAATTTCGGATATCGGAGTTCTCATTCTTCCAGACCAATACGCGAGGAGCAGAACTTTTATATGAGACGGCCAGAGACTATATAGGCGACATAGGCAAGGGCGAGGCCGTCGTGTATGACTTATACAGCGGTACGGGTACGATTGCGCAGATGATGGCACCCGTAGCCAAGAAGGTATACGGTGTAGAGATAGTTAAAGAAGCCGTAGAGGCAGCGAAAGAGAATGCGAAGCTTAACGGGCTTGACAACTGTGAGTTTATTGCGGGCGATGTGCTTAAGGTGTTAGAGGAAGCCACAGCAGGCGGTGCTGACAGTTCGGCCTGCGGCACGGCAGGCTTGGAAGCTGTAGGAATCTCAGAGGCTCCCGATTTTATCATATTGGACCCTCCGAGGGACGGAATACACCCCAAGGCGCTGCGTAAGATCATTGATTACGGCGTCGAGAGGCTTATCTATATATCATGCAAGCCCACCTCGCTTGCGCGCGACCTTGAGACCTTCCTGGCCCACGGCTATGACGTGGTCAAGGCGGTTGCAATCGAGCAATTTCCGAATACTTCTCACATCGAAGTCTGTTGTTTACTTGAGAGGTTAAGATCGACAAAGGAACATATTGAGATTACAATTGATGCAGAGGATTATTACAGGATAAAAGATGCTCAAAAGGGGGTATAACCTGATGGATGACATTAAGAGAGATCCGTTTGAGGAGTATATAAAACAGACAGAACCCGCCAAAAGGGAATTGGGTTATGCCTGGTATACAGCGATTGGTTTACAGGCCGTTGATGGTCTTGAAACTTCTGATTATCTGAAGAAAACAGCTAGGGAAAACATTGATGGCAAGATAACGATATCAGAGGCCGGAAAACTGATCGAGAGTTATTATGAAGAAAATGCGGATAGAAGCGAGGATCGTACTAAAGAGGCTGATATTGTTTCTGCCCGTATAGCAACTATTCTTTCTGAAAATGCATTTACTTTTTCTGTTCCTCAGTATATTGGGATTCATAAAAGACTGTTTGAGGGTATCTTTTCTCATGCGGGAAGGGTTAGGGATTACAACATTTCGAAAAAGGAATGGGTTTTAGACGGAGCATCGGTTCACTATGGTAATGCTTTGGAATTGAGAGAAATGCTCGAGTATGACCTTCGGACGGAAAAAGAGTATGAGTATTCCACAGACAGTATTTCATCCATCATTCCTCATCTTGCCAAGTTTGTAGCCCGTTTATGGCAGATACATGCATTTGGAGAAGGAAACACAAGAACTACGGCGGTATTCTTTATCCTGTATCTGCGGACTATGGGCTTCGATGTTACCAATGATATATTCGCTGAGAATGCCTGGTATTTCAGAAATTCGCTGGTAAGAGCAAATTATAATGATCTTTCCAAAGGAATACGTGAGACGACAAAGTATTTGGAATTGTTCTTAAGAAATCTTCTTTTGGGTGAAACTAACGAACTGAAAAATCGTTATACACATATTCGATGGAAAGATAAAAAACAGGACATTGGATCCTCAAAACAGGACATTGGCCCGATAAAACAGGACATTGACTCCTCAAAACTGGATATTGAAATTCCTGATTCTGTAACGAATAAAACCAAACAGCATATTCAACGGTTGTTTGAAGAGTTTGAATATGAACGGTTCTTTGGCAGGACTGAGGTGATGAATATATTGAAGATTACTGCTTCTCCGGCATCGGCATTGATAAAGAAAATGCTTGATTTAGGCATTGTTTACCCAATGAAAGGCAAGGGCAAAGGTAAATACTTGTTTAGAAGATAGATAGCATATACAGAGATATGCCTGGGCATAAGGAGGATATATGTTAATAAGATACGCAGAATTAAATGATAAGACTGAATGGTTCAGGCTTGATTGCCATTTGCCTGAAGCGGGATTTGAAGAAAAAATCAGAAACAAACAGGGCTATGTATTAACTGAAGACGATAAGGTGATCGGAGTGCTCAGGTATAATCTTTTCTGGGATAATACACCGTTTTGCACAATGCTTTTTATAGATTCTGATCATCGCAAAAAGGGATACGGAAAACTGCTGATGGAGCATTGGGAACAGGACATGAAATCCCGGGGATATGGAATGCTGATGACATCGACGCAGGTAGATGAGGACGCTCAACATTTCTATCGTAAACTTGGATATAAGGATTGCGGTGGATTTGTGGTTGACGTTCCGGGATATGAGCAGCCGATGGAAATGATCATGATAAAGGC
>JAFYBE010000089.1 GCA_017540355.1 Lachnospiraceae bacterium | reverse complement strand
TAACTCTCTACAGGGTTAACACAGAGCGCAACGTTGGACGGAAGCGTCCAGGGAGTTGTCGTCCATGCAAGGAAATATGCATCCTCACCGGAAACCTTGAACCTTACTACGGCCGAACGCTCCTTAACCGTCTTATATCCCTGTGATACTTCGGCACTTGATAACGGTGTTCCGCAACGGGGGCAGTAAGGCACAATCTTAAAGCCCTTGTAGAGCAGGTCCTTTTTCCAGATCTCTTTAAGCGCCCACCACTCAGACTCGATATAATCATCATGATATGTGACATACGGATCATCCATGTCTGCCCAGAAACCTACGGTTCCTGAGAAGTCTTCCCACATACCCTTATATTTCCACACGGATTCCTTACACTTGTCGATGAAAGGCTCCATGCCGTATTCTTCAATCTGCTCCTTACCGTTAAGGCCCAAAAGCTTCTCCACCTCAAGCTCAACGGGAAGTCCGTGAGTATCCCAGCCGGCCTTTCTGGGTACCATATAGCCCTTCATAGTCCTGTATCTGGGAATCATATCCTTAATGACACGCGTAAGCACATGTCCTATATGAGGCTTGCCGTTCGCCGTCGGAGGTCCGTCATAGAACGTATATGTCGGGCATCCTTCCCTCTGCTGCATACTCTTGCGGAATATGTCATTATCATTCCAAAATTTGAGCGTCTCCTTCTCTCTGTCTGTGAAGTTAAGCGCTGTATCTACCGGATTATACATATTTTTGTTCCTTTCTTATGCACAATATAGGTATTTTAGCATACTAACGACTATATGTGAATATCGCTTTTACACCAAAAGTTCGTTCATTATTGCGAGAATTCCGTCAAGAGTGTTAAGCAGGGTCCTCTCATCTTTGCCCTGAATACCGCTTAGCTCATAATTACATGTAAAATACGGGATTCCCTTGGTTATAAACTTAAATCCTCTGCCCGCACGAATCATCAGATCAGGAATGGCTTCAACCTTTATCTTCGCATCAGGTTTCATAACGAGTTTTATCAGGCCTTTACCACCTTTGATATCAGTTATGTAAACCTTATGTGCCATGCCTCGAAGCAGCGTGACTTTTAACAGAATCTCAACACTCTCAGGAAGCTTTCCGTATCTGTCAGTAAGTTCATCCGCCAGTTCACCGGCTTCTTCCTTGCTCTCTATCGAAGCGATTCTCTTGTATATGTCAAGTTTCTGTACTTCGTTGACTATATACTCACCGGGAATATATGCATCCACGTCCAGATCTATCTGTGTCTCAAACTCATCAAGCGCAACATCTTCGCCTTTAAGTGTTCTGACGGCGTCACTTAACATCTTGCAGTACAGGTCATAACCCACAGCTTCCATATGACCGTGCTGCTTGTGTCCTAAGATATTGCCCGCTCCTCTGATCTCCAGATCTCTCATGGCTATCTTAAAGCCGCTTCCGAGTTCGGTAAATTCCCTGATTGCCTCAAGACGCTTCTCGGCCACTTCCTTAAGCATCTTATCCCTTTTATACATCAAAAACGCATAGGCTGTCCTGTTCGAGCGTCCGACTCTTCCTCTTAACTGGTATAACTGCGAAAGGCCGAATCGGTCCGAATCCTGGATTATAACCGTGTTGACGTTGGCGATGTCCATACCCGTCTCTATGATGGTCGTAGACACAAGTACATCTATGCTTCCGTCTATGAAATCAAACATCAGCCTTTCAAGTTCCGATTCCTTCATCTGTCCGTGAGCATAGGCTATATTGGCCTCGGGAACCAGTGCGGAAAGTTTTGCGGCGGTATCGGCTATTCCCGATACTCTGTTATGTATGTAATATACCTGACCGCCTCTGGATATCTCCCTTATTATCGCCTCTCTGACCATCTGCTCGTTATACTCACACACAAATGTCTGGATCGGAAGTCTCTCGCCCGGCGGCTCTGTAAGTACGCTCATATCCCTTATGCCCACAAGTGACATGTGTAGCGTACGTGGAATGGGGGTTGCCGACAAAGTCAGAACATCCACGTTTTCTTTAAGCTTCTTAAGTTTCTCCTTGTGTGTAACGCCGAATCTCTGCTCCTCATCCACTATCAAAAGGCCGAGATCCTTGTACTCAACATCATCGGAAAGAAGTCTGTGCGTACCGATTACGATATCTACCATACCCTTTTTCAGATTCTCTATGGTCTTCTTCTGCTCCGACACGGACCTAAACCTTGAGAGAACCTCTATCTTAATCGGGAAGTTCATCATCCTGGATGTAAATGTATTGTAATGCTGGCTTGCAAGAATCGTGGTCGGAACAAGCATCGCTACCTGCTTGCCGTCGGTAACCGCTTTAAATGCCGCTCTTAAGGCAATCTCCGTCTTGCCGTATCCGACGTCTCCGCAAATGAGTCTGTCCATGATACGCTTGCTTTCCATGTCATGTTTTGTCTCATCAACAGCCGCAAGCTGATCCAGCGTCTCTTCATAAGGGAAGAGCTCCTCAAATTCCTTCTGCCATACTGTATCCTTTGAAAAAGCATGACCTTCCCTGCTCTGTCTTATGGCATAAAGACGAACAAGGTCTTCGGCAATACTGTCAACGGCACTTTTGACTTTTGTCTTCGTGCTTACCCACTCTTTGCCTCCGAGTTTATTGATCTTGGGCTTTTTGGCCGTATCCACCGAAGCATATTTCTGAACCACGTCAAAGCCCGATGCAAGGACGTAGAGTATTCCTCCGTCCTTGTATTCTATCTTCATATAATCCTTTGTGATTCCGCCCACTTCGACCTTCTCGATTCCTCTGTAGACTCCGATACCATGGTCGATATGCACCACGTAATCTCCGGCCTTTAACTGGGCAAAATCCGTTATCTTCTGTCCCTTGTACTGCTTTCTGTTACGCTTTTTATGCTCGATTGCACCAAATATGTCGCTCTCCGAAATCACAACATATTTAAGCAGCGGATATTCAAAACCGCTCCTTAAGCTTCCGTGCATACAGAGAACTTCTCCGGGAACAAGGCTTCTTAAAGGGTCCTGGGAATAAACCGCAGAAATATCATTATCCCTTAAATCACCGGCAAGGCGTTCGGCCCTTGTTCTCGAACCTGATAATACAACAACCTTAAAGCCGTTCTTTTTATATGTATTAAGGTCCTTAAGCAGAAGGTCAAAATGACCTTTATAAGGCGCAACGGACCTCGTGGTAATATTCAGTTTGAGATCAGGTTTACATAATTTTCCTCTGTCATCCAGCGTGGTTAACATAACTGTAGGCAGACCTTCACAGTACTTAAGCGCCTTCTTCTGATCCGTCAGTATACCGGTCTGACCGGGTAACACATATCCGCCAAGCAGTCTGGACTTCATGCTCTCCGTAAATTCATACATCACGGCCTCTGCATGCTCTGCAGTTCGCTGCGGTTCGTCTATGATAAGAATCGTATTGTCCTTATCAAGGTATTCGGGGAATGTAACGGTCTTGTCATAGAAATAGTCGATATAGCTTTCAAGGTTGACCATTCTTCCGAGTTCCACAATGTCTTCTCTGAGATTTTTCACCGCGGTATCAAGTCTGTGAGCCTCTTCGGTATGGAATTCTTCCCTTAGTTTTTTGACATTTACCGAAGCTTCTTTTTCAATCTTTTTAAGGCCCGCATACAATCTGTCCTTGTTCATCACAAGTTCAGACACGGGAAAAATATCCACGCTCTCAAGTTTCTCATACGAGCGCTGGCTGTCCGCATCAAAAGAACGAATGGATTCCACGTCTTCGCCCCACAATTCTATTCTGTACGGGTTCTCTTCACAGGAATCGAATATGTCTATAATGCCTCCGCGCATCGAAAACTGTCCCGGGCCTTCAGTAAGCGGCGTCCTCTCATATCCCATATCAGTCAGTTTTGCCGCAACAGCCTTCTCATCCAGCACATCTCCCTGCTTAATACTTAAGGTGTTCTCCTTAAAAACGGATGTGGGCACCATATGAGCCATTATTGCATCAAAAGTTGTAACCACGGTTACGGCACCTCCGCTTAGTATGCGCCTTATAACCGCGATTCTGTCTGTTATCAGTTTGTTACCGTGAATATCGGCCTGATAGAATATCAGGTCCTTTGCAGGGAAAGTCATGACATTACGCTCATAAAGGCGCATGTCTTCTGCTATCTCTCTTACTCTCTGTTCAGAATAAGTAAGTATGAGCTTGCATCCGGTATGACCGTTCATACCTTCACACAAGCTCTCCAATATGTTCAATTTCTGGGAATCAATACATCCCGCTACGGATACTGTCTTTTTTTTCTTAAGAGCCGATACGGCTTCATCATATTCCGGCCAGCTTTTAAGGGGTTGTAGTATTGTATTCATATAATGATCATCAGTTAAATTTATTCATCGACATCTCTATTCCGTCAGTCAGAATAGTCTCTATAGCATCGCAGGCTCTCTCCGAGGCTTTGTCTGTCTCCGTTCTGTCTTCAGGCGAAAACCTTCCGAGTACATAAGCAGCAAGATCCATTCCCTCGGGCTTCTGTCCGACACCTATCCTTACTCTTGAGAATCCTTCGGTATTAAGCCTTGCGATTATGCTCTTGATCCCGTTATGACCGCCGGCACTTCCGTCAGGTCTTACTCTTATCCTGCCCACCGGAAGAGCAATATCATCATATATGATTATAACTTCGTTCTCGGGATCCGCCTTATAATACTCAACAAGACTTCTTAAACTGTCGCCGCTGTTGTTCATATATGTCTGCGGCTTGGCCAATATCACCTTGCTTCCGCAGATATATCCCTTGCCGACAACTGCCTGGCATTCCTTGCCGGTTACCCTTATGTCATGTCTGTCCGCCAGCCTGTCTAAAGTATCAAATCCTATATTATGTCTTGTAGCCCTGTATTTTTCATCAGGGTTACCCAAACCCGCAATTATATACATATAAATACCATCCTGATATCAAACCTTCTCTTTATACGTATCATAGTATAACACACAGGATATGCCAACACAAAGAAGAGCTGCGATAAAATCGCAGCTCCCGTTCATAACTTATTGTTATTCACTTACTTCGTCATCCGGTAACAGAAGTGCTTTCTCATAGGCATCCAAAATCTCCTGCTGCCACTTCTCTCTCGTCGCCGAATTGATGGGATGAGCAATGTCTCTGTACTCTCCGTCGGTAGATTTCTTGCTAGGCATGGCAATGAACAGCCCCTTTTCTCCCTCAATGACCTTGATGTCATGTACTACAAACTCTTCATCCAAAGTCACGGATACAACCGCTTTCATCTTGCCTTCTTTGGTAATCTTCCTTACCCTTACGTTAGTGATCTTCATAAATTACCTCCACTTGCGCTGTCGACCCTAAACCCCGCATGGTGGCACTACATCACGTAGCGGTCACTACTCTCAAGGACTATCTCTATTCCGTTCTCTCCTTTGTGATAAGAATTAGCCCTAACGGTTCCATGACTCTCCACTATACAGTTCTCTATATATGAATTATCACCAATATAGACATCATTAAGTATGATTGAATTCTTAATGGTACAATTATTACCGATAAATGTCTTACGGAAGACAACCGAATCTTCAACAGATCCGTTCACAATCGTTCCACTGCTTATAAGGCTGTTACTGATGTGTGCCCCCTGATTGAACTTAGCGGGAGGCAGATCATCAACTTTCGAATAGATATCCGGATACTGCTTAAAGAAATAATCTCTCACATCCGCCTTAAGGAAGTCCATGTTGGCATTGAAATAATCTTCGATCGTCGAGATGTTTTTCCAATACTCCTTAAGCTTATAACCGAAAATCGCCTTCTGATCCTTATACCTGATAAGAACATCTCTGACAAAATCATATCTGTCCTCATCAGCACATTTCTCAATCATCTCTATAAGCAGCCTACGTCTGATAACATATATACCGCATGAGATGGTGTTCGATTTAGCCACGATGGGCTTCTCCTCGAACTCTTCTATCTGGCACTCCTCATTCATCTTGACGGTGCCGTATCTCTCAACGTTCATATCTGCCGGCATGTCCTTGCATACAACAGTTATGTCCGCTTTCTTCTCGATATGATACTCTAAAACTCTGTTATAGTCCAGCTTGTATACACAATCCGAAGATGCGATAACAACATAAGGCTCATGTGACGACTTAAGGAAATCAAGATTCTGATAAATCGCATCTGCCGTACCTCTGAACCACAGACTGTTCTCCGCGGTTACTGCGGGAGTAAATACGAAAAGGCCTCCCTGCTTACGTCCGAAATCCCACCACTTGGATGAACTCAAATGCTCATTGAGACTTCTCGCATTGTACTGCGTGAACACCGCAACCTTCTGAATATGGGAATTGGACATGTTACTAAGGGTAAAATCGATCGCTCTGTAACTTCCCGCTATCGGCATCGCACCGGCTGCACGCTTGGCGGACAATTCCTTCATGCGGTGGTTATTGCCACCGGCAAGTATAATTCCTATCGCTCTCATTGTTCATCACCTGCCTTAATCAAAGTTTTGCCGCTCTCAAGCGTCTTATTCTCATAATCCGATTCTTCAGTAACACCGAATACGCATGCATTCTTGCCTATCGTGATACCTTCGGGTATGACACTCTTCTCTCCGATACATACAAGACCGTGATTATATATATGAGGATCAGTCTCGTTCTCGACTTCTTCGCCTATACCGAATCTTGCGCCGTTATTGATTACAACATTCTCAGCTACTATTGTCTTGTTAAGCTCACATCCGTCCCCGATCACGGTATTGTTCATGATGATGGAGTCTCTGACAACGGTACCCCTACCTATGGTAACACCGCAGCCGATAACGGAATTGTATACCTGACCGTATATGTCCGTTCCCTCACCGACAATGCTCTTGTCTATAACACTTCCGGGTGCATAATACTGCGGAGGAAGTGCCTCGCTCTTGGTATAGATCTTCCAGTACTCTTCGTAAAGATTGAACTCGGGAACTATATCTATAAGCTCCATATTGGCTTCCCAATATGAATTAAGAGTTCCGACATCCTTCCAATAGCCGTTGAATTCGTATGCATACATCGGAGATCCCTTCTCGTGGCAATAGGGGATGATATGCTTACCGAAGTCAAGGTTCGGAACCTGCGCCTTCTCAACAAGTGCTTCCCTTAACGTACTCCAGTTGAATATGTATATACCCATTGAAGCAAGGTTGCTTCTGGGATTCTCGGGCTTTTCTTCGAAATCCGTGATTCTTCTGTTCTCATCAGTAATCATGATTCCGAATCTCTTGGCTTCCTCCATGGGAACCGGCATAACCGCTATAGTACAGTCAGCCTTGTTCTGCTTATGGAAGTCAAGCATAACCTCATAATCCATCTTATAAATATGGTCGCCGGACAGGATTAGTATATATTCGGGATTAAAACTGTCCATATAATCGATATTCTGATATATGGCATTAGCCGTACCTGTGTACCAGTCGGTATTGGAAATCTTCTCATAAGGCGGCAACACCGTAACACCGCCGATATTACGGTCAAGATCCCACGGAATACCTATTCCGATATGAGTATTAAGCCTTAAAGGCTGATACTGCGTGAGTACTCCGACCGTATCAATCCCCGAGTTGATACAGTTACTGAGAGGGAAATCAATAATTCTGTACTTTCCGCCGAATGAGACTGCCGGCTTGGCCACCTTGGATGTCAGCACTCCCAACCTGCTTCCCTGACCTCCCGCGAGAAGCATGGCAATCATCTCTTTCTTAATCATGTCCTTCCTCCATAAAAAAAATTGAAGTAAATGTATTGAAATTATAGCATATTAGTCCCAAATTGTGAATAATTTTTACAAAAATTCGAAAATAATCTAATTATTTTTAGTAAATTTATATAAGCGCGTATTTCTGCAATCTCATTTGTTTTTTATCACGATTTGCGATAGAATTATCTGGTCGGACAGTCCGGCATGGAGGAGACATATGTATCAGCTTGATTTCAACAGACCAATTCACGTTTTTTTCTGCGGCATAGGCGGAATAAGTATGAGCGGACTTGCCGAGATCCTTCACAGCAGAGGCTTTAAAATATCCGGTTCGGACATGAAGGCTTCCGAGCTTACGTCCACGCTTGAGAATCAGGGAATAAAAGTTCACATCGGGCAGCGTACGACCAATATCACTCCCGATATAGATCTTTTTGTATACACAGCGGCAATACACACCGACAATCCGGAATGGATTGAGAAGACACGTCTCGGAATACCGAGCCTTTCAAGGGCCGAACTTTTGGGCGAGATAATGAAGAACTTCGATCTCCCCATAGCCGTAAGCGGAACCCACGGCAAGACAACCACCACATCGATGATCTCCGAAGTGCTGCTTGGCTGTGACCTCGATCCCACGCTGTCGGTCGGCGGAATGCTTAAGAGCATCGACGGCAATATAAGAATCGGACATTCCAAATACTTTGTTACGGAAGCATGCGAATATACCAACAGTTTCTTAAGTTTCTTCCCGCGTATCGCTCTGATACTCAATATTGAAGAAGACCATATGGACTTTTTCAAAGATATCAATGATATAAGAAATTCTTTTACTAAATTCGCCGAACTCCTTCCGATGGACGGAACTCTGATTATCAACGGCGAGATAGACAATCTTGATCAGATCATCGGCGATCTTCCATGCAATGTGAAGACCTTCGGTTTCGACGACCGCTTTGATTATTATGCTACAGATATAAAGTTTGACGAGAAGAGCAATGCAACCTACACTTTGCATTGCCCTGAGGGACAAAAAACGGTTAGTCTGCTTGTTCCCGGAAAGCACAATGTTGCCAACTCACTGGCAGCCTTATGCTGCTGCAGCGCATGTGATGTGCCGCTTGATAAAGCAATAAGCCTGATCGGCAAATTTATGGGCACCGACAGAAGATTCGAATACAAGGGAACTGTCGGAGAAGTAACCATCATAGACGATTACGCACATCATCCGACCGAGATCGCATCAACGCTTAACAGCGCCAAGGGATATAAGCATAACCGACTTTGGGTTATATTCCAGCCGCATACTTATACAAGAACCAAGGCTTTCCTTACGGATTTTGCCGAGAGTTTGTCGATAGCGGATGTTATTGTTCTTGCCGACATATATGCGGCGCGCGAGAAGAACACCATCGGAATATCCTCTAAAGACCTGCAGGCGGAACTGTTGAAACGCGGAAGCGAGTGTTATTATTTCCCCAGTTTTGACGAGATTGAAAATTTTTGTTTGGAAAAATGTTCCCCGGGTGATTTGTTGATAACTATGGGGGCCGGAGATATTGTAAAAGTGGGCGAAAGCCTGTTAGGATTATAATTATCCACTTTATCCACAAAATATTGTCTCTTTGATGATACAATGTTTTGTGGATATTTTTATGCCCGTTCGGATATGATTTTACCATGCTTTGCAAACATCGTTTTTTTCTATCCACATTGTCCACATTATCCACATTGTCCGAAAACGCCCGTTTTACAAGGGTTTGCGGTTCTTCGAGGTATTTTATTTTGAATATCCCTGTGCTATAATTTGCCATGTCGAATATATTTTTGTGGGAGTAGTCATGTGTGAATTAACTCTGTATCGGGACTGTGATTCCGGCAGTATCATGGTTTCGAATCTTTTTATTGATGAATTTCTGGCTGATGCCAACGACTGCCAGATCAAGGTGTATCTGTACCTTTACCGTATGTTCAATGCGGGCAAACAGACCAATATCAGCGATATAGCCGACAAGTTCAATCATACGGAAAAAGATGTATGTCGTGCACTTCGCTACTGGGAGAAGAAGGGGATTCTCTCATTGGATTACGACAGCAACGGCGGTATCGTAGGTATAAGATTATACGATCCGGCTAAAGCAAGACCATCTTCAGAAAAGAAATCTCCACAGCTTACAATAGTCAGTCAGCCTGATAGCGCAGGCAGCGACAGGCTCTGTGCAGAACCTGTACGTCCCAACTATACTCTTGACGATCTTAAAGCTTTCAAGAACAGAAAAGAGACTCCTCAGCTGATTTTTATTGCAGAGCAGTATCTTAAGAAGACTTTAAGCGCCAACGACATCCGTTCAATCTTATTTTATTGTGATGAGCTTAATTTCAGTGAGGAACTCATAGATTATCTTATTCAGTTCTGTGTTTCCCGCGGCAAGAGTAGTTTCGCATACATGGACAAGGTTGCCACGGACTGGGCAGATCGCGGTATAGATACAGTCAAGAAAGCCCGTGAATACACTTCTTCATTTGACGATACGGCAAACAGGGCTTCCAAGTCTGCGTCTTCACGCTCCGCACAGGGCAGAAAAAGGCAGACTTCAACAATGTTCCATCAGTTCGAACAGAACGATTACGACTTCAATATACTGGAACAGAAGCTTCTTCAGAATTAGACCGTAATCAGGCTGCAATAAAGGGGAACCGTCAATGGCACTGAACAATGCTCAGTACGAAAAGATAAAACGCGAATATGACAATGACAGACTTACTTCCCGTATGCTTTTGGACAAGCGTACGGAATACGTCAACAGCCATATACCGGAGTATAAGGCCTTATCGGACAAGTTAGCCGAATTAAGCCTGGAATATACCAAAAAGTCATTATCCGGAGACAAGACCGCCATATCTTCTTTTTCAAAGTTGGCTGAAGATATCAGAAGGCAAAAGGAAGAACTTTTAATTATTGCCGGTCTTGACAGAGATTACCTTAAGCCCATATATAAATGCCCTGACTGTAAGGATACCGGCTTTATTGACGGAAGGAAATGCCATTGCTTTAAGGATAAAGAGATAGCTCTTCTTTATGATCAGTCCAATATCCAGACAATCCTTAAGGACGTTTCTTTTGACAGGATGTCGGAAAAATACTACTCGGGTGATGACCTTAACAGATTTAAGGAGTCCAAACAGAAGGCCATCGGTTTTGTAAATAATTTCAAATCAGACTACCAAAATCTTCTTTTATATGGTACAGTAGGAACCGGCAAGTCATTACTGTCATCGTGTGTTGCGAGCGAACTTCTTAAGGAAGGTCATTCGGTAATATACTTCAGTTCTTCGATGCTTATCGATACACTTGCCAAGGCCGCATTTGACAGGCCTTCTTCCCGAAACGACAGATTTAACGACGTTTCGGATGAGAACAGTCCGATATATGATTGCGAGCTGCTCATCATAGACGATCTTGGAACAGAAATTACGAATAATTTTACAATAGCCGCTCTTTTCTCACTTCTGAACGAAAGAGCCCTTCGTAAAAAGTCGATTATCATTTCCACCAACCTGTCTTTGGAAGAGCTTCAGGAGCGATATACGGACAGAATATTCTCAAGACTGACGGGGGATTTCACATTCTGCAGGCTCTCGGGTCCTGATATCAGGATAGTCAGCAAGCTTGCGAATTAGCACGTAACCACGGTATACAATTACACATAAGAAAGCGAGGATTAATTCCCTATGGAGAATTCCGTTACGGAGAAGCGCGAAGAGAAAAGAAACCTTGAATCCATTCCTGTAGGTTCCCTTCGGATCATTCCACTGAACAGCTGTAAGAATCTTGGTGAAAGAGTCGATTCATATCTGGTAAAGTGGCGTACCGAGCGTGAGAACGAGCATAAGAGCAGTATTGCTTTTGCAGGCTATCAGAGGGATTCATATATTCTTAACGCACGTGTTCCCCGCTTCGGTTCCGGCGAAGGAAAGGGAGAGATCCTTGAGTCCGTCAGAGGTACGGATCTGTATATTCTTGTGGATGTGTGCAACTATTCACTTACCTATTCTATGGGTGGTTATGTCAACCACATGTCTCCGGACGATCATTACCAGGATTTAAAGAGAATAATAGCTGCAGTAGGCGGAAAGGCAAGACGTATAACCGTCATTATGCCGTTCTTATACGAAAGCAGACAGCATAAGCGCACCGCAAGAGAATCTCTTGACTGTGCCATAGCTTTGCAGGAACTTATCAAGATGGGCGTGGACAACATCATTACTTTCGATGCACACGACCCCAGAGTTCAGAATGCAATACCTTTACACGGATTCGAGACTATACAGCCTGCGTATCAGTTTATTAAAGGCTTACTTAACAATGTGGACGATCTTAAGCTTGATTCAGACCATATGATGGTAGTCAGTCCCGATGAAGGCGGTATGGGAAGAGCAATATATATCGCCAACGTCCTCGGCTTTGATATGGGTATGTTCTACAAGAGACGTGACTATACCAAAGTGGTCGGCGGACGCAATCCTATTATTGCGCACGAGTTCCTTGGTTCAAGCGTAGAAGGCAAGGACATAATTATAATTGACGATATGATATCTTCAGGTGAAAGTATGCTCGAAGTAGCAACCGAACTTAAGAAAAGGAAGGCCGGAAGAATATTCGTATTCTCTACCTTCGGCCTGTTTACCAACGGTCTTGAGCGTTTTGACGAATGCTGCGACAAAGGCATCATAACCAAGATTCTTACCACCAATCTTATATATCAGCCCGAGGAACTCCTTAAGCGTGACTGGTATATAAGCTGTGATCTGAGTAAATATATAGCCTATATAATCGATACACTCAACCATGATTCTTCAATAAGCGATCTTCTGATTCCTAATGAGCGTATCCAGAATATTGTAGCAAAATATAAGAGCGGAGCTCTGAAGAAGCAGTAAGCTTATTCGTTGTGCTTTATCGCATAAGTAAGGAATCTGTTCCCGTTATTGTCGAACAGTTCCTTGGAGTCTTTTCTTCCGATCTTATATATCTCCCCTTTTTCGGGATCCATTACAACTATGTTCTGTTCATTGAATCCGATCATCAGCAGGGCTGATTCGTCATTCATATATATAAGCACAGGTATGTCTTGGTTGACATAATACAACATAACATCCATCGGACATCCCGTCAGATTCAGAACATATGCATCTTCCAGATTTCCTGTCATTATTTCGTAAGCATTCTGACCCATCTGCAGCATATATTCAGTATTCCTTGATACTCCCTCAAGCGAAAGAATGGTATCGAGGCATATTGCAAGAGAATTCTTTGTATCCGTAACCTGCTTCTCTTTAACAGCCATTATCTGGTTCCTTGCAACGGTCTCTCCTCTTCTGTATATCTCATTACCGTATGTATCCATAACGGTTCCGCGGATCTCATAGGCCTCAGCAACGGCCTTTGCCGGCTTGTCAAATATACCTACGACTTCACCGTCACCGTATACTAAGAATCTGTCCTTGTGCTCAGATTTTTCAAGATTGATTTCTCTTCCGCCCTCATAGAGCACTTCTTTGGGCGTAAGAATCTTCATGGATTTGAAATCTATTTCATTCTTAAGCTTTAGAGCTACCTCTCTTTCATATTCATCAGTCTGTGAATATACGAGGGTATTCTTACCTTCTTTTTGCTCGGCATTGCTTGTAATGTGATCGTCATCCACTTCTATAAGCAGCCCGTTATCATCCTTTTTAGCCCTGTTAAGCGTCATCTGTGTTCCATCTATGGACGCCGATGTCACATATATGTCTTCTTCTTTGTATTCCTTAAGTATCTCGCCTTCCTTTGACCTTATAATGATACGGTTCATGGGGAAAATGACATCTCCGAGCTGATTATGAACGGTATCGGACTTACTGCAAAGTCCGTATATCAGATCATCATCCATGAAACCGATGGGTCTTATATATTCGCTGCTTCCGCTTTTAACTACGCTTGTCTCTCCTCCCACCAGACTCATTACCGAAAGTTCGGTGAAAATCTCACTGTTATTCTCCGTGGGTTCCTGCCATACAATCTCCTGCTGGCTTCCGGATACGAAGAATGAATCCTCATTAACATCTTTGGCTATTATAGTCTCATCCGTAATGCCGGGTATTATCTTGTATATAACACCGTCAAGGAAGATAAAGAGGTCTCCGCCCGCATTTAAGAAGCAAAGGTTGTCCATATCGCACCTTAAAATATCCGGTGATTTCTCATATGGAATGAAGGCCCGCTCCTCTATTGTGTTAAGTATGCTGTCGTAATAGCATACCTCTATTCCTATCTCTCCTTCATGTACACCTCTGTTCATATATCCGTATACTATGAACGAGACATTGCCGTTTTCCTCAACGTTAAGGAGCTTTGCATCGCTTCCCCTGTACCTGTATCTTACATCTTCATCAGGGCTGTCAAAGAAAGAGAAAAGCCTTACAAACTTATTGGAAGTGAGATTGTAACTGTAAAGTCTTCCTTCATTCTCAAAAGCAACAATCTCCCCGCCTTCACTCTCCATTATCTCAGGTTCCGAACCCTGAATACCCAACTGTATCTTATCTTCAACACAGTTCATCTTGTCGATTGTGAATATCTGATCCATTTTCCTTGAAAATGACAAAAGGTAGAATCTTGTATCGGTCTTTCTTATACGGTAATACTCCGTTACGTTGTATACTCTCCTGTCCCTGTTCTTACCCGAAGAGAGCTGATACTTAAGCTCAATTGACGCCATAGTGTCGCCTATCTCCTTAATATAGGCATTAGGGCTTCCCATAAGCTCGGGAGAAGGCAAATTACCCCAGGAAAGCTGATTCATGCTGTTGTTGATTGTCACAGTGCCTAAAGTCGTATTGTCAGCGTCTGCGGACGGTTCCATATATGTAGAAAGATCTTTTATGTTTTCTTTGTCGAAAGTCCTTCTATTGAAATCCAAAACAAATTCCAGCTTTTCAAAACTGTCTGCATCCGGATTCTGAACTATCCTTGTATAATAATCTATCTCTCTGCCATCCAAAAGGCTTAACTTAAGGATGAGATTATACTCCTTACCCGCATCAATAAGGTCCTTTAACTGTATTGTTGCGGCAGTATAATTCTTATAGTCGTCATAATGAAGTATCTTGGTGTTCTCTATAAGTCGCTCACCGTCCACGCTTCTTACTTCCACATTCATTTCGATTATGCTCGTATCATACTTATCTATGATAAATGATACATTTCTGTCTTCGCCGACAGGAGTAACCGCATCTCTGAACGTAGAACAGTCAACGGGCACAGTAATACCGTGCATCTCGTTGACTCTGAGACCGCCTATATCTATATAAACAACCGGCATTGACGGTTTACTCATCTCTACCGTCATGTCGGTTGTTCCCTGATTGTAATAAAATGAGAAAAAAATAAGTGCTATAACAAAGGTGATGATTATAACACTTATTCTTATGCCTGTTTTCTTCATAATACCAAAGAATTCCTATTTTTTTACACTGATTCTCGCCATCGCACGGGCTAAAGCCGTCTCTGCTCTTGCAATATCAGTCTTGGGATCTCTTTCCGTAAGAAGTCTTTCCGCACGTTCCTTGGCAGCAAGTGCTCGCATCTCATCGATCTCATCCGGCCACTCTATGACCTCTGCCAATATTGTTACGGAATCTTGAAGTATCTCTACAAAACCGGAATGTAATGCCGCTTTCTTAACATCCTCCCCGGTAATAGTCAACACTCCGGGCTTGATAATAACCGTCATGGGAACGTGGTTTTTATATACACCGATTGCTCCCTCGGTGGTATTAAACTCCACCATGGTTGCATCACCCTCATAGAAGGTTCTGTCCGGAGTAATGACTTTTATCTTAAATGTATTGCCGCTTTCTGCCATACCTATCTCCAACTGTTATTACTTTACTCTTGCAACAACATCATCAATGCTTCCGGCGTTGAGGAAATAACTCTCAGGTATGTCATCATGCTTACCTTCTATTATCTCCTTAAAGCCTCTGATCGTCTCAGCAACAGGTACATACTTACCTTCCAAGCCCGTGAACTGACCTGCCACGAAGAAAGGCTGTGAAAGGAATCTCTGTATCTTACGCGCTCTGGCAACGATAAGCTTATCTTCCTCACCAAGCTCGTCCATACCAAGGATGGCAATGATATCCTGAAGTTCCTTGTACTTCTGAAGTATCTCCTGTACTCCTCTGGCAACCTTGTAGTGCTCCTCACCAACGATTCTGGGATCGAGGATACGTGATGTAGACTCAAGAGGATCAACGGCAGGATAGATACCGAGCTCCACTATAGAACGGCTAAGTACCGTCGTTGCATCCAAGTGCGCGAACGTCGTAGCGGGAGCGGGGTCCGTAAGGTCATCGGCAGGTACGTATACGGCCTGAACCGATGTAATGGAACCGTTCTTCGTAGAAGTGATTCGCTCCTGTAATGCACCCATCTCAGTCTGAAGTGTGGGCTGATAACCAACGGCAGAAGGTACACGTCCCAAAAGGGCCGAAACCTCGGAACCTGCCTGTGTAAATCTGAAGATATTGTCTATGAATAAAAGCACATCCTTGCCGGCTTTGTCTCTGAAATACTCAGCCATTGTAAGTCCGGTAAGTCCGACTCTCATTCTTGCTCCCGGGGGCTCGTTCATCTGACCGAAGACCATCGTTGTCTTATCTATAACTCCGGATTCCTTCATCTCGTAGTAAAGATCGTTACCCTCTCTGGTACGCTCTCCTACGCCCGTGAATACGGAATATCCGCCATGCTCGGTAGCTATGTTACGAATAAGCTCCTGGATAAGCACTGTCTTACCAACTCCGGCACCTCCGAAGAGTCCGATCTTACCACCCTTCTGGTAGGGGCAAAGAAGATCAACGACCTTGATACCGGTCTCGAGGATCTCAGCCTCGGTTGCCTGCTCCACGAACTCGGGTGCAGGTCTGTGTATCGGCTCATATGTATCCGTGTTGGGTGCCGGCTTATTATCTATAGGCTCACCCAATACATTGAACATTCTTCCGAGAGTATTCTCACCTACCGGTACCGTTATGGGTGCACCGGTGGCAACAGCCTCCATTCCTCTTACGAGACCGTCTGTAGGTCCCATAGCGATACATCTTACCGTATCATCACCAAGATGCTGTGAAACCTCCACTGTAAGCTTGCTCTCATCGCTTCTGGTAATCTTGATTGCCTCATTGATCTCGGGCAATTCACCTTCCTTGAACTTGATATCGAGCACGGCTCCTATAATCTGCGTAATCTTGCCTATATGCATATCCGCCATACTAATTGTCCTTTCTGTTAACAATATACACTAATTCTGTGCCTGTGAACCGGCAATGATCTCTGTAAGCTCCTGAGTGATAGAGCCCTGTCTTGCTCTGTTGTACTGCAATGTCAGCTTATCTATCATCTCTTCGGCATTCGTAGTAGCATTGTCCATCGCCTGCATTCTGGCTCCGTTCTCACTGGCCACGGATTCAATCATACCGCCGTATATTATGCTCGTAATATACTTGGGAATGATAAGCTCCAAAGCTTCTTCCTCTTCGGGCTCAAAGTTCATCGGAGCAACAGGTCCTCCAGCATCATCCGTAGGGCCTTCGATTGCTTCGGCCTTGTCTACCGGCAAAAGCTTCATAAGCTTAGGTTCATGAACAACCGTATTCTTGAAATTGGTATATGCGAGGTAAATCTCGCCTATCTCCCCGTTTCTGTATGAATTAAGAAGAATTGTAGACAGTCTCATCGCATCCACATATTCCGGAGCGTCTATCATACCGGAGAAATCTTCCGATATTTCATAGCCATACCTGTTCATAGCCTCACGACCCTTTTTACCCAGGGTATAGACCACTACGTCTTCCTTCTTAAGCTCACTTCTGGTAACAAGTTTGACCACATTGGAGTTATATCCGCCTGCAAGTCCTCTGTTACCTGTTATCATCACTACTGCCTTTTTGGTACTTCCGTTGCCCAAAACATAAGGATGATTGATCTCTCCGGCCTTCCCAAGCATTGAACTGACCGTACGATACATGTAATCAAAGTAACCCTTACTGTTCATGGCTGCCTGCTTGGTACGCTGCAGCTTAACTGTAGACACCAGTTTCATAGCCTTAGTGATCTGTCCGGTACTCTGTATACTGCTTCTACGCCTTTTGATATCTCTCATAGACGCCATATATAATCACCTTCCAATCATCAAGTCTTTACTTGAACTGTGCCTTAAATTCCTCAACTGCCTTCTTAAGCAGTGCATCCGTCTCATCAGAGATCTGCTTCTCGGTTGCTATATTCTTCGGAATCTCAGGATACTTTGTATCAAGGAATTCGAAGAGCTCGGTCTCAAATCTCGTAATTGCACTTACGGGAATATCAAGCAGATATTTGTTCGTAGCAACATATATGATTATTACCTGATACTGTACAGGCATGGGCTTATACTGAGGCTGCTTCAAAATCTCTCTGATTCTTTCACCCTGAGCAAGCTTCTCCTTGGTATCAGCATCAAGTTCGGAACCGAACTGTGCAAAAGCAGCCAGTTCTCTGTACTGTGCAAGCTCCACACGAATAGGTGCCGCGATCTTCTTCATGGCCTTAATCTGAGCTGCGCCACCAACTCTCGATACCGAAAGTCCGGCGTTAATGGCAGGTCTGAAACCTGAGTTGAACATCTCTGTCTCAAGATATATCTGTCCGTCTGTAATCGAAATAACATTGGTAGGGATATACGCAGAAACGTCACCTGCCTGTGTCTCGATGATGGGAAGTGCCGTAAGAGATCCTCCGCCGTACTCTTCGCTCATTCTTGCCGCACGCTCCAAAAGTCTTGAGTGCAGGTAGAATACATCACCGGGATATGCCTCACGTCCGGGCGGACGCTTAAGAAGCAATGAGAGTGTACGGTAAGCGGTAGCGTGCTTACTCAAGTCATCATATATAACAAGCACGTCCTGTCCGTTCTCCATCCACTCCTCACCAATTGCACAACCGGCATAAGGAGCAATGTACTGCAAAGGCGCAAGTTCACTGGCCGTTGATGCTACAACGGTCGTATATGCCATCGCACCGTACTCTTCAAGTGTCTTAACTATATTGGCAACGGTAGAAGCCTTCTGACCGATGGCAACATATATACACTTAACGTTCTGTCCCTTCTGGTTAATGATCGTATCTATGGCTATGGCCGTCTTACCGGTCTGTCTGTCACCGATAATAAGCTCTCTCTGGCCTCTTCCGATGGGAACCATCGAGTCTATAGCCTTGATACCTGTCTGTAAGGGAGTATCTACCGACTTACGGGTGATAACGCCCGAAGCGACTCTCTCTATCTGACGATATTTGTCAGTCTCTATAGGACCCTTGCCGTCTATCGGCTGGCCGAGGGCATTGACTACTCTACCGAGCATTGCGTCGCCTACAGGTACTTCAACAACTCGTCCCGTAGTCTTGACCACATCACCCTCATTGATATTCTTGTGATTACCTAAAAGCACCGCACCTACGTTATCTTCCTCGAGGTTAAGCACCATTCCGTATATCTCACCGGGGAATTCAAGAAGCTCACCCTGCATAGCCTTCTCAAGACCATGCACGCGGGCAATACCGTCTGCAACCTGAATGACGGTACCCACATCGGATACTTCCATCTCCTTTGAATATCTCTTGATCTGATCCTTGATGACTGAACTAATCTCTTCTGGTCTTAAATTCATGGATCTTTTCCTTTCCTTGACTTTGCTTTACGCTAATTAAGCATCGTATTCATCAGACTCTGCTTAAGCTTTTCAATCTTCGTACTGATACTGCTGTCCACAACTCTGTCGCCTATGCGAATCTTCATTCCGCCGATAAGGCTTTCATCGATTGCATAGTTAAGCTTAATGCTCTTATATCCGGTTGTCTCCAACAGTCTTTTCTCTACTTTGGCTTTCTCATCCGCACTCAGTTCCATGGGTGTCGTGACATAAGCTTTTCCTATACCCTTAAGCTTCTCTGTCTCATCCATGAAATATGCGAATATACTCTGAATCTCCGGGAATCTTCCTTTTGATACGACTATCTTAAGGAAACCCATCAATTCGGCTGACAGCCTGCCACCGAAAACATTCTGTACGACCTCAAGCTTATTGTCCATATCCACACGGGGATTACACATAAGCTTCATAAAATCGGGATTGTCGTTAAGGATCTCTGATAAAGCCTTAACCTCTTCCATCATAGCATCTTCGTTGTTCTGTTCAGCCACAAGCTCAAGCAAAGCATCACCATATGTTTTGGATATCAGCTTAGCCATGTGCTATCACCCATTTCCTTCAAAGTGTCATCTATAAGCTTTTCCTGGACTTCTGTGTCCATATTCTGTCCGATTACCTTGCCGGCTATCGCAGACGCTACCGTAACCATCTCACGCTTAACATCATCAGCCACGCGCTTCTTCTCAAGCTCTGCCTCGGTATTGGCTCTGGCGATTATGCCTGATGCCTCTTCCTTGGCCTTGGCGATTGTAGCGGCCTCTCCGTCAAGTGCCTTACGTCTCGCCTCGCTGAGTATTGCCTCTGCCTCTTTATTGATATCATGCAGCTTCTGCTCATACTCACTCTTTAAAGCTTTGGCGCTGTCAAGACTCTCCTTGGCCTCATCGAGTTCACTCTTGATCTTCTCCTGACGCTTCTTCAAAAATTCTCTTGCGGGATTAAAGAAGAAATACGATGCAAAGAAGAACAGTGCGATAACAGCAATGAGTGTCAGGATCGCATCATGCAGCAACTGCATATCAAGGTCGAACAGTCTCGGGGTCATCCCCTCTGCCGTTGCAAGTATAAAACCTGCATTAGTATATAAATCCAACCTTCTGCCTCCTTTCTGTTATGTCCTTACGAAGGCTTTATTTTGCCAGAGGCTTAACAAAGATAAGTATCATAGCTATAAGCAAGCCGTAAAGACCTGTCGTCTCCGCTACGGCCTGACCCAAAAGCATGGTACCTGTGATATCACCCTTAGCACCGGGGTTACGTCCTACAGCAGCAGCAGCGTGTCCGGCTGCAATACCCTGTCCTACACCGGGGCCGATACCTGCGATAACCGCAAGTCCTGCACCTATTGCCGAACATCCGAGAATAAAGTTAGTGTTGAATTCCATAATTCATTCCTCCGTTGTGTAATAAAATAGTAAAACTGAGAGTTCCGTGCTCTCGTTATAGTTATGTTCAAGCCCTCGCAGGGCGAAAGCCCATAATTATGAATCACCCATCGCATCCGCGATATAAGTCATTGTAAGCATACAGAATACGTATGTCTGGATTGCACCCGAGAACAGGTCAAAGTATACATGCAACGCTGCGGGCCATACATAAGCTATTCTGCTTAACAATCCGTAGATCAATGCCATCATTACCGTACCCGAAAGGATATTGGCAAACAGACGCAAAGACAACGATATCGGAACCGCAACATCGCCGATGATGTTGATCGGTGCCCAGAAAGGCCAGGGGTCGCAGAGTCCTCTTAAGAATCCGGTAACCTTCTGATATCTTATCTTCGTTATAAAGATCAGCGTAAAGGTTATAAGACCAAGCGGCAATGTAGTTCCGTAATCCGCCGTCGGCGGTCTGAGTCCCAGCAGTCCCGAAATATTGCTGAAAATAATAAAGATAAATATTGTCCCTATGTAGTTGCGGAAGTTCCTGCCCTTGCTTCCCATAGTCGACTCAACCATTCCGTCAAGCTTCTCAACTATGAGTTCCACGACATTCTGGAATCCTTCAGGGACTTCCTTGCCCTTTTTCATAGCTCTTCCGGCCACAAACATGAATATCATCAGTGTGATCAGAACTATGAGCGTACTCACGTGAGTCGTCGTTATCCAAACCTTCTGTCCGAAAAAGTCATACGAGAAGATTCCGTGTATCATAAAATCCACTTCATCATCCGCTGCAAGCAATATCGGATTCATAGACCCACCTCCTTATTCCGTATTGTATATCATGTACAGTTGCCGCATTCCGAACGGCAAAACTACTGTTTATCAAAAAATCTTCCGGTAAACCTGCTTATCACCGGCTGCAGATACGCACCGACCTTGATTCCAAGCACACCTGCAAATCCCGCAAGCATTGATGTATTGCCGCCGATATACCAAAGTCCCAGCAATACCAGCGCAACCGCCGCATACCTTATCACACTGTGCTTAAGGGAAAAAGCCGTCGCTCCCCGCTCGTTGTCAGCATTGACGGTAAGATTACGATCAAGCGACCACCAGATATGATATGCATAAACACAGGCCGTGAGTATTCCTGTCCACAGACCTATGCAAAAGAACAACTTCTGAGAAACAAACCAGATGAGTATCAATTGAAGTATCAGGCCGAACACCAGGATGCCCACGATGATATCCGCCAATGTTCTGTCAATTGTCTTCCTGCCTGTCGTCTTCGTCATCCTCATATTCTCTCTTAGCCAGAATATATATATTACGGGCACCTGCCACAGCTCCGACGAAAAACATTATTATATAGATAAAGCTCGTATTTAAACGCTTATCCAAATAGTATCCGAGAGCCGAACATAAAAAAATAGGAACCAGCATATTGATAGCAAATTGGGATATATACGACAATACTCTGATATTACTCCTTCTGCTTCCCTTCACATGCTGTTCCTTTCATTTCAACTAAAGGCTATTATACAGGATATTCTCAATTGTGTAAAGAATCTGCGTAATTATCTATATAGTCTGTATATTTCTTAAAATCGCCGTTATGTACTGACGTAAGCAACTTCCCCAGTCGTTCCACGGAAGTATGGAATTGCTCATCACTTATAAGCCCTTTATTATATGCTTCCGAAAGTTCGTCCACATCAAGAACGTTTAACCTGTCTTCACTGTCTATAGTTATGTCAACCAGCAGGTCGACAACAGTAAGCTCATTCTTCTCTTTGTTCTCTTCAAATTCAACTATATCGCAATACCAATAATATAATGAATCATCCTCTCTTAAAAACTTACTTACTTTGATACCTTCTTCAAAAAGATACATGGAATATCCGTGATGGAAATCTTTTCGGGGTTTTAAAGTCTGCCACTTTGTCAAAAGTACCTTATTATCCATATGTAAAATTATATCATCTTTTAATTTTACACACTCATCAGGTATTATTCTTTTACGATAAAGCGTCGGATACATCCCTTTTTCCTCCATGCAGAAAACCTTTAGTCATACAATCATCGAATGTGATCAGTAGAATATGTGTGCACCGATCTGGATTCCCGTCAGTCCCTCTATCGGTGTTCTGAAATACACGCAGTTACCTACGTTCGTCTGGCCGCTCATAGCTTCATCCGCCGCCTTATAACAGGCTGCAGTGGCTTTGTCCGAAGCAAGTGCCAGCGCCAGATGACCGTCACCTACGGGCGAAAACTGCTTGTTCTGATATATAACTCCCACAACCGTATCCGGATAAACTGAGCTTAACACTCTGTTAATGACAACCGCACCTACGGCAAGCTGTCCTTCATACGGCTGATTCCCCGCTTCACAATAGATCAGATTGGCCAGAAGATATCTGTCTCCGTCCTGGAACTGCACCTCGGAGATGTCTCTCCATTTGGACTGTGCCGCCAACTTGGACATCGCTATCTCTTCCGCCAGCTGCTTCTTTAGTGCCGCTATATTCTCCTCTTCCTTGGCCGACTGTTCCGCATACGCATCGGCAACAGCCTCAAAGGCTTTAATCTCTCCGGCATATTTGCCTATCTCATTGGATGTTGCATTAACATATCCGGAAACCTTGGCCTGTTCCGCAGCAACCTGTTCATGATACTTATCAAGTTCCGCCTTCTGTGCCTCCAGCGTAGCTTTGGTGTCTTCGACATTCTTCCTTGTCTCGACATATTTGTTAAGCATCTTACGGTCATACTCGGAAAGCTTCTCAATATAATTGTTCTTATTCAAAAAATCCGAGAAACTCGTCGATGTAAAAAGCATCTCCGCATAGGTGTATTCCTTCTTCTCATACATGAACCTTATGCGCTTCTTCATCGCTTCATACTGCGCGTTCTCTATTGATATCGCTTCCTCAAGATCTGACTCGGTCTGTGAAATCTCGGCTTCCTTATCGGATATCTGTCCCTCTAAGGTATTAAGGTTATCACTAACGGTAGCCAGCTCCACATTAAGCTGATGTAGCTGGCCTTCCAATGTTCCCTTCGTATTGTTAAGGGAATCGATATTATCCTTTGTCTCTTTAAGCTTCTGCGTTGTATCCGCGTGTTCCTGCTGAGCTTTGTTAAGCTTCTCCTGTGTCTCCTTGATATCGGCAGATACCGTGAGAACGGGGATGCTCGAAACAACCAGCGATGCAGCGGACATAAGCGCCACAGTCTTAAGCGTAAGCTTTCTCATACCGCTCCTTACCTTAAGGCCAAGCATTCCACCCGATACTCTTAAACGTCTATTGTAAGAGTTCTTCCCGAGTGTTCATACTTCTTATATACGACCCCTGCAGAGTCAAACATTCTCTTGGCTGCAATATTGCCCGGTGTACCGGAATATTTGTCACTGTCGTATATCACAGTCTTTATGCCGCACTGTATGATTGCCTTAGCGCACTCATTGCACGGAAAAAGCGAAACATACAGCTTTGAACCCGCCAAATAACCTCCTCTGTAGTTCAAAATAGCATTCAGCTCACTGTGCGTAACGTAAGCATACTTGGTATCAAGCATATCTCCGTCCCTCTCCCAAGGAAAGTCCTCATCCGAACAGCCGTTGGGAAAGCCGTTATAGCCCATGGAAAGAATCTTATTGTCTTCTCCGACTATACATGCTCCAACCTGTGTATTGGGATCCTTGGAACGCATGCCCGCAAGCTTGCTTATGCCCATAAAATATTCATCCCAACGTATGTAGTCTTCTCTTTTACCCATAATAATATCCCCAAATTAACCTGTTTTACTTTGTTCCGAATATTCTGTCTCCGGCATCACCGAGTCCCGGAACGATATAAGCGTTCTCATTAAGCTTTTCATCAAGAGCGCCTATGTATATATCCACGTCGGGATGTGCTTCCTTAAGCACCTTGACTCCTTCGGGAGCCGCTATTATACACATAAAGTGAATCTTCTTACACCCTTTGTCCTTAAGCATCTGTATGGCTGCAGCCGCACTTCCGCCCGTAGCAAGCATGGGATCTACCACAAACACTTCTCTCTCAGCACTGTCTGCCGGAAGCTTGCAGTAATATTCAATCGGCTTATGCGTCTCGGGATCTCTGTACAGTCCGATATGACCCACCTTTGCTGTGGGTATTAAAGTCAACATACCGTCTACCATTCCGAGTCCGGCTCTTAATATAGGAACAACCGCAAGCTTTCTTCCCTTTAATGTCTTAACCGTAGTGTCGCATATCGGAGTCGTGATCTTGATGTCGGTAAGTTCCAGATGTCTTGTTGCCTCATAGCATATAAGCATCGCTATCTCGGATACGGTCTGTCTGAAATCTTTGGTTCCCGTATCCTTGCGCCTTATGTATCCTATCTTGTGTTGAATAAGCGGATGATCCATTATCATTACGTCAGCCATCGTATTGTCCTCCTGTTTGTAAAATTAATTCATGATTTAAATTACATCTGTTCTATTTCATTGATGCGTCTGATATGTTTCTCTTCATTTGAGAAGGGAGTATCCAAAAAAGTATCCACGATGTCGCATGCCATATTCGGTCCTATTAATGCTCCGCCCAAAGCAAGCATATTCGCATCATTGTGAAGTCTTGTCATCTTGGCCGATAACGGTTCGCTGCAAAGCGCACATCTTATTCCCTTAACCTTATTGGCCGTTATCGATATGCCGATTCCCGTGGTACATACCACTATTCCTCTGTCACATTCACCTTTGGCCACTGCTTCCGCCGCAGCCTTCCCAAATATGGGATAATCGCATGACGTCTTATCTTTGCATCCGTAGTCCACATAGTCGATGCCCCTGTCCTTAAGATGCTTTGCTATGACTTCCTTCATGTCAAAGCCGCCATGATCGCTTCCAAGCGCCACCTTCATGAATCACTTCCTCCTATATCTTATCAATATCTATTATCTTCTGGCCTGCTGCCTTTAATAATCTGTTCATTACCGCTCTTCCGAGATTACCGCCTTCAAAGCTCTCGGAATAGATAACTTCCACATCTTCTTCATCAAATTCCCTTAAGATGGAATACAATCTGTGGGCGACCATAGTCTCATCACCGAGCTTACCTGCGCATTTGACGGACGGTGCCTTATATCTTAAGACGTGTTCGTCGGAACATATTATTCCGACTTTAATAAGATTATGCTTATCTCTCTCCGCACATTCGTTAATGTACTCCGTTACCTTACTGTCTTCTCCCCTTACCACGGTAAGTTCGCCCTTAGGTGCATAGTGTCTGTACTTCATTCCGGGGGCTTTGGGAGCTTCCTTGCTGTCTGCGGATATAATTCCGGGATCGTAATCTATATCTTCCAATACCTGAGCAAGGTCTAAGGCTGTAATTGCGCCGGGCCTTAGGATTAAGGGACGGTCTCCCGTCAAATCTACGATTGTTGATTCCAGACCTATATCCACATCCCCGCCGTCTATAATCATATCGATTCTGTCATTTAAATCCTCTATAACATGCGAAGCCCTGGTCGGACTGGGTCTGCCCGAAAGATTGGCACTGGGAGCCGCAACATAACCGCCTGCGGCTGTGATAAAGTCTCTTGCTACCTCATCAGACGGCATACGTATTGCAACGGTATCAAGCCCGCCTGTGGTCTCATAAGGAACCGCATCCGTCTTATTAAGGATTATCGTCATGGGACCCGGCCAAAAGAGATCTGCAAGCTTTTTTGCCTTCTTACTTACGTCCTCTATTGTATATTCATCATCATCAAGCGATGCTATGCGCTTTATATCGTCAAAATCCGCAATATGAACTATTAATGGATTGTCTGAAGGTCTTCCCTTGGCTTCGTATATCTTCCTGGAAGACGTCGGATTAAGCGCATCCCCTCCCAGTCCGTATACCGTCTCTGTGGGAAAAGCGACCAATCCGCCGCTTTTAATAATCTGACCCGCTTTTTCAATTCCTTCTTCATCCGGATTTTTCCTGTCAATCCGCAATATTTCAGTGTTCATAATTAAAGATATTCTAGCATATTTTTATGATACAATAAAGCCCGAAACACAATATATTGTGCTTCGGGCCGATAAAAATCCAGCCTTGAACCGACTTTAGAATATCTTCTTTTTCTTCTTCCCGCCGCCTCCGGTGCTGCTGCTTGTGCCGTTCTTTGAATCCGTATAACGCTTCGCGGCGTTCAAAGAATCGTCATTGGCCTCATCAAACTTTGCCAACAGTTCTTTTGCCTCATGCGAAAGCTTATCGGGAACCTGTACAACAAGAGTTACATACTGGTCGCCTCGAATATCCTTGTTACGAAGCGAAGGAACTCCCTTACCCTTAAGTCTTACCCTGGTATCGGTCTGTGTTCCGGGCTTAACCTCGTATATAACTTTACCGTCAACGGTATCTATGACTATCTCTCCACCGAGTGCAGCCACCGGGAAGGATACAGGAACTGTAGAGAATATGTTCATATCCTGTCTCTGGAAGATTGGATGACGTCCTACAATTACTTCTACGAGGACATCTCCTCTCGGGCCTCCGTTTACTCCGGGCTCACCCTGGCCGGAAAGTCTCTTGCACTGACCGTTGTCAATTCCTGCGGGGATATCCACCGCAAATCTCTTCTTCATCGGGATATAACCGGTTCCCCGACAATCCGGACACTTATCCTTTATTACCTTACCTGTTCCCTGGCAATCGGGACAGGTCTGAACGTTACGAACCGTTCCGAAGAATGACTGCTGTGAGAATACAACCTGACCTTTACCGCCACACTTTGTACATGTAACGGGTGAAGTACCGGGCTTTGCACCCGAACCCTTACAGGTCTTACACTCTTCCTTGACGTTAAGCTCTATCTCTTTCTCACATCCGAATACGGCTTCCTCAAACGTGATACGTATGCTCGTGCGCACATTACTGCCCTTCATGGGGCCGTTACGCGCACCGCCGCTCCTTCGTCCGCCGCCGAACAGATCTCCGAACAAATCTCCGAATATATCCGTAAAATCAGCACCGTTGAAATCAAATCCGCCGAATCCGCCGGCTCCTCCCATGCCGCCTTCAAATGCCGCATGTCCGAACTGATCGTACTGACGTCTCTTCTCCGGATCGGATAAAACCGCATATGCCTCAGAAGCTTCTTTAAACTTCTTCTCGGCATCAGCGTCACCAGGATTCATATCGGGATGATATTTTTTCGCAAGAACACGATATGCTTTTTTCAGTGCCGCTTCGTCGGCGTTCTTATCAACGCCCAGCACCTCATAATAATCTCTTTTCTGTTCTGCCATTTTCCAATCTCCAATATCGTCAGTATAAGGGGACAGTGTATGCCCCCTTATACTTTATTTATCATTCCTTTAAGACTTAGACCTCTCTGAAATCTCCGTCTATGATATCGTCATCCGCTGCCGAATCCGCACCTGCATCAGCTGCGCCTGCATCAGCTGCTCCCGCAAATCCGCTCATATCGGGACCTGCTGCTCCCGCAGCACCCTGAGCCTGCTCATACATCTTAGAGAATAGGCTCTGAGCACCTGTCATAAGCTTCTCCTGTGCAGCCTTAATCTCAGCAACCTGATCCGAATTAAGCTCCTGGTCCTTGGTCTTTTCGAGAATATCCTTAAGAGCCTGAAGGTCTGCCTCTACAGAAGCCTTCTCTGTAGCGTCTACCTTATCGCCGACTTCGTTAAGCGCCTTCTCTGTCTGGAATACAAAGCTGTCTGCATCATTACGTGCATCGATGGCTTCCTTACGTGCCTTATCCTGAGCCTCATACTCCTGAGCTTCCTTAACGGCCTTATCTATCTCATCATCCGACATAGATGAACCTGCGGTAATGGTGATATGCTGCTCCTTACCTGTTCCGAGATCCTTAGCAGATACGTTTACAATACCGTTAGCATCGATATCGAATGTAACCTCAATCTGAGGAACACCTCTCATTGCCGGAGGGATACCGTCAAGTCTGAACTGTCCGAGACTCTTATTATCCTTGGCGAACTGTCTCTCACCCTGTACCACATTGATATCAACGGCTGTCTGGTTATCTGCGGCAGTTGAGAATATCTGACTCTTCTTTGTAGGTATAGTTGTGTTACGCTCAATAAGTCTCGTAGCCACACCCCCCATAGTCTCGATAGAGAGTGAAAGAGGTGTAACATCAAGAAGACGGATCTCACCCGCACCTGCATCACCTGCAAGCTTACCACCCTGGATTGAAGCACCTATAGCTACACACTCATCGGGGTTAAGGCTCTTTGAAGGCTCCTTGCCTGTAAGCTGCTTAACCTTGTCCTGTACTGCTGGAATTCTTGTAGAACCGCCAACCAAAAGCACCTGACCGAGATCTGCATTGGTAAGGCCTGCATCCTTCATGGCATTCTGAACAGGTATAGCCGTCTTCTCAACAAGGTCGCTTGT
>JAFYBE010000088.1 GCA_017540355.1 Lachnospiraceae bacterium | reverse complement strand
ATTGGGTTGTCGGAGTTCCGGACTTGGGATTCCTCTTCCCCGCCTTCGATGACAGAAGTGCAGATATTCACAAGGTTGATTATTTCATAAGGGATGCCAAGGATTCGCATGCTGAATTCATAGAGGATGTTTTGGGATGCGGACCCAGACGTACCGCTTTTGAACAGAGGAAGGTATTCTCTTCCATAGTCAAGCGGGCATATGGTGCCGCGGATGAAGAAGGCGAAGAAGCTCTCATCGGTATTCAGGAATCGCTGAATAACAGAATAGAGACCGAAGAAGCAATGGGCGGTGTGGGTATAAGTGTCACTCTTGATGCCGCAACAATAGACGAAGTGCTTGATGAGAACGGAATAGAGGGAGAACCCGCAAGGATAATCAAGGAAGTGGTACTTGAAGAATTTGCGGATGAACTTCCCGAGGTTGCCAATCTTATAGACGGAAAAGCTTTGGAGAAAAACGCCAAGGAACGTGAAAAGAAAGAGCTTGTTAAAGAAGTGGCATCTCTTAAGTCGGAGATTAAGCGTATGGAGACCGAGAACATCTCAGGCGATGATGTAAAGACATATGACGTTGTCGTAAGAGTTAAGCCCGAGAAAGCAACGCAGATACGTTCTCAGATGATAGGCGATAAGAAATGCCTCGTTATTCCGATGGAGGATAACGAGAATGTCAATGTAAACGGAGTCAATACCAAGGTATGACCATATAAGCAAAGGAGATAAAAGTATGAATACCAACCCCATAGTAACCATTACAATGAAAAACGGTGACGTGATCAAGGCGGAGCTGTATCCGGATATCGCGCCCCAGTCTGTGTATAACTACATCAGTCTTATTAAGAAAGGCTTTTATGACGGGCTTATTTTCCACAGAGTCATCAAGGGTTTTATGATCCAGGGCGGATGTCCTGACGGTACCGGAATGGGTGGTCCCGGTTATTCAATAAAAGGCGAGTTTAAAAGCAACGGTTTTGAGAATAACCTTAAGCATACCGAGGGTGTACTGTCCATGGCTCGTTCAATGTTCCCTGACAGTGCGGGTTCTCAGTTCTTTATAATGCATAAGAACAGTCCTCATCTTGACGGCGATTATGCAGCTTTCGGGAAAGTTATCGAAGGAATGGAGAATGTCAATAAGATAGCCGAAACGCAGACCGACTGGAACGATAAGCCTACAGAGCCTCAGATCATAGCCTCGATCACTGTAGACACATTCGGCGTTGATTATCCCGAACCTGATAAGATATAAAACAGAACAGAATATAAAGGCAAAAGCCGCAGGTTAAAAACCTGCGGCTTCGTTATTGGCCTTATTAAGGTCATCGCGTATCCTTTGAGGAAGCTTTCCTTTGGGAATACGAACGTAATAATTGTTCACAAATCCCTTATCCGTCTGATAGTAAAGATTGATATCGACATTGTCTTCATAAGGCTTGAAGATATCATTAACATATGCAAAGTGATCAAGAACCGCCACATCCGCAATCTCTTCTATAAGTCCGCTGTCAGTCTCCGAATCGTATGTAATCTGTGCAGGCTCCTGCATATATGACTCCTGATACATCATATCTTTTCCGTAATATGTCCGGTTTTGAGAGTAGTCAGTCACCTCTATGTGTTCTATTCTCTTCGGATCAAGCTTTACACCGTCAACATCTATATCAGCGCCTTTACTTCTTAAGAAATTGAGCGAGTTTACATAACTAGGATAAACATAGTATCCGTATGTAAGATCCATATAAGTCATGTCATCATCTGCAGCTACCGAACCTATCTGATAAAGCGGATATATCTCTGCTATATCTTTAAGTTTTGCGGACTTAAGATCCTTGGCATAAGCCTCTAAGAACGCATCCGCATCTTCGCTTGAAAGAGAGAACGCCGTATTATATGTCGCATCCGTAAAATCAAGTTTCTTAAAGTAATTCTTCCCTTTTATATCATCTATCTGATATGCTGCTTCTTTGTATTCCGCGCTGTTATATACCGCCTCTATTGGAGCATATGTTTCAGAAAGATCCGCCTGATAAGAACGGTAAACTTTTCTTCCGCTCTTAAGAGTAAATCCCACGGTATAATATGATTTGACTGCATTGGGATCAAGACCGTACTTTTCAGCCCATTCTTCGTATGACATATTGTTAAGTTCACGTTCCCTGTCCAATCTCTTGAATACCGAACGTTCTT
>JAFYBE010000087.1 GCA_017540355.1 Lachnospiraceae bacterium | reverse complement strand
TCTCTCTGTTAATACCCTTGTTCTCTTCAAAGGTCATGACCTTGATGACATCAAGCTTCTTGTTAAGCTGCTTCTCAATCTGTTCTATTGTTCTCTCATCGCCTGAGCTGACAATCGTCATTCTTGATACATTGGCATCTTCCGTCTCACCCACGGCAAGCGAATCGATATTAAAGTTTCTTCTTGAGAATAATCCGGCAACCTTCATAAGTACACCCGATCTGTTCTCAACCAATACGGAATATATTCTCTTCATATTCCCTCCTATTTAACCAGATCCATCGGATCGATAATTGCCTCTAAGATACATGACTCCTTGGAATCAAGGAATTCCTTAATCGCCTTGTCAGCACTCTTCATGTTCTCGATTCTTACATACTTCATTCCGTATGCTTCGGATAATTTATCAAGATCCGGATTGCCGGACAAATCAACCACCGAATACTTGTCATGATATGTATAGTGCTGATACTCACGAACCATACCGAGATAATTGTTCGTAAGCACTACAACCTTGACGGGAATGTCATGTTGTCTTGCTGTTGCGAATTCACACATGCTCATCTGGAATGCGCCGTCACCGCATACTGCAACAACCTGTCTTTCGGGGCGACGAAGCTTGGCTCCTATTGCCGCGGGAATGGAGTAACCCATCGTACCCATTCCGCCTGTGGTCATGAACTTACCGTCACGCACACATACATTGTCACAGCTCCATATCTGGTTCTGACCGACATCAGCTATATAGATTGCATCCTTATCCATCGCATGGCTTAACTTATTGATAAATACGGCAGGATCCACATACTTGGGATTGGGATTACGCTTAATTGCCATTGTCTTCTTATAGACATTAAGAGTATTAATCCACTCGCTGTAGTCGGCCTCATAATCCATCTTTAACAGTTCGTCGAATATCGCTCTGGCATCTCCGACAAGAGGGATGTTGGAACTGGCATTTTTACCAATCTCGGCAGGGTCAACGTCGATATGTACAACCACCTTGCCCTTAGTCACAAGATCGGGCTGTGTAACGGATCTGTCCGCAACCGAAGCGCCTACCATGATAAGAAGGTCAGCCTCATTCATCGCACGGTTGGCATAGGGCTTACCGTTATTACCCACCATTCCGTAGCATAACTTATGCTCTGTCGGAACCACGCTTATACCCATCATTGTCGTAACAACGGGGATATTGTGCTTCTCAATAAAGCTTAATACTTCATACTTGCCCTTGCTTAAGAGCACGCCGCCGCCTGCGCATAAAACAGGTCTCTTAGCCTTCTCAAGCTCATGGATGACCTTCTTCATCTGTACGGCATTACCCTTGACCGTAGGCTTATATGTACGCATCTCAACAGTCTCGGGATACTTAAAGTTCTTAACCGTAGCCTGCTGTACATCAATCGGAACATCGATAAGCACGGGGCCCTTACGTCCCGTGGAAGCTACGTGGAACGCCTCTTTAAATACCCTCGGAATATCCTCGGGATCTCTTATAAGATAGGAATACTTAACGAAGCTTTCGCAGGCGCCGGTAATGTCGGCTTCCTGGAAGGCATCTGTTCCGATAAGTTCTCTTTTAACCTGACCGGTAATGCATATAAGCGGAATACTGTCGGCAAAAGCCGTAGCTATACCGGTGATAAGATTCGTAGCACCGGGGCCGGAAGTAACCGCGCATACGCCCGGAAGTTCGTTATTGAAAGCTCTTGTATATCCGCTTGCTGCATGAGCCGCACTCTGCTCGGTACGTACGAGTATACTGCGGATATCAGAGTCCACTATACTGTTATAGAAAGGGGCGATGGCTACACCCGGATAACCGAATATGTCCTTAACTCCCTCTGCCTCAAGGCATTTAACCATTATATCTGCGCCATTCATAATCTATCTCTCTTTCACGGGCTTATCATACCCTTATATCTAAAACCTACTGAAGAAATTCGCGAAAGGCTCAACCGTTGCATCAAGATTCTTGATTGCTTTGTTAAGCGAATCGAAATCAACCTTCTGTACCGATTCAACAACATCATTAAGATCCGTTCCGGCAGTTGCCACAAAATCCGAAAGATCCTTCATAGTATCCTCCGCCTGGCCTATAGCCGAATTGGCTTCGACGACAGCTTCGTTCACGCCGTCAAGCGTGACTCGGACGGCTTCAAGAGTCTTAAGTAATGATGGGACGACGCAAAGAACCGCAATGACGAATACAAGCATAAGAATCGAAGTGATTCTTGTGTACATAAGCGTCTTCTTCTGCATCTTCTTAAGTTCGCCCAAAAGATCCGTCTGTAATTCCTCGTTCTTCTCAACACTTACAGAACCGTAATTACCCTCTTCATTCACAAGTTTTGTCTCTTCAGCCATGTTAATCTCCTTATATATTAAACTAATAAATAATTATAAAATACCTAACAAACGCTTGCAAGTTTTGACACAGTCCGCGGCATCCGATGAATATCCGTCAGCACCTATCTCATCGGCATATTCCTGGGTCGTCACGGCTCCGCCGATTATAATCTTGGCATTGCATCCTGCGGCCCGACACGCCTTAACCACCTCATCCATCTCTCGCATTGTTGTGGTCATAAGCGCGGATAATGCAATTATCTCAGCATTTTCTTTGATTGCCGTATCTATTATTATCTCTCTGTCCACATCCTTGCCAAGGTCTATGACATTAAAGCCGTAGTTCTTAAGCATGAGTGACACAAGATTCTTACCGATATCATGTATATCTCCGGCAACGGTTGCAATTACCACAGTATGTTTCTCGGAATCATCCGCATCGGCTGCCAAAAGCGGTTCAAGTACCTCAATTGCACTCTTCATTGTCTCGGCCGAATTGATAAGCTGAGGCAGGAAGTACTTACCCTGTTCGAAGAGATCTCCGACTTCGTTGATTGCCGCAATAAGTACATCACTAAGAAGGCTCTGGGGCTGTTCTCCTGCATCAAGGCATTTCTTAACAGTTGCCTGGACGGTATTCTTCTTACCCTTAAGAACAGCATTTTTAAGTTCGTCCGTGGGACTTACATCATTTCCCGGAGCTGCCCCGGATGCAGTTGCATCACCTTTTCCCGTTGCCGCCGCTGCAGCACCGGCTGTCGGTGCTGCGGTTAAAAGTCCCGCTTCCTTAAGTTCATCTATTCTCTCTATATATTTAAGATCCGCACCCGGGCGGGCCTTAAGAATATTGCAGGCGTATGCTATGTTCATAAGCATCACCTGATTAGGATTGGCTATGGCCATTGTTGCGCCGGCCTCTATTGCCATCGCAAGGAAAGCCGCGTTGATATAACTCCTCTCCGGAAGTCCGAACGATATATTGGAAAGGCCGCATGTCGTTGCATAGCCGTTCTGTTTGCAGTATCTGAACGTCTCCAGGGTATCAACACCGCCCATAGGATTGGCACCGACCGTATTGACAAGACCGTCTACCACAATATCTCTCTTGGTAAATCCCATCTCATGCGCCCGCTTGCTAACCTTGCCTATGATATCTATCTTCTCATCAAGGTTCTTAGGCAGGCCCTCATCCGATAATGGAAGTAAGATAAAGGCCGCTCCGTACTTCTTCGCAATCGGAAGGAGCGCATCTATCTTCTTAGACTCGTACGAAATCGAATTGATAAGTGCACGGCCCGGATAACGCCTAAGCGCCGCCTCAATAACATCCACATGTGAAGAGTCGATACATAAGGGCAGATTGGTCACGCCCTGCAGTTCATCCACAACTCTTATCATCATGGCCTTCTCATCTATGCCGTCCATACCGAGATTGACATCCAGTATGCTTGCGCCGTTCTCTTCCTGCTGCTCGGCGAACTCGGCAATCTTATCGGTTATTCCGTTACGAAGGTCTTCCTGAAGTGCTTTCTTACCCGTGGGATTGATACGTTCGCCAATTACCATGAATGAATCATCCAGGCTAAACTTAAGCGTCGTTCTCTCACTTGTAAGCTTATACATATCATCAAGTCCCGTTCTGTCTACGGTAATCGGAGAATAATTCTTCTTAACAAGCGCTCCGATATAATCGGGATCGGTTCCGCAGCATCCGCCGACTATGGTCGCACCGACATCAATCAGTAGTTTCATCTCTTCCGCGAAGTTATCGGGTGTATTGTCATATACCGTTGCTCCCGACTCATCAAGCCTCGGTATTCCCGCATTGGGCTTGGCTATTATGGGTAAATGACAGGACTCTGCCATGGTCTTAATGATCTCTACCATATCCTTGGGCCCGGTCGAACAGTTGGCCCCGATTGCATCAATACCGAGACTTTCAAGCACTATTGCTGCCGTCTCGGGATCCGTGCCGTATAGGGTCCTGCCGTCTTCATTAAATGTAAGTGTCGCAAATATCGGCAGATCACACACCTCTTTGGCGGCAATAACGGCGGCTCTGGTCTCGTTAAGACTCATCATGGTCTCTATCGTGATTACATCCACTCCCGCTTCGCATATGGCCCTTAACTGCTGCTTATATACATCCACAAGCTCTTCAAAATCAAGAGGTCCCATGGGCTTAAGCTGCAGTCCCGTCATACTTAGGTCAGCGGATATGTAAACATCCCTGTCTACCGAATCAGAAACGGATCTTGACACCTTAACCAATGTCTTATTAATCTCATCGAGTTCATTCTCAAGACCGAATTCCGCAAGCTTAATCCTGTTAGCCGTAAATGTCGGAACATACAATATATCCGTACCGGCATCTACATATTCCTTCTGGAGTTTAAAAAGAATATCCTGATTCTCGGTAAGCCACTTCTCGGGGCATACTCCCTGCGGGAGACCTCTCTTCTGCAGATTGGTACCCATCGCTCCATCAAGATATATCATTTTATTCTGTTTAAGTAATTCTTTTACATTTGTCATAATTTCAATTCCTATCCCCGTTTTTGCAATAACTTTCATTTATGGTTATTGCAAAAAACGGGTAGTAAGAACGCTTGCGTTCTTACAGACCTCCCTTGGCCTGGATCTTCTCCATTGCGTCGACAAACACGAGTATCTCCGCGACCGCTTCGTAGAGTTCGGGCGGAATCATCTCTCCGATTTCAAGCTTTGATAAAGTTCCCGCAAGCTTTGAATCCTGATGCACCGGAACGTCGGCCTTCCTTGCTTCTTCAATAATCTTATCCGCAACAAGGCCCTTACCCGTAGCAACAACCTTAGGCGCTTCCGATTCATTCGGATTGTATTCAAGCGCTATGGCTGTTCTGTTCTTATCCGGTTCTTTTTTCTTACCAAATCGGTTATCCAACGGCACTGCCATTTACATCACCTTTATCCGCAAACCGCCTACTCTTCAACTTCCGACTCATCTCCCGTTACGGGTTCAAAGTCGGTATTGTCTTCTTCTATTACATCAATATCATCGCCCTCGGGCATCTCACCCTTAAGTATCGATGAGATATAACCCACACGCTTCATTGCTCTTGAATAATTCTCGCATGCTGCATCAAATACCGACATATCGCTTTCCGGATCGTCATGATATTCATGATATAAAGACACGGCTTCCTGCATATATTCATAGGCCTCATCCGCAAGCTGTTCGTTGCTTGCAAATTCCTTCGGCACCTTTATCTCCGACAGAATCCGGAATTGCTCCTCAAGCTGATCCAAATACCCCAACAGTTCCATTGTTGCAGTTTCCGATGATGTATCGATTGACTCCATATTGTCCTTGATAGTCGTAATCTCGGTCGTGAAATCATTCATACTGTCATAATATTCATCCAGCTCCTTGGAACTCTTACCGCAGCCTGCAAATACCATACACACCGCAGCGATAAACAACGTTGTAGTTACTCTTTTCATGACACACTTCTCCTTTTTACAATCACCTTAAAATGTATCACATTTCGGCACTTTTCTCAACATCGGTTCGCAGCACATTGTGTGTACGCAAAAAGGGCCGGATATAAATCCGACCCTTTAATCTTTGATGTAATTTCTTAAAGATTAGAACTTGCCTGCTGTAGCAGCCTCTTCTACTGAAACGGCAACAGAAACTGTCATACCAACCATAGGGTTGTTACCTGCACCGATAAGTCCCATCATCTCAACGTGAGCGGGAACTGATGAAGAACCTGCGAACTGAGCGTCTGAATGCATACGGCCGAGTGTATCTGTCATACCGTATGAAGCAGGACCTGCAGCCATGTTATCGGGATGAAGTGTACGTCCTGTACCACCGCCTGATGCTACTGAGAAGTACTTCTTACCCTGCTCGATACATTCCTTCTTGTATGTACCTGCAACGGGAT
>JAFYBE010000086.1 GCA_017540355.1 Lachnospiraceae bacterium | reverse complement strand
TTCCTCATTTTTATGGAATATGCCCGTTGCTTCAACGGCAAGCGGACTGTCCACATATACCGGGAAGTCCGGGAAACCCTGTATTAACTTACGTTCCTTAATCTGACGGATAAAGTAAAGCATCTCCTGAGTTCTGCCCACTGCAAAAGAAGGGATCACTACGTTACCGCCCCTGTTGAACGTTGTCTGTATGATCTCTGCCAGCTCTGCCACATAATCGGGTCTTTCGGTCGTATGCAGCCTGTCGCCGTATGTAGACTCCATGACAACATAATCAGCCTCTTCGGTATAGTGAGGATCCTTGATAAGCGGCTGATCTTTATTACCTATATCTCCGGAGAATACTATCTTGCGCTCATTACCGTCCTCTCTGAGCCATACCTCTATCGATGCCGATCCTAAAAGATGGCCCACATCCGAGAAACGTATAGTGATATTCTCATCGATATCTATGTTCTGCTTATATGGGCAGGGAACCAGGCATTTAATAGCCCCGTCCGCGTCTTCCATCTTATATAACGGCTCGGCAGCCTGCACGGAAGCACTTCTTTTGGCCTTTCTTGACTGCCATTCCGACTCGGCCATCTGTATGTGCGCACAGTCACGCAACATGATGCTGCACAGATCAGCACTGGCCTCCGTCGTATATATCTTGCCTCTGAAACCTCTCGCATACAAAAGCGGAAGCAATCCCGAGTGATCGACATGCGCGTGAGTAAGCAGCACATAGTCGATAAGCGGCGGTTCTATGGGCAGCTCTGCATTATCGAACACATTGATACCCTGTTCCATACCGTAATCAACAAGGAAATGCTTGCCCGAACACTCCACGTAATGACAGCTTCCAGTGACCTCATGGTCTGCACCGATGAACATAATCTTCATAATGTCTGAACCCTCCTGTTAAACCAACAAGCGCCAAATTAAGTATAGCACAAACGGGGCAAAATATGTATCATATTTTATGACAAAAATCACATTGTGCACCGCATGCAAAACGGCTTAAAAAAGTAAAATACACCCTTGAATTAAGGTGCTTTATACTCTAAAATAGATATGTGTGATTTGTATTTATAGGAGGAGACCCCAATGGCTATGAGATTGGTTACACGTTCAGACTTCGACGGACTCGCCTGTGGAGCCCTGCTTTTGGAGGCAGGAGTTATTGACCACTGGACATTTGCTCATCCCAAGGATCTGCAGGATGGCCTTGTAGAGATCAATGAGAATGACTGTCTGGCTAACGTTCCTTATGTTGAAGGCTGCGGATTATGGTTCGACCATCATTCGAGCGAGCATGAGAGACTTCAGCTTGAGGGCAAGTACAAGGGCGAGAGCAGGATTACACCTTCCTGCGCACGTATTATATATGAATACTACGGCGGCAAGGAGAAGTTCCCCAACTTCGACGATATGATGATCGCCGTTGACAAGGTTGATTCAGGTAACCTTACTATAGATGAGGTTATGAATCCTCAGGGCTGGATTCTTGTAGGATTCCTTATGGATCCCCGTACCGGCCTCGGACGTTGGAGACAGTTCACGGTTTCCAACTATCAGCTCATGGAGAAGCTCATGGTAGCCTGCAAGGACAAGACTACCGAAGAGATCCTTGAGATGCCTGACGTTAAGGAGCGTATCGAGGTATATATGGAGCAGACCGCTAAGTTTAAAGAGATGGTTACTGCTCATACCCGTACCGAGGGTAATGTTATCATAAGCGACTTAAGAGGCGTGGATCCCATTTATACAGGTAACCGTTTCTTAATCTACAGCATGTATCCCGAGCAGAATATTTCCGCATGGATAGTAAGCGGAAGAGGCGGTAAGGGTTGCTCTGCCGCAGTAGGTTACAGCATCCTTAACAAGACTTCACACGTGAATGTCGGCAGTCTGATGCTTAAGTACAACGGCGGCGGACATGAGAAAGTCGGAACCTGTCAGTTCTCGGATGAGAATATGGAGACGGAGCTTCCCAAGATGTTACAGGAGCTTTGCGAACAGGCCAACGCATAACAGACTGAATTTCCGGGTCCGAGGGCAGAAGCACTCGGACTTTTTGTTTCTGTAAATAATCACTTTGATATCGAAAGGCAGAATATGCAGCTTAATATACCGCACCTTAACCTCACACAGATAGCAGAAAGCGGTCAGTGCTTCCGCTGGAAAGCAGATAATGACGCCTATGTCATCCCTTCTTTCGGACCGGACTGCAGAGAATTTGCGCCGCTTACGATCTCGGGTTGCGACGGTACATTTACTTTAAGCTGCAGCAAGTCAGACTGGGAAAAACATTGGAAGCACTATTTCGATATGGGCACCGACTATGACGAGGTGGCAAGGCGAATCATCTCATCCAAGGATGCTCACGCAATAGAAGCCTATAATGCCGGAAGCGGCATAAGGATATTAAGGCAGGATACCTGGGAGATGATCATAACCTTCCTTATATCTCAGAATAACAATATAAAGAGGATTACAAAGTCCGTCGAGGAGATATGCAAAAGGCATGCGGCCTCCGATTTCAAGGAGCCCGCATTTTTCCCGCGACCGGAAGAATTCGATACGGACATACTTACTGACCGCACGCTGGGCCTTGGATACAGAGCGCCCTATATAGACAGCACAGTCAACGCAATAAAGAAAAGCCCGTCAATACTTGACGAGCTTAATTCCATGGATTATGATTCCGCGTACGATACGCTTATAAGATTCACCGGGATAGGACCCAAAGTGGCCAACTGCATCTGCTTATTCGGTCTTCACCATATCGAAGCCTTCCCGATAGACACACATGTAAAACAACTGCTTGTAAAATATTATCCGGACGGCTTCCCTTATAAATACTACGAGGGCATGGCCGGAATCATACAACAGTATCTGTTCTACTATGAGCTTAAGAACTAGCCAAGCTCAGCGATAGCCTTATCAAGCATATCGTAAAGCTGCTCAGCCGCAATGGGCTTGATGAGATATCCGACGGGATCTACCGTGCTGGCATGCTCATCAAAAGCCGATGTGGATGTTAAGAATATGATCTTGCCGGTCTTGTCGTACTCACGAAGCTTCTCGGCAACTTCAGTACCCTTCATCTCGGGCATAATGATATCAAGAATATATATATCGAAAGAAGCGCCATTCTCAACAGCCGCGATAAGATCCGTACCCTTTGAAAAAGGAACGCCCTCAATCGTAACACCCTTCTTGGCGCTGTATATGCTAAGCCACTCATCAATAGCGCGTCGCTGCAGCATGCTGTCATCACAATAAGTAAGTTTAATCATAATCAGCTCTCCGTTTCTATGATCGTTCGGCACACCTTAAGCCTGCCGTACCATTTTCCCATGTTTAGTTCATTGTAACACATTAACATGCTAAATACCACTATTACCACAGCCCTTTTTATCTTGACTTGTTCTATGGGAATGGTAAAATATAATTATTCAGAGGGATATGAATCGATGTAGGAAAGGGCGGATTCTGAAATAGGAGGAAATATGTGGATATCAACCAAAGGTAAGAATGCAATCAAAGTCATGACAGACTTAGGAATATATGCAACAGGCGAACCGATCAAGGTCAAGGATATAGCCAGACGTCAGGATATATCGGAGAAGTACCTGGAGCAGATCATCGCCATGCTTAACAAGGCCAAGCTTGTGCGAAGCATACGCGGAGCCAAGGGCGGATATATGTTGAATCTTACACCTGCAAAGTGTACCGCAAGGATGATACTTGAAGCTGTTGAAGGCGATATGTCCGTTGTTGAATCAAGCGGCGACGTACATTCTGACAACCTTACCGATATCGTAAGCGACAAGCTTTGGGATAAACTTGATGAGGCCGTACATTCGGTACTCGACACCACAACTCTTGCAGATCTGCTTGAGTGGCACGAATCGCTTTTGATGGATCAGTATATGATATAAATTTTTTAAATCCTGTTAATTATCCGAGGCGACCTGCCGATATATGTAATATAAAACAGAAACAAAAGACGCAGGCCGGTTAAAAGCTACGGTCTGCGTCTTTCCAAGTCTTTAGGTATCTGATTTTCAGGTATCTTTTTTATTGAATCATCATCTTCTGCTTCTCTTTCCGTTTAACAGAAGAAGTCTCATAAGCTGCAATACGGCAGATGCCGCTGCCGCCACATAAGTAAGTGCTGCCGCTATAAGCATCTTTCTTGCGCCGCTTAATTCCTTGCCTTCAAGAATATTCTCCCTTGCAAGTATCGTAAGCGCCCTGCTGCTTGCATTCATCTCAACGGGAAGAGTAACTATCTGGAATATGATTGCCAGAGAGAATATCCATATTCCCAAAGTCGCTACGCTGAATACTCCTCCGTTATTCATATGGAAATCCAGTCCGAAATACCAGCCCAACAGTATGATCGGTATACCGATCTTGGAACCGATATTGGCATAGGGAACGAGTGCGCTTCTGAACTTAAGCGGCATATATTCTTCCTTATGCTGCAAGGCATGTCCGCACTCATGAGCGGCAATCGCTGCCGATGCGATCGTAGCCGTATCAAATACGGTCTTGGACAGACAGACTCTCTTATTCTTGGAATCGTAATGATCCGAAAGATTGCCTGCAACCTGGCTAATGCCGACTCCCGATATGTTCTCATATCTTAAGATCATCTCGGCAACTTCCGCGCCGGTATATCCCTTGGCATTATGCTTAAACTTATACTTATTATATGTAAGATGCAGATAGCCGCTTGCTATAAGCGTAATTATTGCTCCCAAAAACAACAAAACATAGGTTGAATCCAAATAATACATATCTTTCTCCGTATAAAAAATTGTCACTTCCACGTCCCGACCCCATGTCGGGAACCCTTTCATGACATATTATACACCATATTCTTTTGGTAATATTGCACAATTTTCAATGCTCATAATTGTATATATTGACCAATCCATTGATTTTTGTTTTCGTAATAGGCAAATCTGACAATTTTATTCAGGTTTACGTAAAATTTATGTCAACAATTTTAGTTGTTTTTAGTAAATGCAGATGATATAGTACGATAAACCAAATGAAAGGAGGAAAAATCCATGAACTACATAATCAGTTGTAATGACGGAAGCTTTTTTGCAGGTTGGGGAATACTCGGAGAAGAGAAATACGTAACGGATCGTAATCTTGCATACCGTATGTATTCGGCCATAGCAGATAAAACTATCGGCAAACTTCAGAAAAAAGCGGTCGTGGAGCTTTTCTAGTCCACGACCCTTTTTCATTTATAACACTTATTCTGATGTTACTCTAAATATAATCCCCTTATTCACAAACCGAATCAGCTGTTAAAGAGAGGTGTAGAGAGGTATCTGTCACCCGAATCGGGAAGAAGAACAACTATGTTCTTACCTGCGTTCTCAGGTCTTGCCGCAAGTATTGATGCTGCCTTAAGTGCCGCACCCGAAGAGATACCTACAAGTATACCCTCGCTTACCGCAAATGCCTTGCCTTCTGCAAACGCATCTTCATTCTCTATTGTGATGACCTCATCATATACTGATGTATTAAGTGTATCGGGAATGAATCCGGCACCTATACCCTGAATCTTATGAGGTCCGGGTGTGCCCTTTGAAAGAACCGGGCTTGTAGCGGGCTCAACCGCAACAACCTTCACATTGGGATTCTTCTCTTTAAGATATTCACCTGTACCTGTGATAGTACCGCCTGTACCTACACCGGCCACGAATATATCAACCTTACCGTCTGTCTGCTCCCAGATCTCGGGACCTGTTGTAGCCTTATGAGCTGCAGGATTGGCAGGGTTAACGAACTGTCCGAGTATTACCGCACCCTCTATCTCATCTTTCAGTTCCTCAGCCTTGGCGATGGCACCCTTCATACCCTTGGCGCCCTCTGTAAGAACAAGCTCTGCACCGTAAGCCTTCAAAAGATTACGACGCTCAACACTCATCGTATCGGGAAGTGTAAGGATTGCTCTGTAACCCTTAGCTGCAGCAACTGCTGCAAGTCCGATACCGGTGTTACCGCTTGTAGGCTCTATAATTGTTGAACCGGGCTTAAGCTGCCCCTTCTTCTCGGCATCCTCTATCATCGCAAGAGCGATACGATCCTTAACCGATCCTGCCGGGTTGAGGTATTCAAGCTTAGCAAGAATAGTTGCTCCCGTAATACCTGCCTTCTTGGAATAGCCGTTAAGCTTAAGAATAGGTGTTCCTCCTATAAGTTCCGATGCGCTTTCATAAATCTTTCCCATAAGTCATTTCCTCCTCGTGTAAACTATGTTGTCTGTTCCTCTTTTTCTTATCCCTACTTATTTGATAGGAATTATATGTTTTATCTTATGAGTTGATTATATTAGACTATTCCTATTCTGTCAACAGGTTTTTTATAATTTTTTAAAAAGAATAAAAGCCCTGCTTATATCACATAAACATGGGCATTTAATCTTATTCTGTTTTATGTTATACATGCTTAAGCGCTGCTTCGATCCTCTCAAGTGCCTCCTTAAGAGTGGCCCTCGGGCATGCCACATTGATCCTCTGGAATCCTTCTCCCACAGGTCCGAATATGTGACCGCTGTCGAGCCAAAGCTTTGCCTTCTTAATGATCAGATCATCTATTTCCTTAACTGACAATCCCGTACTGTTAAAATCAAGCCAGACTAAATAAGTTCCCTCATGATCGGTCATCTTAACGCCGGACAACCTCTGCTCTGTGAATTCCTTCACATATTCGA
>JAFYBE010000085.1 GCA_017540355.1 Lachnospiraceae bacterium | reverse complement strand
TTTTTTTGTTTGTTCGATTATTATTTTCATATTCAAGTAAGGGCGGCGGGACTTGAACCTGCTTGTCACTTCGTTCCAAGCCAACCGCTTCCGCGACTGCGTCGCGAAAGCGGAAATCGGGTTTAAGTCAAGACGCCGTCTGTATAATAAATGAACAGCCCATGTGGGCTGTTCATTTATTATGCCGGCGGCGGGACTTGAACCCGCACGATGTTGCCATCAACAGATTTTGAGTCTGCCTCGTCTGCCAATTCCGACACGCCGGCGCACGCTTATGAGTTTACCACATTCTCTATCTGCCAGTCAATAGGAGTAAGACCGTTGGCCGATAAGAACTCATTGCACTTGCTGAAGTGTCTGCATCCGAAGAATCCTCTGTATGCGGAAAGCGGTGAGGGATGCACCGTCTTAAGAATCAGATGCTTGGGATTGGTAAGCATCGGGATCTTACTCTGTGCGGGTGAACCCCAGAGCATATATACAACAGGCGAATCCTTCTCATTGACTGCCTGTATTATCGCATCGGTGAATTTCTCCCAGCCGTGTCCCTTATGAGAGTTCGCCTCATGGGCTCTTACCGTTAAGACGGTATTAAGCATCAGAACTCCCTGTTTTGCCCACTTGACCAGATTGCCGTTATCGGGGATGTAGCATCCCAGATCATCGCGAAGTTCCTTATATATGTTCTGCAATGACGGCGGAATCTGCTGATCTTTCGGCACGGAAAAAGAAAGACCCTGCGCCTGATTGGGCTCATGATACGGATCCTGACCGAGTATAAGTACCTTAACGTCTTTAAGGGGCGTTAAATGAAACGCCGTGAATATCTCATCGCTCGGCGGATATATGACGCGTGTGGCATATTCTTCTTTTACGAATTTATATAATTCTCTGTAATACGGCTTCTTGCATTCCGCTTCCACAACGGGAAGCCAATCGTTGGTTATCTGCATTACAGTCTGACCTCAATTCCGTTATCCTGCATATGGCGCTTTACTTCGCCTATCTCAAGTTCCTTGAAATGGAAAAGCGATGCGGCAAGTACTGCATCCGCATGACCTTCCTTAACGCCGTCGACGAAGTGTTCAAGGCTGCCCGCTCCGCCCGAAGCTATGACGGGAATACCCACACTGTCGGCAATGGCACGCGTAAGCTCATTGTCAAAGCCCGACTTAGTACCGTCCTTATCCATACTCGTAAGTAGTATCTCTCCGGCTCCTAAGCTTTCCGCCTTCTTGGCCCACTCTATGGCATCAATGCCCGTATCGACTCTTCCGCCGTTAAGATAAATCGTCCAACCGCCCTTGGTATCTACGGCACGCGGTGTATCGTTATCCGGCACTATATCCTCTTCGGCCCCCGTGTATCCGGGTTCACATCTTCTTGCATCTATGGCAACAACAACACACTGACTTCCGAACTTCTCGGCTGCTTCCGATATAAGCTCAGGACGTCTGATTGCAGCGGAATTGACAGCTACTTTGTCTGCACCCTCTCTTAATATGTTCCTGAAGTCTTCTACAGTACGTATGCCGCCTCCGACCGTGAACGGTATGAAAAGCTTTGCAGCAACGGCTCTTGCAAGTTCAACCGCTGTTGCCCTTCCGTCACTGCTTGCGGTAATATCTAAAAATACCACTTCATCGGCTCCTGCCGCATCATATGCCGATGCAATCTCCACAGGATCGCCCGCATCAACCAGATCGACAAAGTTAACGCCCTTAACCACTCTTCCATTGTCCACGTCCAAACATGGTATAACTCTTATAGTGTGCATATCAGTCTTCCTATTTAGGACGATGGCGGCAGGATAGCAATCTCTATCTTATGCCGCCGGAATCGTCATATATTGATGAAATTATTAAGTATCTTTATTCCGATGCTCGAGCTCTTCTCGGGATGGAACTGGCATCCGAAGATGTTACCGTGCTCTACGGCCACATCTGCCGTCTCTCCGTACTGCGCCGTCGCAATCACATCATCCTTGTTATCCGCCTGTACATAATATGAATGTACGAAATATACGAAAGCTCCGCTGTATATATCCTTAAGCAGATGACTCTTTTTAATGACCTCAAGGGAATTCCAACCTATCTGCGGAACCTTAAGTCCGTCTGCGCCCGAAAATCTCACTACCTTACCGGGCAAAAGCGAAAGTCCCTTAACTCCGGGCGATTCCTCGCTTTCATCAAACATTACCTGTAATCCCAAGCAAATGCCAAGAAACGGTGTTCCCTTATCAACCACCTTATGTATTGTATCGATAAGTCCGTATTCTTCAAGCCTTTTCATCGCATCGCCGAATGCACCGACACCCGGGAGTATGACCTTATCCGCTTTAAGTATCTCTTCACGGTCCCTTGTAAGCCTACACTCCGCACCGAGCGACTGAACCGCTTTCTCGACACTCTTTATATTGCCTGCGTCGTAATCAATTATTGCTATCATACATTGCCCTCATCCACGGGAATATCCGTTGCACCTTCGGCAGGCTCACCCTCTTCGGGTGCAGGAGCGGCCTGAGTGTCATCATTAAATATTCTTCCCGGATCATCGGGTAAGAAATCGGTCTCAGGCGGCAATATATCATCCACTGTCTGCGCAGGTGCTTCAGTCGCCTGATCTGCGGAATCAGCTGACACTCCGCCTTCTGCGGCTATATCCTCATCATAAGTAAACGGTGTTCCGTGTACGATGGAATCTATACGCTTTGTGTACTTAACCTTACTTTCGTATGCGTTGATCTCCTTGGCATCTTCTTCAGAAAGGCCGTATGTTGCAAGAGCGTCCTTAATCTGTGAATATGTATAATCTACCTGAGGCACCACTCCGTAGCTCTCAGCCTGTCTTAATACATCGGGATACATCTCAACGCCTGCAAGCAATGCATCAAGCGCCTGCTCTTCCATACCAAGCTTCTTATAGTTCTGGTATGACTGGAGCTTCCTGTCTATCATGAGCATAATCTGTGACTTAACGAATATCTCTTCGTCCTCTTCCTTAAGCTCTAGTCCGTACAAGTCCTCATAAGTCGTCTGATAATCCTGTCTGTCATATGCATATCTTGCTTCAGTAAGATTATTGTGCTTTGTCATGACTATGGACAGGATAATAATGCCTGCCATAATAGAGAAGCATAAGAGGAATGTTGCTCTTACTCTCTTCTTGGGCAGCTTCTTCTCCGGCTTTGAAGGAACTTCTTCGGCTTTGGGAGCCTTCTCTTTCTTCTTCTTTACCTTCTTTTTCTTCTTACCGGAATCTTCGCCCTCTTCTCCGTCTTCGGCTCCGCCTTCTTCAGCTCCTTCTTCGCCTTCACCGGCTTCGCCCTTGCCTTTTTTCTTCTTTTTCTTTTCTTTCTTGGGCTTCTTACCCTTCTTCTTGCCCTGCTCCTTATCGAGCTCTTCCATTATCTCCTTATTCTCATCGGAGATATTGGCTATCTCGCCGCCTTCTTCGCCTTCGGCGCCCTCGGCTTTCTTGGCTTCTTCTTCTATATCATCGTCAAGGTTCTCTGTAAGTGCAGACAAAAGCTTGGCAAAAAATCCTTTCTCCTTTACCGCTTCACCTTCTGCAACACCTTCCTCGCCTTCCGCCGCCTCGCCCTTCTTACCGGCTTTCTTGGCAGCCTTGGCGGCCTTCTTCTCTTCCTTGGCCTTCTGCTTGGCAGCCTTCTTCTCTTCCTTGGCTCTTGCCGCAGCTTCTTCGGGTGTCTCAAGTACATTGGCCGCAACATCTTCTACCGTTGTAGCTGCCAAAAGTGCGGCCTCATCAACCGCTTCACCCTTCTCATCCGAATCAAGAAGGCTCTGTATGTCTCCCAGATCCTCATCGCCGACACTTGCCAAAAGTGACATGAGTTCGTCCGGATTATCAGTATCGGCAGCGCCCTCTTCGGGCTCAGAAGCGGCATTTTTAGCCGCATTAAGCATGGCGTCGATCTCATCTTCGCTCATGTCAAGGTCTATCTCCTGCTCACTTTCTATGGGAGCGGTATCACCTGCATCCGAGGTCTCGGCAAGCAGATCGCTTAACGAAGGCTCATCGCCTGCTTCGGCATCTGCCTCGGTACTCTCAGCCAAAAGACTGTCAAGAGATATATCTCCAAGATCTATCTCCATCTCTTCGGCGGGTTCAGCAGATTCTTCCGGTGCATCGGCGCCGTCTTCGCCTATCTCCGAAATAAGATCCGATAACTCAGGCGAATCAAGGTCTATCTCCATCGGTTCGGGAGTCTCTTCGGGTGCGTCTTCAGTTACTTCCGGCTCGGGCTCTTCTGCAGCAGGTGCGGGCGCGTCTCCGTTGGCCGAATTGAAAAGTGCGGCTATCTCATCTGCCGAAAGAGTCTTGTTACCGTCGGCAGGGTCCAAATCATCGATTGTAAGTCCTGCTGCCGCAGGTGCTTCGGGTTCAGCAGCCGGTTCGGGCTCTGCAACCGGTTCAGGCTCCGGCTCAGCTGTCGGCTCTTCCGGTGCAGCCTCTTCAGCCGCAGGCTCTGCCTCAGTCTCAGATGATTGTGAGGACGCCAAAAGCTCCTCTACAGATTCATCCATCTCTAAAGGCTCTGCAACATCACTGTCAAGCTCTTCTTCAGCCATATCCGGAACGGAGTCATCGGGCTTGCTCCCTTCTGCAGGCTCATCTCCCATCGGCCCCGTAATCGGCTCTACCGCTTTAAGTAATTCGTCTAAGTACTTCTCGTCAAAATCCATGGGTTAATCCCTTTGTATACGCAAAATAAAGCTGTAACACAAAAATAGCCGAGATTTCTCCCGGCTATTTTTTGAAAATTTAGTCAAGTAATAAACCGTCTACCAATCGTACAAGATTACCTATCTCAGGCTTTGACAGCTGGGCATCTGCTCCCAGTAACTCGCCCTTCTTACGCATCTCTTCGTTAACAAGTGATGAGAAGATTATAACGGGGATGTGCTTGGTCGCATCATCGGACTTGATAAGCTTCGTAAGTCTGTGTCCGTCCATCATAGGCATCTCTATATCGGTAATTACACACTGAATATCGTCGTCGAGAGTTCCTTTCTCCTTGCACTGCTGGATTACATCATAAGCCTCCTGGCCGTTAGCCGTATGGATAAGCTGTACGTATCCCGCCTTCTTAAGTGACTCGACAATCATCTTGTTAAGGAGGATTGAATCCTCTGCGATAAGGATAGCCTTCTCATTACGCTTTGAGTTCTTCTCTATAAGATCAACCTCATCAACCTTAAGTCCGGTCTCAGGATTGATATCACTTAAAATCTTCTCGAAGTCAAGGATGATAACAAGCTTGTTATCAATCTTGATGATACCTGTAGAGATGCTCTCATCTACAGTATTAACAGTCTCATTGGGCTTAGTGATCTCGGTCCACGAAACTCTATGTATACCAAGGACAGAATCTACATGGAATGCAATGTCAAGATTATTGAAGTTCGTTACGATAAACAGTCCGCCGGGCTCTGATGTGCCGCGCTGAAGACAGTTACGTAAGTCTATGGCGGTGATCATAATGTCACGGGGCATAAATATTCCTTCAATACTGGGATGCGAATTCGGTACAGGAGTAACCGTCTGGTAAGGAATAATCTCCTTGATCTTGGCTACATTGATACCATATGAATTGCCGCTTACATTGAACTCGAGCACTTCAAGTTCATTAGTTCCACTTTCCATTAGAATCTTGCTGTCCATATTACAATACCTCTCTTAATATTGTATTTACCACCCTCATAATCGTGGTATAAATATCCTATGCTATTATAGCATACATTTTAGAAAAAAAATACGAGTTTTTATTATTTTCTTCTTTTTCGCCATTATTGTACAGGTTTTTGTTGCAATAAAGGGAAAAGGCTGTCATCGGGGGAGATGTCAGCCTTGTAAAGGGGAGTATATAATATTTCGTACCTCTCGGTACTTTAATAAATGAAAAAGAAAAAGGGGAGTTTTTCTTATCTGACGACATCATAACATTTGAACTGTAATAGAACTGTAATAAAATCAGAGATTTTTTATAATGATTTTGACTATATAATTAAAAATTTTACGCTATTATACCTTTTACCAGTATTTCGATCCCGATAAGGATCAAAACAATGCCTCCGGCAATCTGCGCTCTGTCGGCAAAAAGCCTTCCTATCCTGTTCCCGGCCTTAAGTCCGATTAAGCATATTATCAGCGTAACCGCCGCTATTATGGCTGCACAGACCGAAGCCTGCACCATAGTGTAATCGGCAATTGTAAATCCCACCGAAAGCGCGTCTATCGATGTTGCTATTCCCTGTATGATCAACGTCTTAAATGTCAGATTGCCCGCCTCATCGGATAAACAGGGCTTGTCTTTGCACATGTCCAGGTTGCCGCAATTTTTACAGCACATGCATCTTGCACCGGAATATACCATATGTCCGCCTATATATGACAAAAGCAGAAAAGAGACTAACGGCAAAAAGCGACTGATCGCGGAGAAGTATTCAACCACCGTATGTACCGCCAGATATCCAAGCAACGGGTTAAGTGCCTGGAAAAAGGCAAATACGCCGGAAATAAGCATCACCTTGCGCAGTCGCATCTTGGGATCTGCGATCCCGTTAACCACCGAGACCGAAAATGCGTCCATTGCAAGTCCGACCCCGAACAATATGCTGTTAAGTATAAAAGCTGCCGTCATCTTAGCGCACCACAATCATCCCTCAAGTTCGCCGTTACGCATCATGCGAAGCACAACCTCCGCAAGTTCGGGATCAAACTGTGTTCCTTTGTTATTCTCTATCTCTTCATAGACCTTTTCTTTGGGAAGTCTCTTACGGTAAATACGATCCGATGTCATGGCGTCATAACAGTCCGCAAGGCAAAGTATCCTTGCAATGGTCGGAATCTCCGTACCCTTAAGGCCGTCAGGATAGCCCTTGCCGTCCCATCTCTCATGATGGTGTCTGACACCCTCTCTAAGGCCCGGAACATTGTCTATATCTGTAAGAATTGAATCGCCGACAACGGTATGCTTCTTCATAAGTTCAAATTCCGCATCCGTAAGCTTATCATTCTTGTTAAGTACTCTGTCCGGCACTCCGATCTTGCCTATATCATGCATCTTACCGATGTATTCAATTCTGTCCAGATCGGATAAGTCGAATCCGTATCTGAGCGCAACCTTATCGGCTATCATACGTGCATACTGCCCCACACGTGTAGAATGCTCGCCCGTATATTCATCTTTAGCATCCAGCGTACTTGCTATGGTTGTGAAAGTTGACTGCGTCATCTTCTCCATCTGTACTCGCCTGTCATCCATATCGCGCAAGGTATTGGTTGCCAGCTGCAAAATCGTGCATGCAAGCATCACAAGCAGACCGAAGCCCACATACACTCCCGTAGTGCGCACGCTTCCCTGATAGAATCTGTATATCTCCATGAATACCGCAACCACTATGACAAGCATGCCGATGGATGCAATCTTGTATTCCTTAATCCTGCCGCTTGCTATATCCCTGATTGTAGAAATAAACACCCACACCATCATAAGTCCCGACCATATATGAATATATGACAGTGTATCGTAATAATCGGCTATTCCCGTGAAGTTGAAAATCGAATTTATCGATAACTGAACAAGCGCCAGTCCGCCTATTATCATATAGACCAGTCCGTACTTACGTCCCTGAATCTCATTAAAGAACATTCCGCCGAAGGGCGCCAAAATAGACACCAGAATAAACGAGAATACATTGGTACGCGACGGGGACAAGAATATAAGCTGTCTAATCGGTGATTCACACAGCACCCACAGTCCTGTCACAACCATAAGCTGAGCCAGATAAAGCAGTGCCTTGGGCGACTTCACTCGCCTTCTTACAAAGAAATAAACAATTATCGAAGCCAATCCTGCTATTGTGGTAATTATGGCTGTCATGACCAGGACAAGATTATCTTTAATATATGGGAACCATACGTTATTGCCGTACGCATATGTAACTTCCGATATCTTGCCGGAGCCGAAACTGTTGGGCTCTATGTCTATGTCAATCCTCTTTCCCGCATCCTCATCACGCAAATCGATAAGCACGAGTGCACTTATCGCACTCTTATGCTTTACTTCAAATCCGTTCTTGCCGTAATACACTCTCTGCTCACCGTCAATGTATATGGTTATATCTTGCCTTACCGAGCGGATGCACATATGCATTCCCTCTTTTATGTCGGAAGGCAGAGTATTGCTTATCCTAAACTTCGAACCCTCTTCTGCCTGTACGATTGTAGGAAGCGATATATCCTCCGTAACAGTCCCGTCAGGCTGCGTAAGCGTCCATCCGTAAGCAATCTCCTTGGCATCGAAGTCTCCGATATGCGCCTCACCCTCTACGCCTCCGACTCTTACGGCATAAACAAACATCATCGCCGCAATGCATAGAACTATCGTATACGCCGACTTAAGAATCGTATCTATTCTGTTAATCCTCTGTTCAACAATCTTCCTATCCATATCCATACCGATGAAAATGCGATGTGTAACTATATAATTATACGCTTTTTATCGCAATTGTACAATCCATGTGCGTGTGTTATCCTATTATGCGAGGTTAAATTCCATGAGCAACAAAACACAACTCCCGGCGGCTTTTTTAGTTCGAATGCAGGAGCTTCTTACAAATGAATACGATGAATTCATACATTCATATGATGAGCCGGCCTATCGCGCCCTGCGCCTTAATCCTCTTAAGGTAAAAAAAGACGCAACTGCCTCACTTTTATCCGAGGTGTACGGATACGGCATGACGAACACCGATAATAAGGATATTGCACGCGTGCCCTGGTGCGATTTGGGTTACTATTTCGGGGATGACTTAAGACCCGGAATACATCCCTATCATGCGGCAGGCGCATACTATATACAGGAGCCGAGCGCCATGCTTCCCGGCGAACTTGCACATATTGCAATAGACAGAGCCATTGCAAAGCGGGGTTTTGTAAGAGTGCTTGATATGTGTGCCGCACCCGGCGGCAAGTCAACACACGTTGCGGGATATATAGGCAATAAAGGCATTCTTGTGGCCAATGAGCCTATTCCTTCAAGGGCCAAAATTCTGTCTCAGAACATCGAGCGCATGGGACTTACAAATACCCTTGTATGCCGGGAAATGCCCGATAAGCTCGCTTCGGTATTCCCGGGCTTTTTCGATGTAATACTTACGGATGTACCCTGCTCAGGCGAGGGAATGTTCCGTAAAGATGAAGTCGCAGTTTCCGAATGGTCTGAAGATAACGTTGAAATGTGCGTTAAGCGCGGTGCCGAGATTCTTGATGCCGCTCACAGATGCCTTAAACCCGGTGGGTGTATTGTTTACTCAACGTGTACGTATGAGCCCGCGGAAAATGAAAATGCCGTCAGGGTATTTATTTCGACTCACCCCGGATATGCGATAGCCAAAACCGACATTAACGGGATTGAGCTCTTATCCTTAGGCACTTACAGGATATGGCCTCATAAGCATAAAGGTGAGGGGCATTTCGCAGCCGTTCTTACAACGGATGAGCCCGATTGGACAGGTGAAACCGGAACTGCAGCTTCTGCCGATGCCGATAAGCGTGTGACAGATTATGTATTTGATAAAAGTATCTCTCGCGATGCGCAGAGTCTGTTAAAGAGTTTTCTTACAGATACCCTTACTTCTGCCGGTACAGAGGTTATAAACGGCAGAATTATCGCATTCGGAGACAACATATATTGTGTTCCCGAAGAACTGGCTCCATATGCGACAGCCACCGATAAATCAAGGTCGCTTTGTATCGAGCGCCCGGGACTTCATATCGGAACATTAAAAAAGGGCCGTATCGAGCCCTCACACTCTTTGGCTTTGGCCTTATCAACCGGTATGTGCCAAAACGAAATTATGCTTAGCGCTTCCGATGAACGCGTACTTAAGTATCTGCAGGGCGAAAGTATTGCCTGCGATCCTTCTTATAAGGGATATGCCGTTGTATACGTCGACAGCTACAGCTTAGGATGGGGCAAAGCATCGGGCGGAGTCCTTAAGAATCACTATCCCAAAGGGCTTCGATATCATCCTTGACATAAGCCCCCAAAGCATATAGAATAACATTC
>JAFYBE010000003.1 GCA_017540355.1 Lachnospiraceae bacterium | reverse complement strand
GGTCGCAGAAGCACCGACTGTCACCATCGCAAGATAATAGATAAGGAACATCACGGCGGCAAAGATAGGAAGTCCCAACCATCTGTTTGTGACGATCTTATCTATCTTATCCGAAGTTGTGAGTTCTCCGGCCTTTCTTTTCTTATAACAGCCCTTTAATATCTCTGCTATATAGACATATCTTTCATTTGTTATGATCGACTCGGCATCATCGTCAAGTTCATTCTCCGCAGCTTGGATATCCTGTTCTACATGATCAAGCTTATTTTGGGGAATGGCGAGTTTTTCAAGCACTTTCTCATCACGCTCAAATATCTTGATCGCATACCAGCGCTGCTGCTCTTCGGGCAGATCATGTACGATCGCCTCCTCTATATGTGCGATCGCATGCTCAACAGGTCCTGAGAAACTGTGCTGAGGTATGGTCTTGCCGCTTTTTGCGGCCTCTATCGCAGCTTCGGCGGCTTCTATTGTCTTATCTCCCTTAAGGGCAGATATCTCTACTATCTTACAACCCAACTGTCTTGAGAGTTCTTCTATATTAATCTTATCTCCGTTTTTCTCAACAACGTCCATCATATTGATAGCTACGACAACGGGGATCCCGAGTTCCGTAAGCTGAGTCGTGAGGTAGAGGTTTCTTTCCAAGTTTGTTCCGTCGACGATGTTTAAGATCGCATCCGGACGCTCATTGACAAGATAATTTCGTGCAACGACTTCCTCCAATGTATAAGGTGAAAGTGAATAGATGCCGGGAAGGTCCATGATGGTAACATCATCATGCTTCTTAAGCTTACCTTCCTTTTTCTCGACCGTTACTCCCGGCCAGTTACCCACGAACTGGTTGGAACCGGTCAGTGAATTAAATAGTGTGGTCTTACCACTGTTCGGATTACCCGCTAAAGCGATTTTGAATTCCATGATCTCCTCCATGACAGGTGTGTTACCCTGCGCTAACTTATAATCAAAATTTTTTATTCCACTTCTATCATCTCGGCATCGCCCTTACGTAAGCTCAATTCGTATCCTCTTACCGTGATCTCAATAGGATCACCGAGCGGTGCAACCTTACGGACATATATATCGGTACCCTTTGTGATACCCATGTCCATGATCCTGCGCTTAAGTGCGCCTTCGCCATGAAGCTTGACAACCTTGACAGTGTCGCCGATCTTCACATCTCTTAATGTGTTCATCTGTTCTCTCCTCCGTTATGATACATTTATACATATATCTTCATAGCCATCTCTTTGCTTATGGCTATCCTTGACTCTTTAACATTGACTATCACATTCCCGTCAAGTTCCGATATCAATTGAATATTCGATCCCACCACGAATCCGAGATTCTCAAGGTGTTGCCTGACCTCAGGTTTTCCTCCGACCTTGCGGACTATCATATCCTCACCCTGATCTGCCATACTAAGCGGTATCATACGTCTCCTCCTGATGCGTTGTTAGTCTCCGCTAACCACCATAGACATTATAGTTATCCTCGGCTAACCTGTCAAGTGTTTTATTTTAAAAAAAGCGGTCATCATCCGATGACCGCTTTTAACTGTATTTAACCCAACGCCGTGTCCAATGCCAGCATGACACAGAAACCTATCATAAAAAGTACCGTTGCCGTATTGGAATGCTCTCCCTCACTCATCTCGGGCACGAGTTCCTCGATCACGACATATATCATGGCACCTGCCGCGAATCCGAGAAAATACGGAAGTATCGGTACGACTATACCTGTTAACATTATAGTTATCAATCCCGCAACGGGCTCCACGACACCTGACATTATTCCAAGCAAACAGGCCTTAACCTTACCCATTCCGTGCGCCTTAAGGGGCATTGAACTTATGGCTCCCTCAGGGAAGTTCTGTAATGCTATGCCTATCGCAAGAGCAGTTGCTCCTGCCGCAGTTATATGTGCATTACCCGTTGCCCAGCCGGCAAATACAACACCCGCTGCCATTCCCTCCGGAATATTATGAAGGGTTACGGCAAGAACCATCATCGTTGTCTGCTGCAATCTGCTTCTCGGTCCCTCAACCGTGTTGTTCATATGCATATGCGGAATGACAATATCAAGAAATAACAGGAAAAGCATTCCGAAGCAAAAACCGACAACGGACGGGACAAAAGCAAATCTTCCCATATCCCTGCACTGCTCTATGGCGGGTATCATAAGGCTCCATATTGATGCCGCCACCATCACTCCGGCTGCAAATCCCGTAAGAGCTCTTTGAACCCTTACATTTAGTTCTTTTTTCATGAAGAACACGCAGGAAGCTCCAAGCGATGTTCCCAAAAGCGGAATCAGCAATCCGATGGCTATTATCCCATTCATAGTTGATCTCCTTAGATCTACATTAACAAACGGTCGAATCACCCTGACTCGACCGTCTGTTATTTATCTTACTTAGAATATATTCTATTAACCAAGCTGAGCAGCAACTTCCGCTGCAAAGTCTTCGTTCTTCTTCTCAAGGCCTTCACCTGTCTCGAAGCGAACGAACTTTGTGATCTTAAGGTTAGCGTTTACGCTCTTAAGGTAAGCACCTACTGTCTGCTTGCCGTCCTCAGCCTTAACATATACCTGATCCATAAGGCAGATTTCCTTAAGCTGCTTAGAGATACGGCCGTCTACAAGGCCTGAGAAGATCTTATCTGCGATGTAAGCGCCTCTGCCTTCCATAGCAAGCGCAGCAAGCTTAGCCTTAGCTTCATCTGATAAGAAGTTGAATAAGAACTTGTTGTTCTTCTCCTTCTCATATGCCTCTATATCAGGCTCTCCCCAGAGCTTATCACATACAGCTCTGTCTATAAGCTTCTGTAAGATGGGCTTAGGAAGTGAAGGTGCATCGTTAAGTGCACTGTCTATTGTGATCTCTCTAAGCTTATCAAGCTCAGCCTCAGAGATATCGTCTCTGCTTATGTACTGAGGATTCATGGCTGCTATCTGCATAGCGATGTTCTTAAGTGCCTCTGTAGCCTCAGCACCAACACCCTCAGCGCCTAAGATAACGCCGATTCTTCCGCCGCCGTGGATGTAATCCACAACAACAGGAGCCTGCACCTTTTCAAATCTTCTGATATTAAGGTTCTCACCGATAGTTGCAACCTTCTCAACAAGCGCATCCTTAACTGTCTTCGAACCGTCCTCGATCCAATTCTCAGCAAGGAGTCCTTCAACATCTGCTGCAGATGATGCAAGTGCCTGCTTAGCAACATTCTCAACGAATGTCTGGAATACTTCATTCTTAGCAACGAAGTCTGTCTCAGAGTTAACCTCTACAACAGCTGCCTTACCGCCTTCAACTGCTGTACGGCAGATACCTTCTGCTGCGATACGGCTGGCCTTCTTCTCAGCCTTCATAGCGCCGCTCTTACGTAAGAACTCTATAGCTTCTTCCATGTTGCCGTCACACTCTGTGAGGGCCTTCTTACAATCCATCATACCTGCGCCTGAAATCTCACGCAGTTCCTTAACCATTCCTGCTGTAATAGCCATATTATATATACCTCCTAGTCGGGAAACGAATTACTCTTCTGAATTCTCTGCTACTTCCTCGATGTCTGATGCCTCAGCCTCTGCCTGCTCAACATAAACAGACTCGCCCTGGTTAGCCTCGATGACAGCGTCTGCCATCTTACCAACGATAAGCTTAACGGCTCTGATAGCGTCGTCATTACCGGGGATGATGTAATCAAGATCCTCAGGATCGCAGTTGGTATCGCCGATACCGATAAGTGTTATACCCAAAGCCTTGGCTTCCTTAACGCAGATAGCCTCCTTCTTAGGATCTACAACGAAGATTGCATCGGGAATTCTGGTCATATCCTTGATACCGCCGATGTTCTTCTCGAGCTTCTCCCACTCTTTCTTGATTCCTATTACTTCCTTCTTGGGTAATACATCAAATGTGCCGTCCTCAGACATTCTCTCGATTGCCTTAAGTCTTGCTATACGTGACTCGATGATCTTGAAGTTGGTAAGCATACCGCCAAGCCATCTCTCATTGACGTAGTACATACCGCAACGCTCTGCCTCAGACTTAACTGCAT
>JAFYBE010000084.1 GCA_017540355.1 Lachnospiraceae bacterium | reverse complement strand
CATAGAACGCTTGAAAGGCTTATCTGTCTGGAAACCTACGATAGTCTCCTTTGACTTATCCAAGTATCCGGGACCATGAGAAGTGATAGTAGAGATAACCTTGGTATCCATATCAAGCACACCGCCTGCTTCTCTCTCCTTCTTGGTCAGATCCATAACCATTGCCCACAGATCCTTGGTGTTCTGAGTAGGGCCTGCTAAGAAACTCTCATCTCCGTCATAGGGAGTATAGTTCTTCTGGATGAAATCTCGTACGTTGATTTCATTCTCCCACTTGCCACCTACAAAATCTTTCCATTCTGGTCTCATTTTGCTAATGCCTCCTGTTAAAAAATTTGATTGATAGTTACATATCGATGAAGGTCTCGCGACGCCCCTTCATCATAGAATAGTTAAAGGATTTAACTATTAAAATACCGTCGTGTTTACATTATAGGACCCTTGATATACACCGTCAAGAAGTGGGAATGTACTTTTTTAGGAACAAAATCGACATTTGTGTGTACCCCATGAACGCACCACAACATCTAGTGATTGCATATGGTAAAAATGTGGGCTACTATGTCTTTGGAAATGTTAAGATAATGAAACGGAGGAATAAACTATGAGCATAACACAGGATATGACTATAGGAGAGTTGCTTAGGGCCAATCCCGGTGCGGCTCCGATACTTATGGAAGAGGGCATGCATTGTGTGGGATGTCCGGCTTCACAGGCTGAGACACTTGCTGAAGCAGCACTTGTTCACGGTATGGACATTGATTCGCTTATGAGCAAGCTTCAGAACATCTAGTTATAGTTATCATAATAAAACAGTCGGTACATATCAGATATGTACCGACTGTTTTATTTATCATGCTTTATATCTTTGCAAGCGTCTGTAATGCATTGCCTTTGATTATCTCCTCGTAATGCTCCTCAAAGTATGATTCGCTTGCTGAAGACAGCCGCTTAAGCCTGCCGTACTCGGATAATATGTTGCATGTCTTATTGAAAGTTTCCTTATTACCTTTTTTAAGCCCGAGTGCAAGGACATACTGTCCGTTGCTCATATCACGATACAGAGAATTCTCATCGTCATACATATCGCCGACGATCTCTGCTGTAGTTATGAGTTCTCTCATGGAATCAAATGCAAATATCTTGGTAACAGGCTCTTCGTCTGATGAGGTACGTTCCGTAACGGTACCGTTGTCTTTGATCTCTGTAACGGAAACTGATACGTCTGCAGGATTCGTGCCGATGATATTGGCTGCTTCCTGCTTGATCCTGTTAAAGAGATTGATGAGCTCGCTGTTATCTATAGCCTGTTCGCTGTTGTCGGGCACATGGTTAAGAGAAGCTTCCTCTTCTGCTTCCGGATAGTCATATTCGTACCCTTCTTCATCTTCATCATCCATAACGGACGGAGCAAATCTTGAAAACCTCGTATCGAGTTCCTCGGGATCCTCAACCTTGGTGATGATAAGGACGATACAATCGGAATTAAGCGGGATGGCTTCGATCATAAGAGGTATGTCTTCGGCTTCGAATCCGAAATTGATCGATGCCTGTCTGATCATATCACGGAAGAGGTTCTTGGCCTTCTCAGTTCCGTATGCAAGTTCGCTTAACTTAAGCTGTCTGTCGGCCAGATCCGCTCTTGTCAGAGTACAACGAATCTGATGGTCATTTACTTTTTCTATCTTCATATTCTGTTGTCCTCCTTACGATTTGATAGTTGTATTTTAGCAGAATAAGTAACCAAGTCAAGTGGCTGTATGCACTATACGCAAAATTTAATATATTTTAATAAAATGTATTGCATTTGCATTTTTCTTCATATATAATGTGCCCACGAGAGATCGACAGGATAGTCTGTGCCGAAAGGAGGCAAGAGTTCCGTCTGATCACTTCAGATCCGTATCACGGGGAAGCTGCCCGTGGTGCTTCATAGTATTTGGCTGTTCAGCCGAAATTTCCATTTTTTATTTCAATATGGTTTGGGCGTTATGCCTTATAAGTATCATTGGCCATATTTATTTGTACAGTATTGCGTTATCGTGCTGTTGTATCGATTAACTCTTATGTATTCGACAAATATCCTTGCAGTTAATCGAAAGGGTAAGGGAAGTACTATTCTATGTCATGCACTTTTTCTGTTGGTCTCTTGTAATATATATCGGATAGTCGGAGTGTTTTCTTGAATACGGAATTATATATCACATAATCCTTTTGGTCTGCACTTTGCTGCATGCCATGCCTGAGGATAAGAACAAAACCGATCGATTGAAACAAGGCCCCTTGTATGATAAACATTTGAGAAAATATAATGACGATACCGATAAAAACTGATATAATAGGGCAGTCGCAGGATACGGAGGAAGTAATATATATGAAGAAAAAGATCATCCCGGCACTCATAGCGATTGCCCTTATTATCATAGTTCTGGCGGTAGCCGGAGGAGGAGCGTTCTTCTCAAGATTCGGTTACAGCAACGAACACAGGGATCTGAAAGAATATTATAACTTAGAAAGTGACAGTGAAGTAGCCATCGTTCTTCAGAATGAAGTGATAGACATTAAGGCAAGACTGATCGAGGGGAATTACTATCTTTCATATGAAGATATGAAGAGTCTTTTGACCGATCGATTCTATGTGGATGGCAATGACGGACTGTTAATATATGCTACGGCTGAGACTCTTAAGTTGACCAAGATAGGAGAGAACGTTTATTACGATGATGCGGTTATTAAGACCGGCGGAGCGGCAGATCCGGCTTCTTTTACCATAGAAGGAGAACTTACGGATATGGGTCACCCCGTGAGTCTGTATAAAGATGACACGCTCTATGTCTCATTGGACTATATTAAGAATTTTGCCAACTTTTCATATGAAGCATTCAGCAATCCGAACAGGATTCAGATGCGTACCGAGTGGAGCACCCGTAAGGTTGCCACTGTTAAGAAGAAGCACAGTGCCGTAAGATATCAGGGCGGTGTCAAGAGCGACATATTAAGAGAAGTGGAAAAGGGCGAGCAGCTGACGATTATAGAAGAACTGGAAGACTGGGACAAAGTCAAGACGGACGATTCCATAATCGGATACATAGAGAAAAAGCACATAGAGAATGTGCATGATGAAGAAGAGACTCCGGTGACGGATTATGTACAGGAGGAGTACTCAAGGATACAGAAGGATTACAGGATCAATATGGCCTGGCATGCGATATATGCTACAAGCGGTAACGATACTTTTGACGAGTATGTGAACGGCACCGGAACCATGAGCATCATATCACCGACCTGGTTTTCAATAAGTGATAACGACGGTAATTACAGAAGCTTTGCTTCAACCGATTATACGAGGAAGGCCCATGAGCGCAACATGGAAGTATGGGCGGTACTTGATAATTTCAATGCAGGAGATATCAGTACATATGAGGTGATGTCTTATATTGGTAAGAGACAGACTCTTATAGACAATCTCATGAATGATGTTGCCGCATATGACATAGACGGCATCAATCTTGACTTTGAGCTTGTTCCTACGGACGCGGTGCCTCATTATGTTGAATTCATAAGAGAACT
>JAFYBE010000083.1 GCA_017540355.1 Lachnospiraceae bacterium | reverse complement strand
ACAAGAGAGAAGAAGCTTGATCTTATCAAGAACAGACTTATGAGTCAGAAGACGAATTTTGAGACTCTTGAATCCGAGAATGAGAACGTGGAGATCACGGATGTGGCATTACAGCTTAAGGGCGCCGAGCTGACATATCAGGCAGCCTTAATGAGCACCAGTAAGATACTGCAGACATCACTTATGCAGTACATCTGATAAGCACGTATTATAGGGAAATATTGTTAACACCTGTGCTAAAGTATGTGATATACTTAAACATATAATGAATATGCCCGTAAGTCGTATATATACGGGCATACATTATCAGCCAGACAGATATGGAGGTATGCAATGAAGGTTACTACAAGAGTATTTGGAGAGATTGACATCGCTGATGACAAGATTATCCATTTTCAGGGTGGTATAGTAGGATTCCCGGATCTTACGGATTTCGCCCTTGTACATGATGCTGAGAAAGAGGGAGACACTCCCATAAGATGGATGCAGTCGTTGCAGGAGCCTAATTTTGCAATGCCTGTTATGGATCCTCTTGCAGTATGTCCCGACTACAATCCCGTGGTTGAGGATGAGCTGCTTAAGCCCATAGGAGAGCTCAATCCCGAGTCTGTACTTGTGCTTGTCACACTTACGGTACCCAAGGATATTAAGAAGATGAGCGTTAATCTCCAGGCACCTTTCGTTATCAATGCCGATGAGAAGAAGGCATGCCAGATTATAGTTGATTCGGATAAGTATCCGGTACGTTTCCCCATATACGATATTATTAAGAAGGATAAGGAGGACTAAGATGTTAGCATTATCACGTAAGAAGAATGAAGCCCTCGTTATCAATAACAATATCGAGGTGACTGTACTTGAGATTAAGGGCGACCAGGTGAAGATTGGTATCACCGCACCCAAGGAGATTCCGGTATATCGTAAGGAAGTTTATCTGCAGATCCAGCAGGAGAACGAGGAGGCTATGAGCTCAGCCAACCTTACAGCTTTATCAGATCTGTTCAAATAATACGACATAATAAAAATATAGTTTTTTTCAAAAAACTATTAATTAATCAGAGGAATATACCGATATAAAGGTTAGCAGGACTTCTATGTACTGTTAGCCTTTTGCTCGCATATATGGGAAAAATCGCGAATTTCCCATCGATACGGGCCTTTACGGTACAGAAGTATAGATGGTTTTTTGATGATCGCAAGGAGGTGAATCATTATGGCAATTGAGCCTATCGGAACAATGACAGCTATGCAGGTACAGACACAGATTAAAGTGCAGCCTGTAGATACGCAGAATTCACAGAACACGGATGTTATATCAGAGTCTTCTGCGACCCCTAAGCTTGATGACAACACCGCTATGGTGGCCAAGACTCAGGAAGAGGGTAACAAGGATTACAACGGACAGGAACAGAAAGAGCCCGATCTCGAGCAGATCAAGAAGGCAGTTGAGAACATCAATAAGAAGATCAACACGGAAGCGGTATTCGGTATTCACGAAGGAACTAACCGTGTAACGATCAAGCTTGTCGACAAGAATACCAAGGAGACTATCAAGGAGCTTCCTCCCGAGAAGACACTTGATATGATCGCTAAGGTATGGGAGATGGCAGGCATACTCGTAGACGAGAAGAGATAACCAGAATGTAACAGCCGACAAACATGGATGTTGATTAAGTAGCACGGACGCTAAGGAGGTACACTATGCCGGTAAGATTATCAGGAATGAATTCGGGACTCGATACGGAAGCTATCGTAGCCGAGTTGGTTAAAGCTAAATCGACCAAGAAAGAGAATCTGGAGAAAGACCAGAAGAAGTTAAGTTGGAAGCAGGACGCTTGGAAGGACCTTAACTCCAAGATATACGGCCTGTATTCAAAGACTCTGTCTGATATGAGATTTTCTTCAAGTTATGCCAAGAAGAAGACTACTTCAAGCAGCAGCGCAGTATCCGTTGTAACAGGAACGGGTGCGCCCGAGACAGTTCAGTCTCTTAAGATGGTATCCATGGCCAAGGCCGGATATCATACCGGTGCAGAGCTCAAGATCAAGCTTGAAGGAATTGATGAACCGGTCAAGGCTGACTGGAAGAACTCCACCAAACTCGTAGATATGGGACTGGAACTTGGTGAGGGCGGCTCTAAGACCATCACGATCAAGAACGGCGCCAATGCAACGGAGAATCCCGTTTCGATTGAGATCAATGAGAATACGACCATCAAGGACGTAGTCGATGCCATGAACGCAGCAGGCGTTAAGGCCAATTTCGATGAGAAGAACCAGAGATTCTATATAAGTGCTTCAGGCATGGGCAAGGCCAGTGACTTTACATTGGACGGCGATAACGATGTGCTTCATACACTCGGAATAGGTAAGCTTGATAACGGCGAATTCGAAGGTAAGAGGATCGAAGCAGCCGATGCAGAGATAGAATTAAACGGCGAGACATATACATCAACAGGCAACACATTCGAGATCAACGGGCTTACGATCACATTAAATAACATGACTTCCGATGAGATCACGCTTACGACCTCGCAGGATACCAGCGGAGTTTTTGATACGATCAAGAATTTCCTCAAGGAATACAATACCCTCATCAATGAGATGGATAAGTTATACAATGCAGAAAGTGCAGCCAAGTACAAGATGTTATCCGATGATGAGAAGGAAGAGATGAATGAGGATGATGTTAAGGAATGGGATGACAAGATCAAGTCTGCTCTCCTTCGTAAGGACTCAACGCTCGGTAATGTTTCCAATGCAATGAAGACGATCATGCTTGCGGGTGTGGAGATGTCTGACGGCAGCAAGATGCATCTCAGCGACTTCGGCATAAATACGCTCGGATACTTCGCGGCTGCGGATAATGAGAAGAGCGCTTATCATATCGACGGAGACAAGGATGATGAGAGCACTTCCGGCAAGGAAGACAAGCTTTCTGCAATGATCGCTTCGGATCCCGATAAAGTTTCGGAATTCTTCTCATCACTGGCCAAGAGCCTTTACACCAGACTTGATGAGCTTATGTCACGTACGGATTACAGTTCGGCCTTTACGGTATACAATGATAAGGCTATGAAGACTGAATATGACGATTACAAGACCAAGATAAGCAAGCAGGAAGAGAAGATCAATACCTGGGAGGATTTCTACTACAAGAAGTTCACACGTATGGAGAAAGCAATGGCTAAGCTTCAGAGTCAGGAGTCGGCACTCGGCGGACTGTTCGGAGGCAATTGATCGTCTTGACAGGTGATCGCTATATAAGCAATAATACAGATACACGGAGGTAATACTAAGATGGCACTCCCCAATGCATATGCACAATATAATAACAGTAAGATCTTAACGGCATCGCCGGCAGAACTTACACTGATGTTATATGATGGAGCTATCAAGTTCTGCAATATAGCAATTATGGGTATAGAGCAGAAGGATATCCAGAAGGCTCACAGCAATATAGTAAGAGTGCAGCGTATCATAGAAGAGTTCAGAAGCACTCTGGATCGTAAGTATCCCGTGGCTGAAGACTTTGACAGAGTATATGTGTATCTGCTTCAGAGACTTTTGGAGGCCAATCTCCATAAGGATCCGGAGATATTAAAAGAGGTCCTGACACACCTTCGTTCCATGAGAGATACGTGGGTTGAAGTCATGAAGAAGAACAAAGTTAAATAGGGTTTTTGATAGTTATAACAAGAGGTCCGCGGTTGTGGACCTCTTGTTTTTTGTGTATAATATTGTAATAAAATATCAAAAAGGAGCGGCTTATGTTGGACAAATATCTTAAGATACTGAGTGAGAGTCTGGATAAGAAGACGGAATTGCTTAAAAGTATAGAAGAAAAGAGCAGGGAACAGAGTGAACTTATCAAAGATATGGCGGAACTTGAAGCCATAGACGCCAATATGGATCAAAAAGATGCTTTGATAACCGAACTGATCAAGCTGGATGAAGGCTTCGAGGCCATGTATGAGAATATAAAGTCCGAACTGGCCGATCATAAGGATGAACATAAGGACGCAATAGCGGATATCCAGGGCAAGATTACAAGGGTGATGGAGTTAAGCACTTCGATTGAAGCCATAGAGGCGCGCAACAAGAACGAGATGGAGAAGAGATTCTCCTTTGAGAGAAAGAACCTTCAGGATCAGCGCAAGGTATCGACTGCGGCATATGATTACTATAAGGTATCGAATAAGCTCAATGCGGTTACACCGCAGTTTATGGATAAGAAGAAATGATAATACGACATGCATAAGACATGATCGTTACGGGGTTACAGGGAATCAGGAGGAAAAAGAATGAAGATTCAGCAGTTAAGCGGAGGACTGGCCAATCAGGTTTTTCAGTATATATTTATGAGATGCGGCGAGATGGCCGACACATCGCATCAGTGGTATTTGGATGATTCGGCGTATTTTGCGGGCAACGTTCACAACGGATATGAGCTTGAGAAGGTTTTCGGGATTAAGCCCAAGCTTTTAAGCCGGCACTTTGAGCCGGATGTATGGCAGGAATATGTACAGCTTAAGAAGCAGGGATTCAGTGTTCCCGAAGTTATTCTTAAGTGCGGAGAGGACATAGTCATGTATGCCGAGACGGATGACTATACGATGACCAATCCTTTTTCGGGTGAGATATTCAGAATGACTCCTGTGGGTCCTTTCTATCCCGACATACTTAACATCAATGCCGACAATGTTTACTATCACGGCAATTGGGTAGATGAGAACTGGTTTGAACTTCACAAGGACGTGTTCATCAATGAGATCAGGTTCCCTGAGCTTAAGTCGAATCAGGCCAAGAAATATCTTGAAGAGATTGAGGGAACATATGCGGTTGCTCTTCATATAAGAAGAGGTGACTATTTGGAGCTTGGTATCGATCTCGGAACCAACTTCTACAGAGAAGCCATCGAGAGGCTTGATGCATATCGTAAGGACTATGAGCTCTTTGTATTCTCGGATGACCTTTACTGGTGCAACCAGCATTCCGGAGAGTTGGGGTTACAGTTTGCACCGAAGGTGACATATGTGTCGGGTAACTTCGGTAAGGACAGTTATATAGACTTACAGCTTATGACCAAGTGTAAGGGACTTATAATGAGCAACAGTGCATTTTCTTATCTTGCCGGATTGCTTAACAGAGAACTGGATTTCTGTGCAGGACCTGATATGACAGACCTTAAGGAGACTTTATAATGAACTATGACTATCTGATAGTCGGCGCGGGCCTTTACGGATGCGTATTTGCACACGAGACACTTAAAGCAGGCAAGAGATGTCTTGTGATCGATAAAAGAGATCACATAGGCGGCAATATATATACCGAGAATACTGCAGGGATCAACGTACACAGATACGGTGCACACATCTTCCATACAAGCAACAGGGAAGTCTGGGATTATGTATGTGAATTTGCTGTTTTTAACAACTACGTTAATTCACCCGTCGCGGTATATAAGGATGAGCTTTACAACCTTCCTTTCAATATGAATACTTTCCATGAGCTATGGGGAGTAAGGACGCCTGAAGAAGCAAGGCGTAAGCTTGATGAACAGATTGCGGAGAATAAGAAAGAAGATCCGGCCAATCTTGAAGAGCAGGCTTTAAGTCTTGTCGGCAGGGATATATATGAGAAGCTTATCAAAGGATATACGGAGAAGCAGTGGGGCAGAGACTGTAAGGACCTGCCGGCGTTTATCATAAAGCGTCTTCCCGTAAGATTCAGATACGACAATAATTACTTTAACGACAGGTATCAGGGTATCCCTGAAGGCGGATATACTCTTATTGCTGAAAAGTTGCTTGAAGGAACCGAGGTAAAGCTAAACTGTTCGTACGAGGACTTCATAAAAGCCAATGAGGAGAAAGGCGCAGGTGCCGATTCTTTTTCCAAGGTGGTATATACCGGCATGATCGATGAGTACTTCGGATATAAGCTCGGTAAGCTTGAGTACAGAACGCTTAAATTTGAGACCAAGCTGCTTGAAGGAGTTGAGAACTTCCAGGGCAATGCCGTTGTGAATTATACCGAGAGGGAGATTCCTTATACGAGGATAATCGAACACAAGCACTTTGAGTTCACGGAGTGTCCGGATACGGTCATAACCTATGAATATCCCAAGGAGTTTGTTGAGGGCGACGAGCCTTACTATCCCGTCAATAATGACAGGAACAGTGAGCTTTTCAATAAATATCTTGAACTTGCCAAGGAAGAGAAGAACGTGATCTTCGGAGGCAGGCTGGGGGCGTATCGTTACTACGATATGGATAAAGTAATAGAAGCTGCACTTGCAAGGGTTAGGGAAGAACTTGCATAATGCGGTAATAACAGATTGCGAGGCTAATAAGCAATATGCTGACAGGCAGACATGAAGTCAGCCATTCCAACAATGCTGACAGAGTAAGCGGAATAGGCAACCAGCACATCAATTTCATACCCATGGATATGATCAACGGGTACGAGGTAAGACCCGGATTTTACGAGATCAACGGCGCGACCGTTATTCCCGGAGGGATCAATTTCACTATCCATTCCAATCAGGCAACGAGCTGTGAGTTGCTGCTTTTTAAAAGGAAAGCGGTTGCCCCCTTCGTTGTGATTCCTTTCCCCGACAATTACAGGATAGGTAACTGCTATTCGATCATAGTGTTCGGCGTGGAGCAGGAGAACCTTGAGTACGCTTACAGGATGGACGGTCCTTTTGACGAGAAGAGAGGACTGCTGTTTAACAAAGAGAATATTCTGCTCGATCCTTATGCGAAGGCCGTTGCGGGCCTGCGCGAATGGGGACTTGAAGGAACCGCACCCGAGTATTCGGGCTACAGAGGAAGAGTCGTAAGAGACGACTTTGACTGGGGCGATACGAAGCAGCTTCATACCCCGATTGAGGACGTTATCATATATGAGATGCATGTTCGCGGATTTACGAAGGATTCTTCTTCGGGCGTGGATTTCCCCGGAACTTTCGACGGCATCAGACAGAAGATTCCTTATCTTAAGGAACTCGGCATAACGGCTGTTGAGCTCATGCCGATATTCGAGTTTGATGAGATGCATGATGCGAGGGAGTACGACGGCAACCAGCTTTTGGACTACTGGGGTTATAACACCGTCAATTACTTCTCGCCCAACACGGCCTACAGTTCAAAGCCCGAGTACAACCGTGAGGGTAACGAGCTTAAGAGGCTTATCAAGCTTTTGAAGGAAAACGGCATCGAAGTCTATCTTGACGTCGTATTCAACCATACCGCGGAGGGTAACGAACACGGTCCGATATTCTCATTTAAGGGTATGGACAACAACATATATTATATGCTGACTCCCGACGGATATTATTATAATTTCTCGGGTTGCGGCAATACGCTTAACTGTAACCATCCCATTGTAAGACAGTTCATTCTGGACTGCCTGCGTCACTGGGTTATTGCTTATCGCATAGACGGATTCCGTTTTGACCTGGCATCCATTTTGGGACGTAACGAAGATGGTGCGCCGCTTAGTAAGCCCCCGCTTCTTGAACTTCTGGCTTTCGATCCGATTTTGGGAGACGTTAAGCTTATCGCTGAGGCATGGGATGCGGGCGGAATGTACCAGGTGGGAAGCTTCCCTTCTTGGAACCGCTGGATGGAGTGGAACGGTAAGTACAGAGACGACGTGCGCTCTTTCCTTAAGGGCGACGACCACATGGAGGCAGCTGCGGCCAATCGTATTTCGGGATCTCCCGATATATACGGGGGCAATGCGCGAGGTCACTTCGCTTCGGTTAACTTCATAACCTGTCACGACGGCTTCACGCTTCATGACCTCTATTCATATAACTATAAGCACAACGAGGCCAACGGCTGGAACAATACAGACGGCTCGAACGATAACTACAGCTGGAACTGCGGATTCGAGGGCGAGACGGATGATGAGACGGTACTTGCGTTAAGACGCAGGCTTATCAAGAATGCATTTGTGACACTGATGCTAAGCCGCGGTATTCCGATGTTCTTGGCCGGAGATGAATTTAACAATACACAGTTCGGTAATAACAATGCATACTGTCAGGATAACCTGATCTCATGGCTTGACTGGACGAGGCTTGAGAAGAACCACGACATGTTCACTTTTGCACAGTACATGATCTGGTACCGCAAGCAGCACAGGGTCATCAGAATCGATACCGAAAAATGTTCGGCGAACTACCCCTGCATCTCGCAGCACGGTTTGCAGCCCTTCTGGACGGACTATAACGGCGGACATCATTATGTCGGCATCATGTATGCGGGCAAGAGCAAGAGCGGAAGAGATGAGCTTGTGTATCTGGCCATCAATTCTTACTGGCATGAGCAGACGGTTACACTTCCGGCGGCACCCGAAGGAATGCATTTCTACCTTATGATAGATACATCCAGAGAGATCAGTGTCGTGCAGGATAAGGTAGAGCTTGGCGGATCGTTCACGATCCCGCCCAGAACCGTATTCGTGCTTGAAGCATTCCCGATACTCGGTGTGTGATCGCATAATGACGGCCGGATTATTGAAGGATTAAATTGTAACAAATTGTGTGAATTTAGTGCGATTGTGCAACTTTTAGGAAAGTAATGATTTCTCTATAAAAGGTATTGACAGGCTTGACGCTTAAGTGTTAAGGTATGATTGTACTATAGTGTACTATACCATAGGTGTGGTATCTTCAAATGTACAAGACATATGAATATGTTTACAGAGTATAAGATGACTATTACTCTCGCTCATACAAGGATGGTATGACTCTAATCATGGAAGAAAGGAGGAGCAGGGTATGGCATATTCAGCGGCACTTAACACTGTATATAATCAGTATCTAACTACATATGCACCTAAGAAGAGCGATACCCGGTACGACACTCATAAGCGTAGCGAGCTTAAGGGTATCACCAATTCGATGGTGAAAGTCAACAAGGATGCTCCTTTATACAAGATTGAGTCATCCCCCGAATCCCGTGAATTTATAATTGGATTAAAAGAAGAGACGAGGATATTCCAGAATACCATTATGTCCGTAGTGGGCAATGCAGGTAACGGGGATATCGACGGTAAGATTGCGTACTCATCTGATGAGAGTATTGCATCTGCCAAGTATGTCGGTGATGAGAACGGAAGTCTTACCATGGATACCGAAGTCGGACCCGACGGATCTGTAAGCTATATTAATAAGGAAGTTCCCGCATACGATATTGAAGTTCAGTCACTTGCATCGGCTCAGGTTAACATGGGTAAGTACCTTCCCAAGAACGAGCTTAACATTGCGCCCGGTGATTACACCTTCGATATGACGGTGAACGGACAGGGATATGAGTTCCAGTATACAATAAGAGAAGACGACACCAACTTTGATATACAGAACCGACTCAGCAGACTGATCAATAATTCGGGCATCCACCTTGTATCTAATGTGGATGAAGATGACGAAGGCAATGCTTCTCTTCGTATAGAGTCTGCACAGGTTGGAATTCACTACGGTGAGAACAGCAGGGTGTTCGAGATTTCAGATCCTGCCGGCAAGACGATAGGCAGCGGCTCTGTTGCATACTTCGGTATAGATTATGTTGCAAGGGAAGCTTCGAATGCGAAGTTTACCGTTAACGGAATCGAGGCAAGCGCTTCATCGAATACCTTCATATTAGAGAAGAACTATGAAGTTACTCTTAACGGAGTAAGCCCCGCCGAAGGCATAAGCGCAACAATCGGTGTTAAGCCCGATACCGAAGCGGCTGTTGAGAATATAAGCAATCTCATCGGCGGATACAACCAGTTCATGGAGAAGATGGCCGTATACAGAGACACGATGGCAAGGAGCAATGCTCTTTCGGCAGAGATGTATTCGATAGCCGGTCTGTTCAGCGAAGACATGAACAACATGGGTATCACTCTTGATGAAGACGGTACCATGAATATAGATAAGGATAAGTTAAGTGATGCCATCCTTTCGGATGATGCAGAGAAGAACGTCAATACACTTAAGGAGTTCTCGAATGCGATGATGCGTAAGTCAAGGCAGGTATCGCTGAATCCGATCTCTTATATAGATAAGACGGTAGTGGAATACAAGAATCCGGGCAAGACTTTCTCGAATCCCTATACATCCAGTGCTTATGCGGGATTGATGTTCAATTCATATTGTTAAAAAAGATGTTGACGCCTCAGTTACACTATGGTATAGTGGTCTAACGAGGCGTAACGTCTTTTTTTTGTGCAGTTAATTGTACAGTTATTACGAAAGGATAGTGAAAATATGCGTACCAAGATTACATTAGCATGTACAGAGTGCAAGCAGCGCAATTACAATACTACGAAGGATAAGAAGACTCATCCTGACAGAATGGAGACTAAGAAGTATTGCAGATTCTGTAAGGCACATACCTTACATAAGGAGACAAAGTAATGGCAGATTCCGCTAAAGAGAACAAGATTAGCTTTTTTGACGGTGTCAAGGCTGAGTGGAGCAAGATCATATGGCCTAACCAGGATCAGCTTACCAAGCAGACGGTTGCTGTAGTAATCGTTACAATAGTGGTAGGTGTGGTTATTTCGTTACTTGATACTGCTCTGCAGTATGGTGTTAATCTACTTTCTATGTAAGGAGTTAAAATGTCAGAAGCTAATTGGTATGTTGCTCATACCTATTCGGGTTATGAGAATAAAGTAAAAGCCGACTTAGACAAGACCATTGCCAATCGCGGACTTGAGGAGCAGATTCTCGAGGTACGCGTACCTATGCAGGATGTAGTGGAAGTCAAGAACGGTGCACGTAAGACGGTTCAGAAGAAGATGTTCCCCGGCTATGTGCTTATCAACATGATCATGAATGATGAGACATGGTATGTGGTCAGGAACACCAGAGGCGTAACGGGATTCGTAGGACCCGGAAGCAAGCCTGTACCGTTGTCCGATGCGGAGATGAAGCCGCTCGGTATTAAGACAGAGAATGTCACAATCGACTTCGAGGAAGGCGATACAATCGTTGTTGTTGCAGGTCCCTGGAAGGATACGGTTGGTGCTGTACAGCGTATCGATTACGGTAAGCAGACAGCTACTATCAACGTTGAACTCTTTGGTCGTGAGACACCTGTTGAGATCGGATTTGAAGAAGTAAGAAAGCTTCTTTAATCAATAGACTATGTGGAAGGGCACCTATAACCCGTACCACAAATACATTATTATAGGAGGAGCCAATCATGGCAAAAAAAGTAGAAGGTTACATTAAGTTGCAGATTCCCGCCGGCAAGGCAACACCGGCACCTCCGGTTGGACCCGCTCTTGGTCAGCACGGTGTTAACATCGTGGAATTCACCAAGCAGTTCAACGCGGTAACAGCAGACAAGGGCGATATGATCATCCCCGTTGTCATCACAGTATATGCGGACAGAAGCTTCAGCTTCATCACTAAGACTCCGCCTGCAGCCGTATTACTTAAGAAGGCTTGCAACATCAAGTCAGGTTCGGGCGTACCGAACAAGACAAAGGTTGCTTCTATCTCTAAGGACAAGATCCGTGAGATAGCAGAGATCAAGATGCCTGACTTGAACGCAGCATCTATCGAGGCAGCTATGAGCATGATAGCTGGTACTGCCAGAAGTATGGGAATAACGGTTGAGGAATAATGCGGAGGTAAGCGATAATGAAGCATGGTAAGAAGTATAGCGATGCTGCTAAGTTAGTGGATCGCAGTGTTCAGTATGAGCCCGCAGAGGCTATAAGTATTGTAAAAAAGACGGCAACAGCCAAGTTCGATGAGACAGTAGAGCTGCACATCCGCACGGGCTGTGACGGACGTCATGCAGATCAGCAGATCAGAGGAGCAGTTGTGCTTCCTAACGGTACAGGTAAGACTGTCAGAGTTTTGGTATTCGCTAAGGGTACAAAGCTTGATGAAGCTCAGGCAGCAGGTGCTGATTTCGTTGGTGGTGAGGAGCTCATCCCCAAGATTCAGAATGACGGCTGGTTTGATTTCGACGTAGTAGTAGCTACTCCCGATATGATGGGCGTTGTTGGTCGTCTCGGTAAGGTACTCGGACCTAAGGGCCTTATGCCCAATCCTAAGGCAGGAACGGTTACAATGGATGTAACCAAGGCCGTAGAGGATATTAAGGCCGGTAAGATTGAGTACCGTCTTGATAAAGCTAATATCATTCACGTACCCGTAGGTAAGGCTTCTTTCACTGAGGAGCAGCTTTCACAGAATTACGAGGCACTTATGTCAGCGATTCTTAAGGCTAAGCCTTCGGCACTCAAGGGTCAGTACCTTAAGAGCATCACACTTGCTTGCACAATGGGCCCCGGTGTGAAGATATCTACAGCTAAGTATTAATAAGAATATAAAGCATTTAAAAGAGCTGATTTCGATCAGCTCTTTTTTGTTTGCCTTATGCGGGGAGTACTTTGAAGGTTGTATAACAAATATAATTGGGCTATACTACATATATGCATACTAATAGGAAGAAGGCACAACATGTAGGCCAATATAATAAGAAGAGACAGAGCGGTAATGACTTAAGGGGTAAGGCTTTAAAGCCCTTTGTTATTGCCCTTGTTGCGACTCTGGCCGTTGGTTTTGTTTTGCTTTTGGTTATGGCGGCTAAGAATAAGTTTTCAAAGACCGACAAGAAGGGAGAACTTACAGTCACTGCCCAGATATTCAATATAGATAAGGACGATATGGGTAAGGCTAAGCCTTCCGGAAAAAAAGCGGACTCTGATACTGTCGCCTCATCTGACGGGTCGCGGTATGGGGCGATCATTGCGGATGAGGAACTGTGCAGGCAGCAGCATATATATCCGAAGGATTCTACCTATGATGATGAGATAAGCTTACTCTTTGCGGGAGATGTATCATTTGCAGAAGGTTATGACAATATATCTTCATTAAGATTAAGAGGCGGAGAGATAGAAGCGGCATTTAATGAAGCCGCACTTACGACCATGAGAGAAGCGGACGTGTTCATGGTCAATAATGAGTTTACTTACAGCACGCGCGGAACGCCGACTGAAGAGAAGCAGTATACCCTTCGTGCCAATCCCGATACGGTAAGATATCTCGGGGATATGGGAGTTGATATCGTATCGCTTGCCAATAACCACACGTATGATTATGGTGAGATATCTCTTTTGGACACGCTTGATACGCTTGAGTCGGTCGACATGCCTTATGTTGGCGCAGGTCGTAACATAGAAGAAGCAATTAAGCCTGCATACTTTATAGTGAACGATGTCAAGATTGCCATAGTATCCGCCACGCAGATAGAGAAGCTGGATTACCCGGATACCAAGGGTGCAACTGAGAGCTCTGCCGGAGTGTTCAGATGCTGGAACAGCAGCAAGGTATTTGATGTGATATCGGATGCCAAAGCCAACAGTGACTACTGTGTAGTATATGTTCACTGGGGCACGGAACTCATGGAACAGACGGACTGGGCACAGGATGAACTGGCTCCGAAGCTTGCGAAGGCCGGAGCGGATCTAATAATCGGAGATCATCCGCACATTTTGCAGAAGATAGATTATATCGGTGACACACCCGTAATATACAGCCTCGGCAATTACTGGTTTAACGGTAAGACAAGAGACACGGGACTGCTTGAGGTCACTCTTGATACACAGGGGCAGCTTAATACGATACGTTTTATACCCGCACTTCAGTCAGGAAGCGTTACAAGTGTTCTGTCGGGAGAAGACGGGGAGAGCGTGATAAGCTACATGAGGTCGATATCGCCCAAGGTATCGATAGATTCGGACGGATATATAACAAAGAAGTGACACTTTTGCAAATACATGCCGAAAATGGCGAAAAACTGTTGACATGTATATATTGTCATGATAAGATAACTCTCGGTCGCATGAGTGACCATGCCGAAGACAGCAGGTAGCAAGTCTTATACAGACTGCTCTAACGAACAATCGCCTGCCGAGGAATGGAACGTATATAACCGATATGAGTCGGTGTTACTATGATATCATTCTCCTGTCTTTGGACGGGAGATTTTTTTACATAGTTATGCTTCCTTCGGCGTAAAATAATACAGGAGGAGAGAAAAATGGCAAAGGTTGAGATTAAGAAGCCTGTTGTAGAAGAGATCAGCGCTGCCATCAAGGACGCACAGTCAGTTGTACTTGTTGACTATCGTGGACTTACAGTTGAGCAGGACACAAAGTTGCGTAAGGAACTTCGTGAAGCCGGTGTCAACTACAAGGTTTACAAGAACACAATGATGAACTTTGCGTTCAAGGGTACTGACTTTGAGTCACTTGCACCCTACCTTGAGGGACCCAGTGCTGTAGCAATTTCTACTACAGACGCAACAGCTCCCGCAAGAGTGCTTGCAAAGTTCGCTAAGACAGCAGAACAGCTTGAGATTAAGGCCGGTGTGGTAGAAGGAACATTATATGATGCTAACGGAATGAAGTCCATCGCATCTATACCTTCAAGAGAGGAACTTCTTTCAAAATTGCTTGGAAGTATCCAGTCACCTATCACCAACTTTGCTCGCGTCATGAACCAGCTTGCTGAGAAAGGCGGAGCAGGAGAGGCGGCACCCGCAGCTGAAGCTAAGGCAGAAGAGCCTGCAGCAGAAGCAGCACCCGTAGAGGAGCCTAAGGCAGAAGAGCCTGCAGCAGAAGCAGCACCTGCAGAGGCTGAGGCACCCGCTGAGGAGCCCGCAGCTGAAGCTGAGGCACCCGCAGCAGAATAATAGGATGAAGAACTTCTTGCGGCTCACAGCAAGGGCTGTTTCGCCGAGAAGTACTAACATCCTTGTCGTTCGCCAAGCGAACGACGCACTGAATAATAAACAGATTTTTTGAAAGGAGTCATTATCATGGCAAAGTTATCAACACAGGATATAATTGATGCTATTAAGGAACTTACAGTACTTGAGCTTAACGATCTCGTTAAGGCTTGTGAAGAGGAATTCGGCGTATCTGCAGCAGCAGGCGTTGTAGTTGCAGCAGCAGGTGCAGGCGCAGCAGCAGGCGCAGCTGATGACAAGGATGAGTTCGATGTAGAGCTTACAGACGTTGGAGCAGAGAAGGTTAAGGTTATCAAGGTCGTTCGTGAGGCTACAGGTCTCGGACTTAAGGAAGCTAAGGATCTCGTTGATTCAGCTCCCAAGGTTATCAAGGAAGGCGCAGCTAAGGCTGAGGCTGAGGACATCAAGGCTAAGCTTGAGGAAGTTGGCGCTAAGGTTACACTTAAGTAATTCAACTGACTATCAAGAGACCACGCTTGCGTGGTCTCTTTTTGTTGTCAGATTTATCTGAAAAATCGTAAAAAAAGTTCTTGACATCGCAAATAGCCTTGACGTACAATGGACAGTGCACTATTGTGGTGCGATATGCGCAAGTACACTAAAATAATCAATTCAAACGGGGTGAAATGTCAATGGAAAAGAACAGAATACGACCTACCTATGGTGGCAAAAAGGTACGTATGAGTTACTCCAGGCAGAAAGAAGTCCTGGAGATGCCCAATCTGATCGAGGTCCAGAAGGATTCGTACAACTGGTTCCTTGAAAAAGGTCTTAAGGAGGTATTCGATGACATATCTCCTATTGCAGACTATAGCGGACACTTAAGTCTTGAGTTTGTAAGCTATGAGTTATGCAGGGACGACGTCAAGTATTCTATTGAGAAGTGTAAGGAACGTGATGCAACTTACGCTGCTCCTCTTAAAGTAAGAGTACGTCTCTACAATAAGGAGAAAGAAGAGATAAGCGAACATGAGATATTCATGGGCGACCTTCCTCTCATGACAGAGACAGGTACTTTCGTGATCAACGGTGCTGAGAGAGTTATCGTCAGCCAGCTCGTTAGATCTCCCGGAATATACTATTCTATATCACATGACAAGATCGGTAAGGAGCTCTTCGCATGCCAGGTTATACCTAACAGAGGTGCATGGCTTGAGTATGAGACCGATGCCAATGATATTTTCTACGTAAGAGTAGACAGAACACGTAAGGTTCCCGTTACGGTACTTATACGTGCTCTTGGTGTGGGCACCAATGAGGAGATCAGAGAACTCTTCGGTGACGAGCCCAAGATCGAGGCATCATTTACCAAAGATGTGGCTACCAACTATCAGGAAGGTCTTCTTGAATTATATAAGAAGATTCGTCCCGGTGAGCCTTTAAGCGTAGAGAGTGCCGAGAGCCTTATCACGGCAATGTTCTTCGATCCCAGAAGATACGATCTTGCCAAGGTGGGACGTTATAAGTTCAATAAGAAGCTCATGCTTCGTAACCGTATCAGGAATCATGTCCTTGCAGAGGATGCGATCGATGTTAATACGGGCGAGGTTATCGCTTCCGCAGGTACAACAGTTACCGCAGAACTTGCAGATATGATTCAGAACGCTGCAGTTCCTTATGTATACATCCAGACTGAGGAGAAGAATGTTAAGGTTCTCTCCAACATGATGGTTGACATAACACAGTTCGTAGATTGTAACCCCGAAGAGCTCGGTGTTACTGAACTTGTTTACTACCCTGTTTTAGAGAAGATAATAGAAGAGTTCGGCAAGGACCCCGTGGCTTTGGCCGAAGCTATACAGAAGAATGTTCATGAGCTCATTCCGAAGCACGTGACCAAGGAAGATATCCTTGCGTCTATTAACTACAACATTCACCTTGAGTACGGCATCGGCCATGATGACGATATCGATCATCTTGGTAACAGACGTATCCGTGCCGCAGGTGAGCTGCTTCAGAATCAGTACAGAATCGGACTTTCACGTCTTGAGAGAGTTGTCCGTGAGCGTATGACCACTCATGATACAGAGGATATTTCTCCTCAGGCTCTTATCAACATTAAGCCCGTTCAGGCTGCTGTTAAGGAGTTCTTCGGTTCATCACAGCTTTCACAGTTCATGGACCAGAACAACCCTCTCGGTGAGCTTACTCATAAGAGACGTCTTTCAGCATTGGGACCCGGCGGTCTGTCAAGAGACAGAGCGGGATTCGAGGTTCGAGACGTACACTATTCTCACTACGGAAGAATGTGTCCTATCGAGACACCTGAAGGACCCAACATCGGTCTTATTAACTCTCTTGCATCCTATGCAAGAATTAACGTATACGGTTT
>JAFYBE010000011.1 GCA_017540355.1 Lachnospiraceae bacterium | reverse complement strand
TTTGACGGACGGGTTTGGTCGTAACCCCTATAAGCGTGTTGTGAAGAATTCGGGAAGAGCAGAAGGAATCAAGTTTTATCCGATATCCGTTAAGTCTTCGGACTGTATATCCGATAAGGAAGGCTATACAACGCTTGTGCTTCATTGCAATACGATGGAAGATGACGATATTGAGGCGCTTAAGAAGAAGCTTTCCGAACATGCGGAGCATTTCATTGATTTCAGTGAATACTTAAGAGAAGGCGGAGAAGTAAGAGGAGTATTCGGCAATGCGCTTGAATACCTGACTGCTTTAAGCAAATATATATTTACCAGGCTTCGGGCATTTATCAGAACTTCCGGTGATGATGATACGGAAGACGATGATGACATGATTGAGGACGAAGCCAAAGAAGAAAAGCATTATGATTAAGGTATTGCAGGTGCTCGGAACCGTTGATCTGGGCGGAGCCGAGAGTCGCGTTATGGATCTTTACCGTCATATGGACAGGGATAAGATTTGTTTTGACTTTCTTGTTACGGAAGGGACCGGCGACTACTACAAAAAGGAGATTGAGAGTCTGGGAGGCAGTGTTTATTAACTGACTGATTTTCGTATTGTTAATATTCTTTCATACAGACAGGCCTGCGCGGAATTCTTTAAATCTCATATGAAGGATGGGAAAAGTGAATACTCTGCGGTGCACGGTCATATTACAAGTACTGCCTCAATATACCTGCCGATCGCCAGGAAATACGGAGTACCTCTTTTGATAGCTCATGCAAGAAGTGCCGGAACGGATCCGGGACCTAAGGGTATGGCTACGAGGTTTTTGCGTAAAAACCTGTATAAACATTGTGATGTTATGTTGGCATGTTCCGATATGGCCGGAGATTCTGTGTTCGGCAGCGGCAGGGATTACGTTTTTATGCCCAACGCCATAGATACGAAAGAGTTTTCATATGATGAGGATGCGAGGAAGAAAATAAGGGGCGAATACGGTATAGGAGATGATAAGATTCTTATAGGCCATGTCGGAAGTTTCAGATATGCCAAGAATCATGCGTTTATCATAGAGGTGTTTAAGCTTCTTTCGCAGGATTCCGACAGATACAGGCTGATGCTTGTGGGAGACGGAACATTAAGATCTGAGATTGAAGCTAAGGTTTCTGCGCTTGGCCTTGCTGGTAAGGTAATATTTACAGGCAATCAGAGCCCGGTGGCACCTTATTATCAGGCATTTGATCTGTTGTTTTTTCCGTCACATTATGAGGGAATGCCGGGAACCGTTGCGGAAGCTCAGGCATCGGGGCTTAGTTGTATTATATCCGATGCGATATCAGATCAGGTTGTATTCACGGACAATGTGACGATGATGTCACTTGATGAAAGTGCATCCGTATGGGCGAATAAGATTAAACGCCTGGCAGAGAACGGATCGGATGCGGATTTAAGGAAGGTTGTTAAGACATTAAGCGGTAAACCTCTTGATGAGACTTTATATGATGTCGGTATGCAGGTTGAATACTACGGTAAGTTGTATACCAAAGCAGGAGGAGAGGGATGACGATTCATGTGTTCATCGCTCATATGGGCCTTGGCGGAGCAGAGAGAGTATGCGTCACCTTGGCGAACGAATGGGCGGCAAGAGGTCATGAAGTTCATATAGTTACGCTTAATCTGGATAATGATATCAATACCCGGAACCTTTCTGAAGATATCAATGTTCATTCACTTGGCGTGAGCAGATTAAGGTACTCTTTCCTGCCGATTTTTAAATATATAAAGAAGCATAAACCCAAGTTTATGCTTGTGTTCGGCAATGAGATGGCCATCATCATGCAGAAGCTTAAGGATCTGCATCTTGTAAATGTAAAGCTTGTT
>JAFYBE010000082.1 GCA_017540355.1 Lachnospiraceae bacterium | reverse complement strand
TAGGCATATTCCATATGGAAGTTGACATCATCTTCTCCGCCTATATATCTCTCCGAACGCGTCTCTGTCCAATATCCCTTACCACCCGGAACAAAATTGCTCCTTACAAGGATCCTGTGATAACTTAACTCCTCATCAGGATAATATATCCACTGTGCATCCGTATCCATCGTCTCCTTATAGTATGTGATGTCAATGGACGTAGACTTAAGCAGTCTAACACTGTTCTTAATAGTTGAAGGTGCCCACTTAAGTTCCATGGTCTCCCACGGAACAGTGACTATGATATCATCGGCATATATATGAGTTCCGTCTGCTAGGACTGCCTCACAACTCATGCAGTCAAGTTCCTTGACAGCACTGCCTAACAACAGTCTGTCCTTAAGCTCATCACCCATCCTCTTCCATACTTCGCCGTATCCGTATTTCTTGGGATAGTAAAATTCGGTATGTCCGGGCTGTGAACCGAAAGGCTTTTTCTGCTTGCAGCTTTCTAGAGTCTGTTCATAACTTACATCAGGAAGCTTCTCAAGCCAGTATGTGCCAAGTTCATTAAGATTATCGCCGTACATCTTCCTGTTATAGGGAAGCATATATTCTCTGGCGATCTCATTTCCAAGCTTCCACTTGATCCAATCCGTAAATCTTTCGGGCTTGGGCAAGCCGGTATTACATCCTGCGTCCGCTATGGACTCTAAGAATCTCTTCTGGATCGCAGAAGGCAGCTCCCATATATTAGCCTCAAAAGGATGATGCAGCTCATACTCTTTTTTCTTAGTCGAATCGGCATTGGGGTACATCGAAAGCCTGATCCTGCTGTCTCTTGCGTATCTGTCCCATTCCTTCTGCGGCATATAATCGAATAAAAATTCACAGACCTGCGGTCTTCTTACATCCAGAAAATGACCGCCTCCTATATCAAGGGGCGAACCGTCAACCTTGGCAGAACGGCAGAGTCCTCCGACTTCATCCTCTTTCTCTATAACATAAAAATCCTTCTCACCCCGTCTTAAAAGGGCATTGGCAAAAGTAAGTCCTGCCGGGCCTGCTCCGAGTATAAGATACTTAGTCTTCATTCCTGATCCTCGCTTCGTTTTTCTTAAGTTCAAATAATATGCGCAGAGCCTCAGTCACCGACTTAAACTTAAGGCTTGAACTTCCGCCCGTATAATGGATCGGAACCTCGATCGTATTAAGGTTCCTGCAATAGAACCTCATCTCAGTCTGATACATATGCCCGGTCGAAAGAAATGCACCCAGATTAAGATTTCTCAAAATATCTGCCTGAAAAGCCTCAAATCCGCTCGTCATATCCTTAAGCTTTGTTCCCAAAACGATATTGGAAAGCATGGTGCCGCCACCGCTTAGTATCCTTCGATAAAGCGGCTGTTCGCTTATGCTGCCTCCGGATATGAATCTCGAACCCCAGACACAATCATATCCTTCATCGAGTTTTTCAATAAACTGTCCGAGTTCTTCAGGCTTATGGCTTCCGCCGCCATCCATCTCGATTATCCTCTCGGCTCCGTCTGCAAGCGCCTGTCTGAACCCCTCAAGATAGCAACTAATTACACCTCTGCTCTCTTTATAGTAGATGCACTTAACCCTTCCCGTGTGCTCATAACTTCTTATTATCTCTGCGGTATTATCCTTACTGTAGTCATCAACCACCGGATACAGGTGAAGGTTATCATACGGGAGTGCAAGTATCTTCTCTATGACGCTGCTCATCGTAGCCGATTCATTGGCTACGGGCATGACTATGATCGTTTTCTTCATCGGTTGTTCTCCATCCCTTTATCTGAATTTATCAAAATGTATATCGTAACCGGCCAAAGTATAAAGAACGGATACGTATACCTAAACAGGCAGAACGCAGGTGTTGCGATCATTATGCTTATCCACAATAAAACAAGCGGCATATAGGCTGTGATCGTCCGCTTAAGGCCCTCATCAGAGACCAGGCCCTTATAACGCCTTCTTAACATTGCCGCGAACATAAGCAGTATCGCATAAAACTGCATGGCCATGCTGCTTAGTATGCACAAAAGAGGTGCCTTCCTCATGCCGAGCATAAGCTTCTCAATAACAGAGTACAGCGACAGTCCTGTCATGTTATATATTATATCTGTACGCTCAACTCCGATCCGGTTGTCTTCCCAAACTCCCTGCGTAGCTACGGTATTGGTCTCACCGTAGTGCCAATAGCCTGCCGTCTGAGCCAGATATGACGTGACATATTCCGGGAAAAACTTCGGCAAAAGCTTAGCCCATATGCGCATGAATTCCGATTTATGCGCATTAAAGAATTCATCATCGAAATCTTTGTCAAACTTATACGAATCGGTATACCCAAGTTCATATACCTCTCTTACTTTTACAGGAGGCATAACCTTACATAGGATACCATATTTTTCATCGGTCAGTACAGCCTCTATCTCTTCATCCGTATGTTCCTTTATCACATATCCAACCTGCTGTAAAGGAACGGAAGCTGATTCCGCAAAGGATTCAGGCTTAATATCAAGCGCCCTGTAAGCAATATTCTTAAAAGCAAAGAAAGCAACAATCGCAATGACAAGCGGCAGTAAAACCTTTAAGATCTGCTTTTTATAACACAGGCACATCACTATGCCGGTGCCGACCACTATCAACGCTCCGTTATTGCGAAGCAGCATCGTAAGAAGCATGAGAACTCCCAGCTTTAAGCTGTAAGAGATCTTAAGATCACCGCTTAGATCAACTTCCTTACCCATATCAAGAAGTGTGATCACAAGCAGAGCCACGGCACAGGAGAACAAAACATCCTTAGATATATACATGGAGTACATCGCAGCGATCGGGTGTATCGCAAAAAAGACGACCGAAGCTTTACCAATATATCCCTTGGATCCTCTTATCTTCTCATATCCGAATATCTTACATGAGATGTAACTTAAGGTCATACACTCAAGGATCATATGCACTGCAGTAAATATCCCGAGCGACAGTCCGATATCACCGAGTCCTTCAGTAAGCTTAACGACCGCTCCTATAAGTGCCGTAAAAAAGATCGGATGATGATTGGTCCATGGGATGTTGCCCAATATCATATCCACCGATTCAAAACTGTCTTTGCCGTAATTACCCGGGAAAAGTGTAAGATAATACGGGATCCTGCATATCAGAAAGAGCACGATAAAGGCTTCTTCAAGGCATACACGGCAGAAGAACAAAAAGAAATCGACCGTCTCGGCGAAATCGTTGATTCAGCGATGAAAGCCTATGAAGCACGAAGCAATGAG
>JAFYBE010000081.1 GCA_017540355.1 Lachnospiraceae bacterium | reverse complement strand
CATATGGTTGAACCGAATGATGATGGTACGATTAATCTGGATGCCGAGCCTATAGAAAAGCTTGAACTCGACTGCGGACAATCTATTGAATTGGCATCTACGAGCATGAGTGCCGGTTTCAATCTGGTCATATCGTATGAACAGAATTAAAATGTAATGGTGCATTATTTCGGAAAGAATTGGTATATTTGTATCGAAGGATGCATTATTACTGTGAACGCCAGCAGTTATACAATTATTACTGCTCACAAAGAAAAGAGATAGCCAGGATGGAACGCCCAGAGTTTAGCGAAATAAAAGACTACGACGAATTTTGCAAATATTATTGGTATCGCGAAGAACTGACCAAAATATGTAAAGAGCTTGGACTTAAAGCCAATGGAAGCAAGATAGAGTTGAACAATGTTATCAAGGCTTATTTCTTTGGCGATATGATTCTGCCCGAAAAGAGGAAAGGTAATCGCTCTAAGACCACGATAAAGGAACTGACTCTTAGTACAGGGCTTATAGAGTGCGGATTTACTTTTGGCAACAGATTTCGGGAATTCTTTGCGGAGCAGACAGGAGTAAGACCGTTCAAGTTCAATGTAGACATGGTTGCGTCTGCTAAGGCTGTAAAGGAAAATGGTGATGAGTCTTTTACACTGGGGGATCTCCTGGATATCTACTATGGAAAAAGAACATATGTTAAATATGATAAATCTGCACTTCAATGGAATAAGTTTGTAAAAGATTTTTGTGCGGATGATGCAACGAAGATATTTGATGAAAGACTGAAAGCAGCCGCAGCTCTTTGGAGGATTGTAAGAGACTCGGATATGAAGAAGGAGTATTCCCGCAATCTGTTTGAAAAATACAAAGATAGTATTACGATTTAATTGGCGTCATGGGACAGATTGATAAAAATGTAAGTGATGTAAAAACCTATTTATTTAAGCCGGATTATATTCGAAATATAACGGATTTGGTGCATTAGTGAATAGCATAAGTAGGTAAGGAGTGTGTTGCCACACTCCTTGTTTTATGTTATAGTCTGAACAAGCACTAAGGGGAAGTTGATCATGGCAGATCTAAATGCCGATTCTATGTTTCGTGCTTAAATTCCACACTATTTTTTAACAGCTAATTGATGTACAATGAAAGGAGAGACTATTTATGTCTGAAAGTGTTCACAGAGACAATAAGGCAAGGCTATTTTCGTTTATATTTGGCAGAGAGGAAAATAAGCACTGGACGCTGCAGTTGTATAACGCCGCTAACGGAACGGATTACAGCAATCCTGATGAGATAGAGATCAATACCATAGAAGAAGTTATATATATGGGTATGCATAACGATCTGTCTTTTATAATGCACAGTGACTTAAGCCTGTATGAGCATCAGAGCAGTTATAATCCCAATATGCCGGTCAGACAACTTATGTATCTGGCTCGTCTTTATGATAAATACATCAAGAAAACAAGCCAGAACATATATGGTGAGAAGTTGATGACTCTGCCGTTGCCTAAGCTTATAGTGTTCTATAATGGAAAAGACGATAAGTCAGACAGAGTATTACGATTAAGTGATTCATTTCCGGAAGGATGTGACATCAATGAATCGGATGTAGAAGTTACTGTACATATGGTCAATATACGACCACAGTATAAAAGCCACTATTTAGAGGAATGTAAACCGCTTGCAGAGTATTCGTGGTTTATAGAAGAGATACGAAAGAACAGTGAATCCATGGAACCGGATAAGGCGGTGGATAAGGCTATAGAAGATATGCCAAATAACTACGAAATTAAGGGATTTCTAACAGGTCACCGTGCGGAGGTAGTAGATATGTGTCTTACAGAATACAATGAAGCCGAGACAATGCAGATGTTCAAGGAAGAAGGCCGCGAAGAAGGCCGCGAAGAAGGCATCAAAGAAGGCATCAAAGAAGGCCGCAAGGAAGGAAAGATAGAAGGCAAAATCATTGCTCGCTACGAAGACGGAATGGCGGTAGAAGACATTGCTGTCAAAACCAGGCAGACAGTTGACTTTGTAAATGATACCCTCAAAGCTAACGGCTTACTCTAGCATGTCACCATACGGAGGTAGTAGATATGTGTCTTACAGAATACAATGAAGCCGAGATAATCCAATAATGCAACAAATGCAACCAACCCAACAAACCAACTCAATAGCATACCCAATCATCACCGCTGTCTTTGCAGCGGTGACGTTCGGTGTATTCGCTCCGTTGGAGCTGTTCTTTACCAATATCAATGACGTATGGTTTGATATCTATGATATCCTGCCGCCGCTTGCTCTAATAACAGCGGTAATAGCGCTGATCACGGCAGCGATTCTGACAATGATCACCGCAATCAACCGTAAGGCCGGCAAGATTGCTTCAATCGCAGTATCCATAGCGTGTGTAAGCCTTTATATACAAGGCAACTTTCTTCAGGCAAGCTATGATAAGCTCGGCGGCGAGACGATAGACTGGTCCATGTACACCGCTGAAGGCATATCCAATGTATGCGGTTGGGTGGGTATGCTGGCCATATTCGCCGTTATGCTTTATAAACTTCACACAGACGGATTCATCAAAGTCTTTAAGACAGTGATGATCTGCATCATGCTGGTCCAACTCACCACCCTGACGGTTGTAAGCATTTCCCGTCACGGCTTCATTCACAAAGATGAATACGTTGCCACAGAGCAGGATGAGACTGTATTATCGAGCGATACCAATTTCATTGTTCTTGTTCTGGATACTTACGATTCAAGACTTTTTGATGATCTTCTGCAGACTGACCGTGCCGATGAGTACAAGAACATCCTCGAGGACTTTACATTTTACAGGAATACTCTCACGGTCTTCACTTTGACAGATTTTTCAATCCCACAGATTCTTACGGGAGAGAAGTATCTCAATCAGGAGGACTACGGCCCGTATATTGACAGAGCATATGCCGAGTCGCCTTTTCTTAACAGACTCCATAATGATAATTATGATATGGACATATACACTACCGTCACGCTCCCGCTGTCGAATGTGAGAGAATGGATGGGCAACTGGCATAAGGTAGATTATGTATCTGATGACACGCCCGCACTTATGTGTATGTTTTATAGGCTTGTTGCCTTCAAGTACGCCCCTCATTATCTTAAGGCTCCTTTCGAGTTCGATATTGATAAGCTGGATGATGTCCGAGAAGTCGGCGTTATGGACGGTCATGAATGGACAGAGGGTGCGGATCCGGATGTCTTCTCATGGAGTAACAGTAACATTCATTTTATCGACACGATCCCCGGTATCGAAGCATCCGATACGGGCAAAAAATTCCGCTTCTACCATATCAAAGGCGTACATCATACAAGAGAACTGGACGAACACCTTAACGAAGTGGATGATCTTGGCGAGGATGGCGACGGTGTGCCGCTTGAAGAATCGGCCAAAGCCAATATGGCCATAGTTAACAGATTTTTAAATAGACTTAAGGAAATCGGAGCTTATGATGATTCGGTTATAGTTATAATGGCCGATCATGGTGCGGCCGGATACTCGGGCGGAGGGATGATTCAGTCACCGTTGCTTCTTATAAAAGGCAGGGATGAGAAGCATGCATTTAAGGTGTCAGAAGCGCCCGTATCATATGAAGATATGCAGGATGGTTTCATTGCCTTGCTTGACGGTAAGACCGGTGAAGATGTATTTACGTTCAAAGAGGGCGATGAGCGTGTTCGTACCATGTATTACACAGGGTTCATCGGACAGAGAAGGCGCTTTACACGTAATGAGGAGTTTGTAGAATACAGTACCAAGTCGCATGCTTATGATAATCTGCGATTGCTAAAGACAGGAAATGAGTACTGATCGCTGAAAAACGCGTATATAAGCGCTTTATAAGTATTTTCATAGAATGTTTGTTGCAAGGAGTGTGTTGTCACACTCCTTGTTTTATGTTATATTCTAGGCACGTACAAGAATAATAGAGCAGACAAAGCACAGAGGCTTATAACCACATCTTTTATAAGCCGTTCTCTATAGGATCAGTACGTAATTTCCCGCT
>JAFYBE010000080.1 GCA_017540355.1 Lachnospiraceae bacterium | reverse complement strand
ATTTTACCTTTGGCGTTTAAACGGTCTATTACATTCTTTTTCGTTACGGATGTAATAACAACAATTTTATTTATTATTGATTACATTCTTAGGTTAATTACAGCGGATTATAAACTTGGAGATAATCGAGCGATTACCTTTATAAAATATCCATTCACTCCATGGGCAATAATTGATTTGGTTTCAATTTTGCCTACGCTTACGGTTCTTAACAGCGGATTTAAACTTCTGCGTCTGCTTCGTATATTCAGAACTTTTAGAGTGTTTAGAGTATTCAGAGTATTTAAGGCGTTTAGATATAGTAAGAGCTTTGAGATTATAGTAAATGTAATAAAGAACTCTAAGAGTGCATTATTGGCAGTATGTACTCTTGCTGTAGGATATATACTTGTATCATCGCTCGTAATATTCAATGTTGAGGGTGATTCATTTGAGACTTTCTTCGATGCAATTTACTGGGCAACGGTATCACTTACAACAGTCGGGTATGGAGATATATATCCTGTGACAACAGCAGGACGGATGATTACAATGATTTCTTCAATATTGGGGATTGCAATTGTAGCGCTTCCGGCCGGAATAATAACTGCGGGATATATGGAGGAACTACAAAAAGATAAAAATGGCAGTTCTGTAGATTGATAGGTTGTATTACAACTCACTTATCCATTACTGCTTGTCTATGATTTTATCTGCGTTGAGATGACGGTCAACCCCATAGCCGCGTAGCGGTGCTTCGCAGGGTTGACAGCCATCTCAGCGCAGATATACTGTAATCAAGCAGCAATGGATAATTATGCGCACATGTTCGATTATTGCAGGCAATACCCCTTATGAGGTGATGCCGTACTATAGCTGTAATTGACATGTAATGATGATGTGTTATAATGAAATCACAAAGGTGCTACCGATGACGGTTAGCCCGATTTATATTGTGATCTTATGAAACGACCACCGAGTCCTCGAAACTAACGGCGGTCGTTTTTACTGTGTTCTAAGTACTTTCCTACCGCGATTCCGGCGGTGAAGATCGTAATAATGGATGCAATCGCACCCGCGATTTCAGAAGCCAGTACCATAGTAGTGCCCTCCTTTCGGATGATTCCCGCAAGGGGTTTCTATCATATACGGAGGGTCACAATCCCTCCGGAGAGGGCTAACCGCCACGTCTTAAGCAGCACCTTTGCTTAGAATAATTATACTATATCGAACGTACGTTTGCAATAAAGAATGTGCTTTTTCGATGGGCTTCGATAGAAAAAGAGGTGGTGCTTCGCACCACCTCTTTGCATATTCAAAATCAAAACTATGCGTTGTCAATGATTGTATCAAGATCGTCCATGTCGGCGCCGATGTTCTGCATGTTGACCGTACGGCGGCGAAGTCTTGCCTGCTCAGAGGCCTTGACGATGAAATCCTTGATCTCCATTGAATCCTTGATATTCTTAAGAACAAGCTGCTTATCCGTGGTATCACCCGTATAGCATGTGATGGTTCCAAGACCGAACATACGCTGAGTTAAGCTTCTTGAAAGCTTGGCGTCCTGAATCTTATACATATAACAGTCATTCTCTTCGCGCTTAAAAAAACCCGTATCAACCGTTAAAAGGTCGTCACCGACGTTATATACGGTGAATGTAAAAGGAAGACCGAAAAATCCCCATCTTTTGCGTGCTTTAAACTTAACTGATTCTTTATCCATATTCTCTCCTTTGATATACGCAATATGTATGATAAATACAGCCATATTACGCAGATAATCATTGATATAACTCCGTCTTTATGGTATCATACCACCGATAGACCAAACACGCAACAACCCGCGGGTTGTGCGATGAATATACAGATTACGTAATCGGGAACGGAACAATGAAGATAGTAGTTTTGGCAGGCGGAATAAGTACGGAAAGAGATGTATCCTTTGTAACCGGAAGATGCATATACGAGGCATTAAAGCGTAAGGGACATAAGGCGATACTTATTGATTCTTATCTTGGTTTGCCTGATGAATATGCCGACAAGACTCCGGCTGAACTATTTGATATGGATGTTGACTGGGCAGCACAGGTAAGCGGTATAAGCGAAGATGCACCCGACATCGAGAGAGTCAAGGCATTAAGAGATCCTGAATATAAGGGCTTTATGGGTCACGGCGTGGTGGACATTTGCAGAGAAGCAGATGTGGTATATAACGGTATGCACGGCGAGAACGGTGAGAACGGAAGACTTCAGGCCTATCTTGACCTTGAAGGAATCAGATATACCGGAACGGATTATGCAAGCTCCGCAATCTGCATGAATAAGCAGTTATCCAAGGAACTTATGGCTTACAATGGTATTCCTGTGCCCAAGGGACAGATAATCCATAAGGGTGAGGATACGACCAATACGGTGGGTTATCCATGTGTGGTTAAGGTCTGCGGCGGCGGTTCGAGCGTCGGAGTATCGCTTTGCCATAATAAAGATGAATATGCCAAGGGTATTGAAGATGCCCTTGCTCTTGATGATGATGTAATCGTCGAAGAATATATCAAGGGAAGAGAATTCTCCGTATGCGTGACGGATTGGAAAGGCGAGCCCAAGGCTATGCCGATTATAGAGATTGCACCTAACGAAGAGTTCTATGATTATAAGAGTAAATACCAGGCAGGTGCCACGGTGGAGACCTGTCCCGCGGATCTTGCGGCCAATAAAGCTGCCGAGATGAGCGCTTTGGCTGAGAGAGGTTTTAAAGCTCTTAAGTTAAGGTCTTATGCCAGACTTGATTTTCTTATGCGAGAAGGAGACAACGCTTTGTTCTGTCTTGAAGCCAATACCCTTCCCGGTATGACACCGACTTCGCTTGTACCCCAGGAAGCGAAGGCTCTCGGTATTGAATTTGATGATCTTTGTATGATGATAGTGGAGAATGCCCTCAGATAGTCTTGAGGGCTTTTATATAGTATGAAAAACATGACACTTAAGGCTATCGCGCAAGCTGTCGACGGTACATTGTATTATGATGAGAAGAATATAGCGGCAAAGACAGAGGCAACCGGAGTGTATCTTGATTCGCGCAAGATAACCGAAGGCAATGTTTTTATCGCAACCGTCGGAGAACGTGTGGATGGTCACAGTTTCATAGGCCAGGTATTTGAAGCGGGCGCTTTGGGCGTTATATGTGAAAAGCTTCCCGAAAAGCCGGCAGGTCCGTGTATCCTTGTTAAGGATTCTTTCAAGGCACTTAAGGATGTAGCAGCATATTACCGTAAGCAGCTTGACTGTAAGGTGATAGGAATTACAGGCAGCGTGGGTAAGACAAGTACCAAGGAGTTTATAGCCACGGTTTTGTCGGAGAAGTATAAGGTATGCAAGACGATAGGTAACTTTAACAACGAAGTCGGCATGCCTCTTACCATATTAAGCGCAAGAGAAGATGATGAAGTATTGGTACTTGAGATGGGTATCAATCATTTCGGTGAGATGGAGAGAATGTCGGCGATAGCAAAGCCCGATATGGCCGTAATCACCAATATAGCCAACTGTCATCTGGAATTTTTGGGTGACAGAGACGGAGTGTTAAAAGCAAAGACTGCGATATTCACCGGTATGAAAGAGGGAAGCAATGTATTCCTTAACGGTGATGATGATAAGCTCTCCACGGTAAGTGAGGCACTTGGGATTCGTCCGGTATTCTACGGAACAAAGAATAAGGATTGCGACTACTGCGTCAGTGAATATATGACCAAGGGACTGCTTGGAACGGATGCTATCATAGTAAGCCGTGTTACGGGAGAAACTATTCCCGTAAGCATAGCGCTTCCGGGTGAGCATATGTTATATAATGCACTGGCTTCGGCATGTGTGGCTGAGAATCTGGGACTTGACCATGAACAGATAAAGGCCGGAATAAGCAAGGTGGCTGCCACGGCGGGCAGAGGCCATATAGTACAGGGCAATAAATATACGATAATAGATGACTGTTATAATGCAAATCCCTCGGCTATGAAGTCGGCAATCAAGCTGCTGGCACTTGCCGATACAAGGAAGGTGGCAATACTCGGAGACATGTTCGAGCTCGGAGAGAATGCCGGAGCGCTTCATAAAGAAGTCGGTGTGGCTGTGGGAGAATCTGACACGGATGTCATAATTTGCGTCGGAGAACTTTCAAAATCCATGTTTGACGGAGCAATCGACGGTTCGCACGGTACGGACAAAGATGCGATGTCAGAGAATGAAGCGGACAGGGTCGATTTTTCCGGTGTTCGGCTGATATACTTCAAAGACAAGGACATTCTTAAGAGTAAGTTGCCGATGATTTTGCAAAAAGGGGATTCTGTGTTGATAAAAGCATCTCACGGGATGGGATTCGGTGAGATTGTGGATATACTGAAAGAAGCATAGGGAATGCACATTGCACAGGAGGTATAATATGCAAGGGAACCCCATTAGACATCTGATGAATCCGCTGGATTTTACGGTGGAGGAATTGGATAGGCTTTTTGATCTGGCGGGAGATATCGAGAAAAACCCCGATAAGTATCGTAAGGCGTGTGAAGGTAAGAAACTCGCAACGTGTTTTTACGAACCGAGTACAAGGACAAGGCTTTCTTTCGAAGCCGCGATGATCAATCTCGGCGGAGAGGTACTGGGGTTTTCGGAGGCAAGCAGTTCATCCGCATCCAAGGGTGAGAGCGTATCGGACACCATCAGAGTGATATCGTGCTACGCGGATATATGTGCCATGAGACATCCTAAAGAAGGTGCGGCATATGTGGCGGCTTCAAAGTCATTGATACCCGTCATCAATGCGGGCGACGGCGGACATCAGCATCCCACGCAGACACTTACGGACCTTTTGACAATCAGGAGTTTAAAGGGAAGCTTAAGCAATTTTACCATAGGATTGTGCGGAGACCTTAAGTTCGGCAGAACGGTACATTCGCTTATAAATGCGCTTACAAGATATGACAATGTGAGATTTGTCTTCATATCGCCCGAGGAACTCAGAGTACCCGATTATATAACGGATATGTTAAGGAATAAGGGCATAGCCTACGAGGAAGTCATAAGTCTTGAGGATGTGATTGACAAACTTGACATACTCTATATGACAAGAGTTCAGAGAGAGAGATTCTTCAACGAAGAGGATTACGTAAGATTGAAGGACTTCTACATCTTAACAAAGAGCAAGATGGATAAGGCAAGTTCCGATATGCTCATACTTCATCCTCTGCCGAGAGTCAACGAGATATCAGTTGAGATAGACGAAGATCCGAGAGCGGCTTACTTTAAGCAGGCACAGTACGGTGTGTATGTAAGGATGGCACTTATACTGACCTTACTCGGAATAAGCGTTGATTAAACGGGAATCGGAACCTGAAGTCTTAGCATAGGATATAACGGAGAGATAACATATGTTGAACGTAGGTAAGATAGAAGAAGGATTTGTTCTGGATCATATTAAAGCAGGACAGTCATTGTCCATATACCATCATTTGCAACTTGACAAGATGGACCACACTGTGGCTATCATTAAGAATGCCAAGTCCGATAAGATGGGAAAGAAGGATATACTCAAAGTCGAGTGTGACATTGATGAACTCAATCTCGATGTATTGGGTGTAATAGACAAGAATATAACGGTCAATGTGATCAAGGCCGGTGAGATCGTTGAGAAGAGAGAACTTACTCTTCCTAAAGAGATCAAGCATATATTCAAGTGCAAGAACCCCAGATGTATCACATCCATAGAGCAGGAGCTTCCGCACATTTTCTTCCTTGCGGACGAAAAAGAGGGTGTGTACCGCTGCAGGTATTGCGAAGAGAAATTCGATAAGAGAAGACTCGTACAATAAAGGAAGAGGATTGCGTGTATAACGTTATCCGGGATTGGAGGAAATATGAAGCATTATACATACTATCCCAAGGGAGTATGCCCTTCACAGATTGATTACGATCTTGATGATGAGGGTAAGATATACAACATTAAGTATGTCGGCGGATGCAATGGTAATCTTAAAGCAATCGGAAAACTGCTTGAAGGAACCGATGCGAAGAGCGCAGCCGATATCTTAAGGGGTAATGATTGTAACGGAAGAGGAACTTCATGCGCCGACCAGCTTGCAAAGTCAATAGACGAGGCGCTTGCATAAAAGAAAAAGAGTCGTTGTGACATACACAACGGTATGGAGGGAAAAATGAAAAACAAAAAGAATACGACAATCATCGCGGGGATCGTGTTCGTCGTAGCAGTGGCAGTGATCCTTATTGTTAACGCATCAGGCGCAGGCAATTTTGCCGGCAGTTTCTGGGCGATGGTTCCGCCGCTTGTGGCGATAGCGCTTGCGCTTATCACCAAGGAGGCTTATTCATCACTTTTCATGGGAGTGATCCTTGGAGCGATAATGGCGGGCGGCTGCTCTTTCTACGGAACAGTTGATATGGTGACCGTGGACGGACTGTCAACATCGGTTGCGGACAATGCGGGAATTCTCATATTCCTTGTAATCCTCGGAACGATAGTTGCTCTTGTCAATAAGTCCGGAGCATCACGTGCTTTCGGTAAGTGGGCAGAGACTCATATCAAGACCAAGACAGGTGCTGCTTTGGCAACATTCTTACTCGGTGTACTCATATTCATCGATGATTATTTCAACTGTCTTACGGTTGGCTCGGTAATGTCTCCCGTTACGGATTCGAAGAAGATAAGCAGAGTTAAGCTTGCATACTTAATCGATGCAACTGCTGCTCCCGTATGTATGATAGCTCCCATTTCATCATGGGCGGCTGCGGTATCGGGCTGTGTTGAGAGTGAAAGCTATTCGGGTATTGAGCTTTTCATAAGAGCGATTCCTTATAACTTCTATTCAATCTTTACGCTTGTGTTCATCATCGTTTTGTCTGTTCTTAATTTCGATTACGGCAAGATGAGAAAGTTTGAAAAGCGTGCGGAAAACGGCGGCGACTTGGGCGCGCTTAAGCTTTCCGACGAAGAGGAAAGAACACTCAGAGTTGACGGTCCCGAGAATCCGAATAAGGGAAAACTCATCGATCTTATTCTTCCCATCATCGTTCTTATAGTACTCTGTGTATGGGGACTTTTATACAACGGTTATCAGTCAATAGGCGAGGGCACATTTATTGAAGCGTTCTCTGAGACGGATGCTTATGTCGGACTTCCATGGGGAAGCATAATTGCTCTTGTACTGATCATCATATACATGGTTGCAAGAAAGGTTATGTCTTTTGAAGAGGCAATGGAGTGTCTTCCCAAGGGATTCATTGCAATGGTTCCGGCTATCACGATTCTTACTCTTGCAACATCACTTAAGAGCATGACAAATGCACTTGATGCATCGGGATTTGTAGGTGCGGCAATGGAGAATGCACAGGGATTGCAGTGGCTTCTTCCCGCAATAGTATTTGTGGTTGCATGCCTTGTATCTTTCGCAACAGGAACATCATGGGGTACATTCGGTATACTGATTCCCATAGTATCCGCTATATTCCCCGAGACGAGCAGCCTCTTCTTCGTAGGAATCTCTGCTTGTCTTGCAGGTGCAGTATGCGGCGATCACTGCTCACCCATATCGGATACGACAATCATGTCTTCTGCCGGTGCACATTGTAACCACATCAACCATGTGGAGACTCAGTTGCCTTACGCGCTGACTGTTGCCGGAATATCGTTTGTATGTTATCTCATAGCAGGATTGTTTAATAAAATTAATCTCACATGGGTATCAATACCTGCAGGTATCGTACTTGTAGTTGCAGTGCTTTTCTACATGAAGGGCAGAGTGGCAAAAGAGGCCGATTAATATCCTCACCCGCGCGGTGATACAGAGGGATATGCATGACATATAATCAGGCATACGAATACATAGAAGAATGTGCCCGGTACGGAAGCGTACCGGGCCTTGAAAGTATAACGGAACTATGCGGCAGGCTTAATAATCCGCAGGATGAACTTAAGTTCATCCATATTGCCGGAACCAACGGCAAGGGTTCGATAAGTGCATATATATCTTCGGTACTTAATAAAGCGGGACTTCATGTCGGACGATACATATCTCCCACGATATGCACATATCTTGAGCGTTTTGATATCGGCGGCAGGTCCATGAGCAAAGCGGACTTTGCAAGGTATATCGATAAGGTTAAGCCCGTATGTGAGGCAATGGTAAAAGAAGGGCTTCCTCATCCGACGACATTTGAGATAGAGACGGCAATCGCCTTTTTGTATTTCAAAGATAAAAAGTGTGATATCGTCGTGCTTGAGTGCGGAATGGGCGGAAGACTTGACGCTACGAATATCGTGCGTAATACGTTGCTTTCCGTATTTGCGCATATAGACATGGATCACATGCAGTATCTCGGCGACACGCTTGCTAAGATCGCAACGGAAAAGGCGGGCATAATAAAGCCCGGAGCGGCTGTTGTGACAGGACCGCAGGAATCCGATGTATGTGAAGTCATAAAAAAGCGGGCCGAGGAAGCGCAGGCAAAGCTTTATACGGCAACTTACAGTGATGTTGTGTGCAATCTTAAGGGAGTGAGCATTGTAACAGATGATGAAAAGCCCGCAAAGAAGTGGAGGACACCGTTACTCGGTACCCATCAGGCATATAATGCGGCAGTTGCCCTTAAGGCGTTAAAGGTACTTTGCGATACGGATAATAATCTTGCATCAAAGCTTTCCGATGATGTTATTGCTGCCGGATTTGCGGATGTAAAGTGGCCCGGAAGGCTGCAGATAGTATCGCGCAAGCCGCTTACGTTTATAGACGGGGCACATAATCCGGATGCCGCATTAAGGCTTAAGGAATCACTTGATATACTTATACCCGACAGACCAAAGATCTTAATTATGGGCATGTTGAAGGACAAAGAGATTGATACCGTGGCTGATATCATGTGCAAAGATGCAAAGATGATATTCTGCGTGACACCGCCTGAGAATCCCAGAGCGATGCGAAGTGTCGATCTGGCCTTGACGGTAAGAGAATATAACGGTAATGTTACTTCTGCAGACAGTGTGGAAGAAGCGGTTGAGATGGCAAAGCTTTTTGCGTCGCGGGATGACATGAGTGTCATAATTGCGTTTGGCTCACTGTCATACATGGGAAGGATGATAGAAATCTATGGCAAATAAGGTTGATAAGGAAAAAATCCAGAAAGCGGTTAAGGATATCTTAGAAGCAATCGGAGAGGATCCGTCAAGGGAGGGACTTATAGAGACTCCCGACAGAATAAGCCGCATGTATGAGGAGATATTCTCAGGAATGGAAGAGGACGCGCACGAGATCTTAAGCAAGCGTTTCACCGTAGATAACAGTGAGATGGTTGTGGAAAGAGATATTACATTCTATTCGATGTGCGAACATCATCTCCTGCCTTTCTTCGGCAAAGCACACGTGGCTTATGTGCCGAACGGAGAGGTTGTCGGCTTAAGCAAGCTTGCACGTACGGTGGAAGTTTATGCAAGACGACCCCAGATTCAGGAGCGACTAACGGCACAGATAGCCGATGCAATCATGGATGAACTCCATCCCAAGGGAGTAATGGTCATGATGGAAGCCGAGCATATGTGCATGACGATGCGCGGTGTTAAAAAGCCGGGAAGTACAACGGTTACCGTGGCTACCAGAGGCAACTTTATCGACAACGAAAAACTCCAGGGTACGTTCTACGGAAGGGTAAGGAACTTCAGACTCTAAAGACATTTTTCGTTGTAATGAATGCCTTTTTGAATTATAATAGAAAATGGCAGGCAGGGGTTCGCCTGTCGGGAACGCTTTAGAGCGAAAGGAGACAGTGAAATGAAAAAATTCGGAGTTAAAAGCATTGTTGCTACAGGTATTGGTGCTGCACTCTTCTTCGTATTGGGAAGATTTGTTGCAATCCCCAGCGGAGTACCCAATACCAACATTTCCATTCAATATGGCGTGTTAGCATATATTGCGGCTGTGTTCGGACCCATCGCAGGTCTTTTGGCAGGTATCATCGGACACTTCTTCATCGACTTCTCATATGGATGGGGAGTATGGTGGAGCTGGGTTATCACCTCAGGTTTTGTCGGACTTGTTATCGGCTTCCTTACAGCCAAGCTTAAGATCGATGAGGGCGAGTTCGGTATCAGCGGAATTATCCGTTTCAACGTTGCACAGATTATCGGTCATCTTGTAGGATGGGGAGCACTCGCACCCGTACTTGATATTGTTATGTACGGAGAGCCGGCCAACAAGGTATTCATCCAGGGCCTTGTAAGTGCAGGTGTCAACATCATCACAACTGCAGTTATCGGTACACTTTTATGTGTAGCATATTCATCTGCAATTCCCAAGAAGGGAAGCCTCAAGGAAGAGGAGTAATTTCGTAAGATATATAAGGCGGGAAGAGTATTCCCGCCTTTTTATAATTGCTGATATATTTGGGGAAAATGGAAAAAGAATTATTACTTGAATTCAATGACTTCGGTTTCCAATACAATGCGCAGGCTGAACCTACGCTTCATGGGATCAACCTTAAGTTATACAGGGGAGAACGCATTTTAATCGCAGGACCGTCCGGCTGCGGCAAGTCGACACTGGTCCATTGTATTAACGGCCTCATTCCCTTTTCATACAAGGGAGAGATGTCAGGTTCGCTTAAGCTTAAGGGCACAGAGACCAAGGACTTAAGTCTTTTTGACATATCGCATACGGTAGGCACCGTGCTTCAGGATTCTGATGCGCAGTTTGTCGGTATGACGGTTGCAGAGGACATTGCATTTGCCCTTGAGAATGACTGTGTGGATGATCCCAAGCTGCATGATAAGGTAAAAGAGGTTGCAGCTTTGGTTGATATAGACGATCACCTTACGCACGCTCCGAGCGAACTGTCGGGAGGACAGAAGCAGCGTGTATCCGTGGCGGGTGTTCTGGTTGATGACGTCGATATACTTATATTCGACGAACCATTGGCCAATCTGGATCCGGCTACGGGCAAGCAGGCGATTGAACTGATAGATAAGATGCAGGAGCAGACCGGGGCAACCGTAATCATCGTCGAGCACAGGCTTGAAGATGTTTTGCACAGACCAGTTGACCGTATAGTTCTTATGGAGAGGGGAAGGATCCGTGCAGATGTTACGCCCGATGAACTGTTATCCGGAAGCCTCCTTAAAGAGTGCGGTGTAAGAGAGCCTCTGTATCTGACTGCACTTAAGTATGCGGATGTTAAGATAAGCCCGGATATGCATCCTTCTTCACTTGATAAGATGGTAATAGGCGATGCGGATAAAGCCGGATTAAATGACTGGTATAAATCCGTAGAGGCCGGTTCCGTAACGGATGGCAAGAGCGAACTTCTAAGAACAGAGGGAATATCTTTTACCTACAGAGAAGGCGAGAAGATTGCGCTTAACGATATATCGGTAAAGATTAACGAGGGAGAGATGACTGCCATCGTAGGTACCAACGGAGCGGGCAAGTCGACTTTTTCCAAAGTTGTGTGCGGATTTGAGACGCCTGATAAGGGAAAGGTATTCTATAAAGGCGATGATTTTGCTGAATACAGCATCAAGGAGAGAGCCGAGCATATTGGTTATGTGATGCAGAATCCCAACCAGATGATCTCAAAGGTATGGATATATGATGAGGTCGCTTTGGGCTTAAGAACCAGAGAAGTGCCCGAAGAAGAGATTGAGAAAAGGGTTGAGAAGGTACTTAAGATCTGCGGTCTGTGGAAGATGCGTAAGTGGCCGATATCCGCACTTTCTTTTGGACAGAAGAAAAGAGTGACCATTGCATCTATTCTGGTGCTTGACCCCAAGATGATTATTCTGGATGAGCCCACGGCCGGTCAGGATTACAGACATTACACCGAGATAATGGAGTTTTTGACCGATCTTAACAGACAGGGTATAACGGTCGTCATGGTTACGCACGACATGCACCTGATGCTTGAGTATGCAGACAGAGCCATCGTTTTTTCGGACGGCCGCATAATTGCGGATGACAGATCCTACAATATAATCACGAACGATAAGATCATCAAAGAGGCATCGCTAAAAGAGACGTCGCTTTACGGGCTTGCGCTTAAGTGCGGAATAGATGACGGAACGGACTTTGTAAGGCACTTTATCGATTATGAACGTAAGCATGTGAGAGAAGACGAAAGGGGAGGTGTCTATGACTAATCTGTTCAACTATATTGACAGACCTTCACCGATCCACAGACTTACGGGAGCCACTAAGTTTGTATGTCTTCTGCTGTGGAGTTTTGCGGCGATGTCCACATATGATACGCGCATGCTTATAGGGCTTGTGATAGTCAGCATGATCCTTTTTACGGTAGGTAGAATCCACCTTAAGGACGTATCTTTTATGATCGGTTTCACACTGGTCTTTCTTGTGATCAACAGTATTGCCATATATCTTTTTGCTCCTTTTCACGGGACGGAGATATACGGGACCAAGACATATTTATGGGGCTTAAGCGGAAGATTTGCGCCTACGGCGGAGCAGCTGTTTTATCACTTTAACTACATTCTTAAGTATCTGGCTACGATTCCCATAGTGCTGCTTTTTGTGTGTACCACGAATCCCAGCGAATTCGCGGCATCGCTTAATAAGATAGGCATTAAGTATTCGATAGCATATTCCGTTGCGCTTGCGCTTCGATATATTCCGGATATACAGAAGCAGTACCATGAGATAAGCCAGGCGGGACAGGCAAGAGATATTGAGATGACCAAGAAGGCATCTTTGATCAACAGGCTTAAGTCAGCGTCGGGCATACTGATTCCGCTCATTCTTTCGAGTATGGACAGGATAGAGATCATAAGTAATGCGATGGAACTCAGGGGATTCGGTAAAGAAAAAAAGAGAACCTGGTATATGGGCCGACCTTTCACCGCAACGGATATTGCGGCGATGATCGGATGTGCGATGCTGATACTTCTGTCAGCATATCTTGCTCATGTCAACGGCGGAAGATATTATAATCCTTTCATTTAGGATCGGTGTGATATGAAGATCGGTAACAGAGAATTTGATGTATATAATGATACATATGTAATGGGGATACTTAACGTGACCCCGGATTCTTTTTCGGACGGCGGAAGATTTGTGGTAAGCAACTGGGAAGGTGCGGATATCAGTCAGGTCTTAAGAGCATGTGATAAGATGCTGTCGGACGGCGCGGATATCATAGATGTAGGCGGAGAATCCACTAAGCCCGGTGTTGCAACCGTGTCTGCGGCAGAGGAGATGGAACGAATACTGCCTGTAATCGAGGCCATAAAGAAGCGTTTTGATACGGTATTAAGCGTGGATACGTATAAGGCTGAAGTCGCAGGTGAAGCAATAAGAGCAGGGGCCGACATGGTCAACGATATATGGGGGCTTAAGGGCGATGAATATATGTCCAAGGCCGTGGCGGAGCTGATGGGAAGTTATGAAGGCGTTGCGCTTTGCCTTATGCATAACAGAAGACCCGCGGATGTAATTTCTTCCGATGTACCGATGACTATGCACGGAGAGGAGATTGAATACGGATACAGAAAAAGTTCCGATGGGAATCCGAAAGCGGACGAAGATCTCTTTATGGAAGATGTCATAAGTGACTTAACAGAGGGCGTGCTTTTGGCCAAAGATGCAGGCGTGGATTTAAGCAGAGTGATTCTTGATCCCGGTGTGGGATTTGCCAAGACTTATGAGCAGAATCTTGCCGTAATGAGAAGGATTGAAGAACTTAAAAGAGTCTGTGACGGACGTTTTCCGGAATTAAAAGAGGGATTTCCTCTTTTGCTTGGAAGCAGCAGAAAGTCAGTTATCGGTAAGGCGCTTGACGCCGCAGTTGATGAAAGACTGTCAGGTACGCTTGCGACAACGGCTTTGGCCGTATTTAATCACGTCGGCTTTGTAAGAGTACATGATGTTAAACCTAACGCGGATGTTATAAGGATGCTTAAGGCAATAAGAGAATAAGAACTTAGCCGTAATACGAAGCAGGAAGGAGGGCATATGGACGAGATCAGGATTGACGGACTTAAAGTCAAGGCATATCACGGAGTCTATGAGGATGAGAAGGAAAAAGGACAGAACTTCTATGTTAACGCCGTCCTTTATACGGACACCAGGCATGCGGGACTGACGGACGAACTGTCGGATTCGACGGATTATGCAAGAGTGTGTTCGTTAATAAGAGCGGTAATGCTCAAAGAATCATATGACCTTATTGAGACCGTGGCTGAGAATATTGCCATGGAGATACTGCTTGCTTTTCCTTTGATAGAAGCTGTAGATATAGAGGTGCGTAAGCCGGAGGCTCCGGTACCGATGGAATTTAATTCGCTGTCGGTGAAGATTCACAGAGCATGGCATGATGTGTATATTTCATACGGCTCGAACATGGGAGACAGCGAAGGATATATAGATGAGGCTGTGGCAGCCATTACGGAACATCCGTATGTAACGATGGTGGATGATTCCGAGAGGATAATCACGAAGCCGTACGGCGGAATAGAACAGGATGACTTTTTAAACGGTGTCTGTCACATAAGAACACTTATGGCGCCGGAAGAACTGCTTGAGTATCTTCACGAACTTGAGAGCAAGGCCGGAAGGGTCAGAGACGTAAGATGGGGGCCGAGAACGCTTGATCTGGATATCCTTTTGTATGATGATCTGGTATATGAAAGTGACACACTTGTCATACCACATCCGGATATGGAGAACCGTGAATTTGTCTTAAAACCGATATGCGATATATCTCCGTGGAAGAGACATCCGATATTGGGAAAGACAATGAAACAGCTGCTTGATATGCTCGGATGAACAGATCCGGATTGTTATAGAAAGACAGGAGAATAATTATGAGCGATACGGATAAAAAACAGGTTGCGGACAATTCAAGACCGGACGGAATGGTGATGCAGATAGTCACATCCCTGCTTTGTGCGGGTATAGGAGCATTGCTTCTTTTTGTGCCCGATATCAATGTACTGTATATGTGCTATTGCTTTTGTGCGGCTTTGATTGTTGTGGGTATTACTCTTACGGTTTCTTACTTCGTTTCGGGAGCGTACAGGAAACTTAACGACTACCGTTTTGCAATAGGAATTCTGCTTGTAATCTTAGGCTGTATAGAACTGTTAAGAGCAGAGATACTTGCATCGGAGATAATGTTTATAATCGGTCTTGTTACTCTGGTGCTTGCGGTTATAATCATGCAGTCTGCCGTTCAGATGAGAATACTTGAAAGCAAGGCTTGGATCGCTCAGCTCATATTTACAATCATTTCCATGTTCGGTGCCGTATTTGTGCTCGTTGACTTTAAGCCTGTTACCGGAAAGATTAAAGGATTTGCATACGGTGTGATGGTTGTTACCGGTGTATTGTGCCTTATAAGTCTGATCATTGAGGCGATTGTCCTTAAGCTTGTTGAGAAGAAAGAAGCGGATAAGGCAAAGGAAGCTTCTGCGGATAAGGCGGAAGAGAATAAGCCTGAGATTTCAGAAAAAGAAAAAGCCGATGCGGATAACGCAACGGCTGAGGATTCTTTAAATGCTTCCGTATCGGAAGATATAGCGGCGGATAGAGGAGAAACTAATGCCTAAGGTTCAAAGAGCATGACGTTGATGCCGCCGTTAATTGACTGATGATACATCGGGACAAGGTTCTCATAAGAGTGGAAATATACAAAGTTCGATGTCATATTGATATCGCAGTATATACCCGTGGCAACCGTCTCGATATTGGCACCGTTCGTGGTCATACGCTTGAGTGCCGCATCGGGAGAGGATGAGTCGGTCTGATAATATATCATGCCGTTGCCTACATTGAACATATCGACACGCTCTGTAGTCAGAGCCACATCTTCACCGGTTGCCGGATTATATCTGTGCAACTGGTATTTTGTCTCAAGATCCAGATAGTATATATAACCGTTGTCATATATGGGCTGATACATCTGATGCTCATAGAGTACCGTAGATGTACCCGTACGTGTATCAAGCATGTAAAGATACATGTCGGAATAGTCGTTGGGCCTGTTATTGTCCCCTGAGGGAACACCGGCATAATATATATAGCCCGCATCTGCCGAAGCGGGGTTGATCATTGCGGGTATAACGGTACTCGCATTACTTTTGTCTATTCTTATTCTGTCAAGGTATGTACCCCTGGTCTTGTCATAGTGCTGGTAATAAAGATAACTTCCGACAAGAGTGGATACACCTACGGCATCCTGAGTATATGATATGGCATCTCCGCCGTTATGCTTGATACTGAAAAGTCCGGTTGACTTACGGATATATCCGAGTCCGGAGCCCGATGACTTGCCGGAGAGAGCATAGTATATACGATGGTCATCAACATTGATACTCTCTATTGCCACTGCCAGAACTTTCTTAACATTGGACTCGTCCGAATTCATGACGTACAGATATCCTGAATCCGAAGGATTGGAGAAATACACCTTACCGTCGTGTTCGCAAAACAGTCCGCCGCCGTAGAGGTTGCCACCGTTGTTGCCCACATAGAAATCGTCATTCATCGGCATATGACTCTTAACGGCAGACATGACTATCATGGCTGCTATTATCAATCCGAATACAGATAAAAAGATAATGTTGCGGGCTTTCATATGCCACCTCCGATACGTTTCCTTACTTAAATTATAGCCCTTAATCTGCTTGCTATCAAGGCGAATCTGATATAAACTATATTGTGAGAAAAAATCGTTTTCAGTGCGATATGCGCTGATTATTCAGAGAGGAGTCGGCTTATGCAACTGGATGATTACAGAGCAAAAATGGACGAAATTGACGACAAGCTGGTCAGACTTTTGGAACAGAGGATGGATGTAAGCCGCGACATATCGGAGTTTAAGTCCAAAGAGAATATGCCCACTCAGGATATGGGCAGGGAGCAGTATAAGCTTTATGTGGTATCTGAGAAGACGGGCAATCCCCTTTATAAGGAACATATGAAGAGGATATTCGAAGCCATTATGGAGCAGAGCAGAAAACTACAGGATGAGCTTAAGTAATATGAGAGATTATGAACTGATTATTTACAATAAGATAAGCGAGGATGATCTTGTATCCCGCATGATATATATCATGGAGGGATCGCCCTATGACTTCAGAAGCAGTTCACATTCACAGGAAGAGGGGACGGATACCGATACGGTCCGCAATACCGCTTTTGAGTGTGTGAGCAGACTTATAGAATTCGGAGCAAGTCACGGGATATCCGGTAATCTGTGGCATCATTATCTGACCATGCTGCTTGTCAATGATGAGAACAGTTACAGCAGGTCATGTGAGATAGTCGGAGAGATAAGCGGAAGTATAGTAGACGCCGTTGTTCATGATATGGAGATAATCAAAGAACTCTTTGATTATGATTTCTCGGCTATGAAGGATAAGCTTGATCTTTCTTCGTGGAATCTGGTTGAGAATTATCGTGCGTCAGGTGAAGAGAGCAAGGTATATAACAGCAGGATAAGAAGCCGTATCTGTGAACTGACAGCCCGTTTTGAGGAGGCGAATGACGCGACTGCGATGAAAGACAGCCTCACACTTTTTTACAAGGAATACGGTGTGGGACGCTTCGGACTGCATAAGGCATTCAGGGTGGATAAGGACAGCGAAGGCAACGTCATAATAGTTCCGATATTGAACATCGCTCATGTAAAGCTTGATGATCTGGTCGGATACGAACATGCCAAGAAGCTTTTGACGGACAATACGGAGGCTTTTGTTTCGGGCAAGAAGGCCAATAACTGTCTTTTATACGGTGATGCCGGAACGGGTAAGTCATCGAGTATTAAGGCCATTGCGAATGAATATTTTGACAGGGGCTTAAGAGTCATAGAGATATACAAGCATCAGTTTGAGGATCTTAACAGTGTAATCGCCCAGGTGAAGAACCGTAACTATAAGTTCATTATCTACATGGATGATTTAAGCTTTGAAGACTTTGAGATTGAGTATAAGTATCTTAAGGCGGTCATAGAGGGAGACCTTGAGAAGAAGCCTAAGAATGTGCTGATATATGCAACGTCCAACAGAAGACATCTTATTAACGAGAGGTTTTCGGAGAGGGACGATTCCGTGCATATGGAAGATACAATGCAGGAGAAGTTCTCGCTTTCGGCAAGATTCGGCTGCAGTATATATTTCGGCAAGCCGGATAAGAAAGAGTACCAGAACATAGTGAAAGTCCTTGCGGAGAGGAACGGTATCACGATGGATGAGGATAAGCTTTTGGCCGAAGCCGGTAAGTGGGAGTTGTACCACGGCGGCATGACGGGCAGAAGCGCTCAGCAGTTTATCGATTACATGAGCAGTATCGGAGGGGAATAGAATTGGCTAAGCTTTTTGCAGCGATAGATGTGGGTTCGTATGAACTTAATCTCGGCATATATGAGTTCGGTCAGGACAGGATGCGTATCATAGACAATGTGAAGTACAGGCTGGATCTCGGTACGGATTCCTATTCTAAGGGCAGACTGCCTGCGGATAAGGTGGAGGAGTTATGCAGGATACTTAAAGAGTTTTCCCGCATAATGAAGAGTTATCATGTGTCCGACTATAAGGCATACGGTACATCGGCAGTAAGAGAGACCAGGAACACGAAGATCCTTCTTGACAGGATTGAGCAGCGTACGGGCATTCATGTCGATATTTTAAGCAATTCCGAGCAGAGATTTCTTGACTATAAATCCGTGGCCAGTAAGGGCAGGGATTTTTCCAAGACGATTGAGAAAAGTACCGCCATTGTGGATATAGGCGGTGGAAGTATTCAGCTTTCGCTTTTTGCCAAGGACAAGCTGGATGTGACTCAGAATATGAAGCTTGGTGTGTTAAGACTCCAGGAGAGGCTTAATGAACTTGATGCGACGCCAAGTAAGTATGAGGATATTCTTGAAGAGATGATCGGCTCTCAGATGACGGTTTTTGAGAAGCTGTATCTTAACGGGAGAAGTATAGACAATCTTATAATCGTGGATGACTATGTGTCTCCGATCACGTGGGCAAGGACCAAGGATTCCAAGACTCCGGGATTTGTTACGGCGGAGAGATTTATGGCTTTCTTCGAACGTATAAGAGAGATGAATCCCGTTGAATTCTGCATGCGTTACGGAATAGCATCCGAGAATCTGAATCAGGTATACATTGCGGCCACTCTTATAAGGAATGTTGCAAGAACGTTAAGCGTTAAGACAATATGGGCGCCGGGAGTAACGCTCACGGACGGTATTGCATATGAATACGGCGAGAAGAAGAAGCTTCTTACCATAGACCATGACTTTGAAGGCGATATCATTACCTGTTCAAGAAGTATAAGCAGAAGATATCTTGGTGATGATAAGAAAGAGCAGACGCTTGAAAACATATGCATGTCGATATTTGACAGCATGAAGAGGATAACAGGCCTTGACAAGCGTGACAGATTGCTGTTGCGTATAGCGTCAATTCTTTATGACTGCGGTAAGTATATTAGCTTATACAATGTTGCGCAGAGCAGCTATGACATAATAATGGCCACCGAGATTATAGGCCTTTCCGAAGTTGAGAGAGAGATAGTTGCGGGAGTTGTGAAGTACAACCATGTGTATCTTGATTATGATATAGAGAGAACGGAGAGCAGCGGACGTGGCGAAGAGGTGTATATGAGAGTCGCCAAGCTTGCTGCGATACTGCGCATAGCCAACGGGCTGGGCAAGAGTCAGAAGCAGAAGTTTAACGACATCAAGACAAGTCTTAAAGATGACACGCTTGTCATAACGGTGCGTACCAATAAGGATATATCTTTGGAGAAGGGTATGCTTGAAAAGAGAGCGGACTTCTTTGAAGAGATATTCGGGGTAAGACCTGTCATAAAGCAGATTGCAAAGATATAGGTGTGTATATATGGCTAAAAGTATGGATGATCCTAACAATTACTGGAACAGGGAATTAAGCTGGGTGGAATTCGACAGACGTGTATTAAGTGAGGCAAAAGATGCTTCAATACCGCTGTTTGAACGTTTGAAGTTCTTATCGATAAGCGCATCCAATCTGGATGAGTTTTTCATGATAAGAGTTGCATCCCTTAAGGATATGGACAATGCGGGCTTTAAGAAGGCGGATATTGCCGGTATGACTCCGAAGGAGCAGCTTAAGGCTTTGGGACAGACTACGCATGAACTGGTAGAAGAACAGTATGACATATACGGACTGTTATCCAAGGAACTTAACAGGATAGGATATAAGATAGTTGACGATACAAGCATTCTGAATAAAAAGCAGTGTGAGTTTATTGACAGATTCTTTGAGGACTATGTTTATCCGGTTCTGACTCCGATGGCAGTGGACAGCTCAAGACCTTTCCCTCTTATCCGCAACAAGTCGCTTAATATCGGAGCACTTGTTAAGAGTAAGACGGGCGATAAGGACGAGACTGAATTTGTTACAGTGCAGGTGCCGGGTGTTCTGCCGCGTATGGTAGAGATACCGGGAGATAAGTCAGGCAAGACGATGATCCTGCTTGAGAGGATAATCGAGCGTAACTTCGAAAGACTATTTTTGAATTATGAGATTCTGTGTACGACCGTATTCAGAATAATGCGTAACGCGGATCTGGAGATCGATGAGGAAGAGGCTGCTGACCTTTTAAAAGAGATAGAAAAGCAGATCAAAAAAAGGCAGTGGGGTGAAGCCATAAGACTTGAGGTGGAGACCGAAGCCGATGAAAGGCTTATAGGACGTCTCAAGGCGGAACTTATGATCAAGAAGGATGAGATTTATGAGATAGACGGACCTCTTGATTTAACCTTTCTTATGAAGCTTTACGGTATAGACGGAGCCGATGAATATAAGGCCAAAGGACATACACCATTCCCCGTACCGGAACTTCCCGAAGGCGGAGACATATTTGGGGCCATCAGAAAAGGCGACATTCTGATGCATCATCCGTATCAGAGTTTTGAACCCGTCGTGCGCTTTGTTAAGAGCGCAAGTACCGATCCGCAGGTATTGGCAATCAAGCAGACATTGTACAGAGTCAGCGGTAATTCGCCGATTATTGCAGCTTTGGCTGAGGCGGCCGAGAACGGCAAGCAGGTTACCGTTCTTGTGGAACTTAAGGCCCGTTTTGATGAAGAGAATAACATAGTATGGGCAAGGAAGCTTGAGCAGGCAGGCTGTCACGTTATATACGGTCTTGTGGGACTTAAGACGCACAGCAAGATCACTCTTGTGGTGCGTATGGAAGAAGACGGCATAAGAAGATATGTACATCTGGGCACGGGAAATTATAATGACTCAACGGCCAAGATATATACGGATATCGGACTGTTCACATGCAAGGAGACATACGGTGAAGACGCTACGGCACTTTTCAATATGCTTTCCGGTTATTCGGAGCCTGCAACATGGAACAGGTTAAGCGTTGCGCCCTTATGGCTTAAGGAGAGGTTCTTATACCTTATAGGCAGGGAGAAAGAACATGCTCTGGCGGGACGAAGCGCACATATCATTGCCAAGATGAACTCACTTTGTGATCCGGATATCATAAGCGCCTTGTATGAAGCGAGTGCCGCGGGAGTTAAGATTGAGCTTATAGTAAGAGGAATCTGTTCGCTTAAGGTCGGTATTCCCGGCGTGAGTGAGAATATAACTGTTCGTTCCATTGTGGGCGATTATCTGGAGCACAGCAGGATATTCTACTTTGAGAATAACAAGAAACCGGAATTCTACTGCGGAAGCGCGGACTGGATGCCGAGAAATCTTGAAAGAAGAGTTGAGGTTCTGTTCCCGGTTGAAGAGGATGAACTTAAGAAGAAGCTTAAGCACATACTGGATCTGGAACTTAAGGATACCGTTAAGGCACATATACTTACGGAAGACGGAAGGTATGTAAAGCACAGTCTGCGTGGCAAGAATGCCAAGAGCATCAATTCGCAGATGCAGTTCTGGAAAGAAGCGGAGACTGAGCATAAGAACAGCGGAACAAAGAAAAGTGACACGGATGTCATGGAGACAAGACGGTTTATTCCGGAGGAGCATAAATGAGAAAAGTAATACTGGCGTCAGGTTCCCCCAGACGAAAAGAGCTGTTAAAGCAGGTGGGACTTGATTTTGAAGTTTGCGTCAGCAAAGCAAACGAGATCACATCCAGAACAAAGCCTGATGAAGTGGTCAAGGATCTGTCATATGCCAAGGCGAAAGCCGTATATGATGACGGTCATGATAAGGATATAGTTATAGGCGCCGATACCGTGGTATACATGGATGAGATGATTTTGGGCAAGCCTTCGGATGAGAAGCAGTGTAAGAAGATGCTTAAGTCATTATCCGGAAGGTCTCATAAAGTATATACAGGAGTGACGATACTGTGGGCAGAGCCGGGTGGCGGAATGCATGTACTTAGTTTCTGCGCGGATACAACGGTTAAGCTGTATCCCATGTCGGATAAAGAGATCGATGCCTATATAGCTACCGGTGAACCTATGGACAAGGCAGGGGCCTACGGAATACAGGGAGAATTTGCCAAATTCATAGAAGGTATTGAAGGTGACTACAATAATGTGGTAGGATTGCCTGTGGCAAGAGTTTATCAGGAATTAAAAAAGCACGGATTTGCAGATTAAGAAAGCGTGCCACACGGAGGAATACCAATGATATCAGCTAATAACGTGACATACAGAGTGGGTAAGAAAGCGCTCTTTGAGGATGTCAACATTAAGTTTACGGAAGGGAACTGCTACGGACTTATCGGTGCCAACGGTGCAGGTAAGTCAACTTTCCTTAAGATTCTGTCCGGTGTTTTGGAGACAACCAAGGGCGATATAGCCATAACACCCGGTCAGAGACTTTCGGTTTTGGAGCAGGACCACTTTAAATATGATTCATACAGTGTAATGGATACGGTCATCATGGGTAACCAGAGACTGTATGATGTAATGAAAGAGAAGGATGCCATATACGCCAAGGAAGACTTTACCGATGAGGACGGCGTCAAGGCAGCCGAACTTGAAGCGGAATTTGCCGAGATGGACGGATGGGAGGCCGAGAGTAATGCGGCCATGTTACTTAACGGTCTCGGTATAGATACGGAATTTCACTATATGATGATGTCGGAGATGGACGGTAATCAGAAGGTCAAGATCCTTCTTGCAAGAGCCTTGTTCGGTAATCCCGACATACTGCTTCTTGACGAGCCTACTAACCATCTTGACATGGATGCCATCAACTGGCTTGAAGAGTTTCTTATTGATTTTGACAATACGGTCATAGTCGTATCCCATGACAGATACTTCCTTAATAAGGTATGCACACAGATTGCGGACATAGACTACGGCAAGATTCAGCTCTATGCCGGTAACTATGACTTCTGGTATGAGTCAAGCCAGCTGCTTATCAAGCAGATGAAAGAAGCCAACAAGAAGAAGGAAGAGAAGATCAAGGAGCTGCAGGAATTCATTTCAAGATTCTCTGCCAATGCTTCGAAGTCAAAGCAGGCTACGTCACGTAAGAGAGCACTTGAGAAGATTGAGCTTGATACGATCAAGCCTTCAAGCAGAAAGTATCCTTACATAGACTTCAGACCCGACCGTGAGATCGGTAATGAAGTACTTTTCGTTGAAGGTATCAGCAAGACCATAGAAGGCAAGAAGGTGCTTGATAATGTAAGCTTTACCGTCGGCCATGATGACAAGATAGCGTTTGTGGGCGGCAATGAGCTTGCAAAGACTACTTTGTTTAAGATACTTATGGGGGAGATGGAGCCGGATGAGGGCACCTATAAATGGGGTGTTACTACTTCGCAGGCATATTTCCCCAAGGACAATACCGATGAATTCAACAACGATTACACTATAACGGAGTGGCTTACGGGTTATTCTCCGGTTAAGGATGTGACTTATGTCAGAGGCTTCCTCGGAAGAATGCTTTTTGCAGGAGAGGACGGCGTTAAGAAGGTTAAGGTATTATCGGGAGGAGAAAAGGTCAGATGTCTTTTGTCCAAGATGATGATATCCGGAGCTAACTGCCTGATATTTGATGAGCCTACGAACCATCTTGATATGGAGGCCATTACGGCACTTAACGACGGAATGATTAAGTTCCCCGGAGTAGAGCTTTTTGCATGTCGTGACCACCAGATTGTACAGACCACTGCCAACAGGATCATAGAGTTCTTACCTGACGGCAAGTTCATCGACAAGATAACCACATACGATGAGTATCTTGAGAGCGATGAGATGGCAAGAAAGCGTACGGTATATACCGCAGACAGAGAAGGCGACGAAGATTGATTTACAGCCGGCGTGGATACACACGCCGGCTTTTTACGGAGAAAACGATGCATAAAAAGAACGACTGGTTTGATCCTAAAGATAAACAATGTAAGGCATATGATAATACCCTTACAGGGAAGAATGCCATAGATTTGCATACGCATACAAAGTTTTCGGACGGAAGTCTTACGCCGGAAGAACTGATTGATTATGCCTTATATAAGGGATTAAAAGCCATAGCCATAACGGATCATGATACGGTGGATGCACTGGATCGGGCTGTTGCCTATGCGGCTGATAAGGACATAGAGCTTATTCCCGGAGTTGAATTGTCCACTGAATGGCGCGATAAGGATATACATATAGTCGGCCTTGATATTGACTATAAGGCAAAGGGCTTTACCGAATACTTAAGTGAGTTTGTTGACTCAAGAGATGTAAGGAATGAGAAGATGTGCGCCCTTTTGACAGAAGCCGGAATGCCGATGACTTATGCACAGCTTAAGGAAAGATTCCCGGACAGTGTCATTACAAGAGGACATTATGCAAGGTTTATGCTTGAAAAAGGATATACGACTTATCTTAAGGAAGCCTTTGAACGTTACATAGGCGATAACGGACCGTACTTTGTTCCTCGCGAGAAGACCACCGCGGCAGACGGAGTAAGACTTATTAAGGAAGCGGGTGGGATACCGATAGTGGCTCATCCCATGCTCTATCATATGAATTGGGACAGAATCCAGACACTTATAGACGAACTTAAGCCTTTGGGGCTTATGGGAATAGAAGCGGCTTACACCACGAATTCTGCGGCTGAAGAAAGAGAGACCAGGGAGTTCGCTGCACGTAACGGACTGCTTGTGTCGGGAGGTTCGGATTATCACGGCGAGGCAAAGCCGCTTACGGATCTGGGACTCGGGTTCGGCAATCTGTATGTGTCTGCCGATATATGGAAGGAAATGAAGGCGGCACCGCGCAGTTAAAACATGTATGAAGATATTATTTACGGATCTTGACGGAACATTACTTAATAATGAGAGCAAAGTAAGCGATTACAGTATAGCTGTGTTAAGGCGCATGACTTCGGCCGGACATAAGCTTGTGCTGGCATCGGGCAGACCGCTCGGAAGTATACTTGAGATTAAGGCTCTTGCGGGACTTGATATGCCGGGCGTATATGTTACGGCCAACAACGGTTCACTTGTATACGATTGTGACAATGGTGTCATAATATTCTCTGACCCCGTGCCGATGGATATGGTTACGAAGATCTGGGATATGGCCATGGAGATGGGAGTGCATATTCAGACCTATACGGATGATGCGATAGTGACACCCAAAGAGGATGATGAGATAAAGAGGTATACGAAAAGGATACACCTGCCGGTGATATATGCTGACAGACCCGAGAGCATACTTAAGCATGCACCGTCCAAGATGCTTGGCTTATCGTTTACGGATCTTGATAAGCTTGAGAATTTCAGGCAGAAGATACTTAAAAGATACGGAGATATTCTGGACGCCATCTATTCGGAACCGGAATATCTTGAGATATACAGCAAGACCGCAGGTAAGGGTGCGGCGCTTAAGTGGCTGTGTTCATATCTCGGGGTTCCGATTACAGACTCTTATGCAGCGGGCGATGCGATGAATGACGTATCGATGATTGAAGCGGCAGGTCACGGAATAGTCATGTCCAATGCAGGCAGTGATGTTAAGGAACATGCCGATATTATAACCGAATATGACAATGACAAAGACGGCCTTGCCAAGGAGATAGAACGCCTGATACTGTTGTGACAAGTGCGTATTTGTGATATTATTGAAAAGCAGAATATGCAGACTGTGTATTGGAGGAAGGGTTATGGCATACGGTTCTATTCCGCTTGATAAGAGACTTAAGGACAATATCAGGAATTATAAGCTTGATACGCTCTTTGACATAGAGGTTTTGCTTGAATTGCTTAAGTCGGTGAATAAGCTTACCGGAGTCGCAGTGATGATGACGGAGAGACACGGTGAGAAGGCCTTGGCAGTGGGTGACTGGACGGGTTTTGAACCCGATGTGGAGTCCGATCCCGGCATAAAGCTTCGAATATATGACAGGACCGTTGCACATATATATGTAAAATATGATGCGGTTGAGTATGACAAGATACCGCAGGTTAAGACTATAGTCGAGCGAATCGTCGATTCCTATGAGAAGCTGGGAGACCGCGCATACAGGACAAGAGAGCTTGAGATATATACCGATGAGCTTGAAGAGAAGCTTCAGAAGGAGAGCTATCAGGCCAAGACCGGTGAGAAGAACGACGAACTTACGGAGATGCTCAATCACACATATTTTGAGAACAGACTTAAGATTATAGACCGTTCTCAGGTGATACCCGTAGCGGGTGTGTGCATCAATATTAACGACTGGAAGTATGTTAATGATAATTTCGGCGATGAAGAGAGTGACAGACTCATATCTACGGTTGCCGGAATCATAAGGAACAGTGCAAAGCCGGATTATGTTATAGGACGTGTGGACGGAGACGTATTCAATGTCATCATCCCGATGCCCGCCAACGGTGAGTGTGAGGAGTTCTGCAATGCGGTGCAGAAGGAGTGCGATGCTTATGAAGATCCGCATATAGCACCTTCGGTTGCCGTAGGATATGCCGTTAAGGAGAATGTCGAGACATCATTAAGCAATACTTTGGCGGATGCAGAGTATGCGATGTTTGAGAATAAGATAGAGATAAAGAACGCTCCGGGATATTATGACAGATTGCATAAGGCCTAGAGAAGATTATTCGATGCGAACCCTATGCCCGATTATGAGGGAGGATGGTTCGCATCGCGTGTATTAATCTAAACAATTTATAAAAAATCACAAATCCCTCATTTTTCCCTTGCAAAAATTGAAAAAGTGACTAAAATAAATAATTGTGTAATGATTGTTAGCACTCGAAGGCAATGAGTGATAATCGAGTGACAACCAATAAAGATTAACGTTAGGAGGCAGTAATATGAATTTAGTACCTTTAGGAGACAGAGTCGTATTAAAGCAGTTAGAAGCTGAGGAGACGACCAAATCAGGTATCGTACTTCCCGGACAGAATAAGGAGAAGCCCCAGCAGGCTGAGGTTATAGCAGTAGGCCCCGGCGGAATGGTAGACGGCAAGGAAGTCGCAATGCAGGTTAAGGTTGGCGACAATGTAATCTACTCTAAGTATTCCGGAACGGACGTGAAGTTAGACGAAGAAGAATATATTATTGTGAAGCAGTCAGATATTCTGGCTATCATTAAGTAATACAATCTAGGAGGACAATAAAATGGCTAAAGAGATTAAATATGGCGATGACGCCAGAGCAGCGCTTGAGAGCGGTGTCAATCAGCTTGCGGATACAGTAAGAGTTACACTCGGACCTAAGGGACGTAACGTTGTACTTGATAAGTCATACGGTGCACCCACAATCACCAACGATGGTGTGACAATTGCCAAGGAGATCGAGCTTGAGGATGCATTCGAGAACATGGGTGCTCAGCTTGTTAAGGAAGTAGCAACAAAGACCAATGATGTTGCCGGTGACGGTACAACAACAGCTACCGTTCTTGCTCAGGCAATGGTTCATGAAGGAATCAAGAACCTCGCAGCAGGTGCCAATCCCATCATCCTTAGAAAGGGTATGAAGAAGGCTACTCAGTGTGCGGTTGATGCAATTGCAAAGATGAGCTCAAAGGTTAACGGTAAGGAGCATATCGCAAGAGTTGCTGCCATATCAGCAGGTGATGATGAAGTAGGACAGCTTGTTGCAGATGCTATGGAGAAGGTATCCGGCGACGGTGTTATCACAATAGAAGAGTCAAAGACAATGCAGACTGAACTTGACCTTGTTGAAGGTATGCAGTTTGACAGAGGATATATCTCAGCTTACATGGCTACGGATATGGAGAAGATGGAGGCTATTCTTGATAATCCTTATATCCTTATCACAGATAAGAAGATATCGAATATCCAGGAGATTCTTCCCCTTCTTGAGCAGATCGTTCAGTCAGGTTCTAAGTTGCTTATTATCGCTGAGGACGTTGAGGGTGAGGCACTTACAACTCTTATCGTTAATAAGCT
>JAFYBE010000079.1 GCA_017540355.1 Lachnospiraceae bacterium | reverse complement strand
GGTCCGATATGAGCATCCATTATACCCAGGGCATCATACTTGCCCTGATGATTAGCGTACATGATATAACCGCCTTCTTTGGGGAGATTATCCTCTCCGTATGAAACGGTACTTATCCTTCCGCGCTTCTTGACATCATGTATGATGCTTAATGCAAGCGAATATCTCTTATTCTCATCATATCTGTCCTCATGCCTGCAGTAGTAATTGGCTTTGAGGATATAGTAGATTATCAAAAAGATCGAAAAACCTACCAAACAATAGAACCTGAACATATCTTATATCCTACCCTTTTTTATTCACTTGTATATTTTATCATATTTTTGCATATGCCGCATTATCAGTTGATATTGTACTTTACCTTCTTCTCATCACTAAGTGTCACACCCGGGAACTGCTTCTTCGCCTCTTCCATCAGGGTCTTGTGATCCTTGTGATATATCCTCTGTACAGCTATCCTGTCATTGCTGAGCAAAATGGAGTCGTTGCTCTTAAGATAGAACATGCCGTTTTCGGCGTAAGCCACACAACCGTAGCCTCCGGTCTCGAACAGGAACAGCCCGTAACCCTGGCACACTGCCATGAGCCCGCTGTCTTCGTCACATACGATGTAATCAACACTTGCCGTTCCGTCCATTGTATATACAAAAGCGTTCTTTTCCATGTCCCACACACGTATGCGGTAGTCATCTCCCTGCATCACGATATGAGTGCAGTCATCCGTGAAATCGATGAACGATCTTAAATATGACTGCAGCGGGATCTCTGCCACTGTTTCGTGCGATGCCGTGTCTGCGACTCTGACCTTACCGTCCATACAGCAGAGTGCCACATATTTGCCGTCGGAACTTATCGCAAGGCAATCCTTGTCGAAGCTTCCCGCAACTGTCCTGATATTCTCATCTTTAAATTCCGTCACGCTGCCGTCTGAAGTGTTGACCTCGCTTAATGTATCGTTGCCGTTTACCACGTAAGCCTTGGTTCCGTCATTGGTCACAACGGCCTTACCCATATGTCCGTCCTCAGCCGTAAGATTGCAGATGCTCTCTTCCTTCTCAAGATCGATCACTGTCAGGTCTCGCAGAGACCAGAAGACTGCCTTGGTTCCGTCCTTCGATACACTGCTGTTGCTTGAGAAGCCTCCGAAGCCGAGTTTCTCGGGGTCTACGAGATTCGCGGTCTTGTTAAAAGGATCCACCTTCCATATTCCGTCCCTGTCGGCAAGCAGCGCCCTGTCGGAATAGAGGTATACTTCGGTTATGAACTCACCCTTATCGAACTTGTATATCTCCTTACCATCTTTATCCCTGAAGCTTATGGTCGTATAATCATCATTCGGAGCCACAGCGAAGTATTCACCGTCACTTGATACACCCTTAGGCGAGATCCTGGTATCGAACTTCGTAAAGTCCTCAAGATCGTACGCTTCATGGAAGCCTATAACATGCAGATCAGGCGAGTATGCGGATGCATAGATCAGCTTATTATCGGTCACTATCCAGTCCCGGATGCTGTCATTCGTCGTAAATGTATACTCGGAATATATACGGCCTTCAGCAAAATCCACGAAATCGATATTACCCTGTCTGTAACCCACGCGTCCGAAGGAATTTGAGTTCATGACAGCCAGTGCATTCGCATCACCGGGAAGGGCAAACGATGTCTTTACGGCACCCGTGTCCTCATCCAAAGTGAAAGCCTCGGCCTCAAACGCAACTACGATATCCTTATTCTGGGCACCGTCATCGGCGATATATTTGTGGGCCTTGATGATGGAATTGAAAGTCATGACATACTTAACATTCACATTCAACTCCCTGCTCCAAAGTGTATTGCCCTCGGGGGATATCAGATCCACCATAACTCTCGTAACGCCGTTATTGAGCAGATCATTGTTACAGCTTAGTACCGGGAAGTTGCCGTCAGGTGTGATGGTACCGTCAAGGTAATATCCTTCGGAAATCATACAATCACTCATCTCATATGTGGAAGGATCGAATATCGTCACGTATGTCCTGGTCGTCTCCGAATCATAATGCGGAAGTATCATCTTGCCGAATTCAGCGATATACTTGGCTCCTTTTACATAAGCATATCCCGTGGTATCGGGAAAAGTCTCCAGCGTCTTACCGCTCTTCGCATCCAGGATATACAGCCCGTCTCTGCAGACCACAACGACCTTGTTAAGGGCGTTGCACGCATCCACATGTACAATAGACTCCTCGTATTCCTTGCGGAATTCTTCCTCACCGTCATAGTTATATTTAAGCAGCTCGTTCTCTTCCGTAGCTACATATACACCCGTATCATCCGCATCTGCTCCCTTTACGGTCACATAGTAATTGGTATCATCCACCGCCGGAGAGATACTTGTCTTAAGCGACCAGTCGGATGTATCCCAGACATATACCTTGCTGCCTGAATCCGTGGTCACGATCTTTTTGCCGTCATCGGTCCTGTAGATCTCGCTTACTGACAGATCCATGGACAATGTCCTGTCAAATGACATGTTCGATCCGTCATCATAAGCATTAAGTGCTCTTGCCAGTGCGTATTCCGCATCGGCCACATACGGTCTGTCATTGCCCTCAGAGGGAAGTCCTTCCATAGCTACAAGGGCCGCGTCTTCTCTGTTGCCCGACTTAAGCAGGGCAAGCGATTCCTCCGCAAAGAATCTCGACTGATTCTCCTGCTTTCCGGTATACTGCACCGTTATCTCTTCAGCGAGCCTGGTCTTCTCATCAGCCAGTGCCACCTTTTCATTGGCAAGCTGCGTCATCTTCTTAGCCACATTGGCATTGTATATACCAAAGGCCGTACCTGCTATGGCTACGACCGCTGCGATCGATGACACGATCGCCACAAGCCTTCTTACTCGTCTTTCTCTGTCACGCTGACGAAGATCATCATAAGTACATCCTATGACCGGAGCCGCAAGACGTAATATCTCAGTCTTAAATTTGGCATTTCTCTCTTTTCTGTCTGCTCCCCTTACATCAGCAGCAAGAGGCTCCACGGGATTACCTTTCTCATCCGTGAGCAGCTGGGGCGGAAAGCTCTCATCAGGCTCACCCTCAATAAGAACGGCAAGCACATGATTCCTGTCATGCATCTCTATGAAGGTCTCTATCTCCTTGCATACCCAGTAGGAACCGGGCGTTCTGGGCGAACAGATGACTATAAGGTATTCCGATCCTTCAAGAGCCGTAGAGATATTGTCATCCAAATCGCTTCCGATGGGAAGCTCCTCCTGATCTCTGAACACCCTGCCTATCTTCTTCTTACCGGTCTTCTTTTGAACCGATCCCGGGATACGATAAGTCTCCAATCCGGTGTGTACCTTCTTGGCTATCTCCATATCCAGTTCCGAATGTCTGTAGCTGATAAATGCTGCGTATTTCATATGTCCTGTTCCTTTACCCTATTAATGTAAAACATCCCTTCATGTTCTGTTAAATCTCAAAGCATCAATTCATCCAAAGCGGAGGTACCGTGCTCATCGGCTTTCGCCTTACCTATGAGCAGTGCCTTGGCCTGTACCCTCGAAGGCCCCAGATCATCTATCATCTTAAGGATCACATCTCTGTCCGGTCTTACCACGGACAGATAGATCTCGTAATAGTCAACATTCCCTTCGCAGTCTTCCTTAAGTGCCGTCCATGCATATTCCTTGTCGCGCCCGAAAGATCTGCTCCTTATATGATCTTCTATCTTTTCTCTTATCTGCGAACTTAAATGTTCATCATGCAGAAGTCTTAAAAAGCACAGATAGCTTTTGTTCTTGGCGATCGCTTTTACATGATTCTCTGTCGGTCCCGACATCTCACCGTCTACCATTGCGACACCGTCGTAAGATATATCTTCCTCTCCGCTAACGGCAGTACTGATCGAATTTTCCGCATCGTCCGCCTTAAGAAGCGACATCAGGGTTATATCCCATTTCTCGTACCAGAACTTTTCTCCGATGTCTTCAGCCCTTAGCAGGTGCTCGCTCTTCATGCGGTTCACTCCTGCCGCGAGCAATACGGAGGTCGATATATCCGTTCCCGCAAAAGAGATCGTTCTTAGTCTGTCGCAGGAATCAAATACTCCCTTCCCGAACAGACGCCCGTCCGGTTTTGAAGCGATCGTACAATCCGTAAGATTGATACAATTGGAAAAACACCAGTCTCCTATACTTACGATGCTGTCCGGCAAAAATACTTTCTTAAGAGACTTGCAGCTTAAAAATGCCTTTTTATCAATGCCTGTGATCCTGTTATCCGATGAGATATCAAGGATCGCTCCGTCTCCTTCATACCCCTTGATCATAAGATCAGAATCTGAGCCCTCACATTTTAATATGAATCCGCCTGTCTCTATATCCATAGACTGCATCCGCATCCTTATCCTTATCAAACTTACTTATCGACATATCCTACAGGATGTTAAGAATCTCTTTCCTCAAGCTTTCTTTTCTGTCATCCACCATAAGAAGTGCTTTATACTTCTCATAAGACTCAGATCCGAAGCTTGCGAAAAATTCGGCACTCTTTAAGCCAAGCGTAAGTTCTGTCACAAACAGCAGCATCTCATTGGATTCTTCTCCGAAGACCGAACCGATCGACGAAAAAAGATTATCTATCCTTGACTGCTTTGCGGCAACCTTATCCTTAAGCGAAACTATCCTGCCGTTATAGTACTCTTTCACACTGTCCGCATCGTTTGAATTGTCCGCTATATCTTTATATAACGCAATAAGTTTTTTTGCTTTCTTCTTATCCTTCGCTGTAAGCGAGCCCGCTCTTGATCTGTCTGTGATGAACTTCTCTTTTGCTGACACAAGTGTCATGATAAACTGACCCGGATCCTTCTCTTCACCGGATGTTATACGTGCGATACCCGGTCTGGCATCCTTAAGCGTATCAGCCTCATCCATCACATCACTTATCTCAGACTTGACCATGTCGGACAGAAGTCCCGTAAGAGCAAGTCTCTCATCAACCGTCGACCCCGAGATCTCTTGTGCTAACCTCTCATCGGTCTTGCCTTCAAAGAAAGCTTCTATAGCATATTCTCTCTTGTACTTATTGTACAGATCATAATATGCCGCAAACTCTTTGACCACGGTGTCGTTTTTAATATACTGGCCTATCAGGCTCTCGGTGACTTTCCTGTCCGATTCCTCATAAAGGCGGATCATATCGGAGAGATCTTCCCAGCCTCTTGCGGTCACGTAGTTCTTGCCAAATGCCGTTGTCTCGACACCGTAGAAATATTCCTTATTAACATCGATAAAACCGAGTATGGCCCCGTGCACACCCGCATCAGAGGCATATTTCTTCCACGCGGGATAATCGGCTTCGACTTCGATGACCTTGAGCCTGTCCAATGTCACCACATCAAACTCTCTTACTGCTTTATTAAATTCCGGCGGATTACCTGCCGTGACTATCACCCAGCCCTCAGGGACAGTATGCTTGCCGAACACCTTGTACTGAAGGAACTGGAGCATTGAAGGATAAAGTGTCTCGGATACACAGTTGATCTCATCAAGAAAAAGTATCCCTTCCTTAACTCCGCTTTCTTCCATGGTGTCATATACGGATGCGATTATCTCACTCATCGTATATTCGGATACACTGTATGTGGTACCGCCGTAATCCTTCTCTTTGATAAAAGGAAGGCCGAGGGCTGACTGCCTCGTATGGTGCGTCATTGAATAACTGACAAGAGCGATCCCAAGTTCAGATGCTATCTGACTCATGATCGCTGTCTTACCTATACCGGGGGCACCGAGTAAGAATACCGGACGTTGTCTTACCACCGGTATCTTATAGTCTCCGAACTCATCCTTCTTAAGATAGAGTTCCACCGTGTCCTTTATATAATCCTTGGCTTTGGCTATGTTCATAACTTACCTTTCTATTCCTCCTGCTTAAGAACCACCTGTATTGCCCAAGGCGGTACGGGCATCCTGAATTCATCATCTCTGTCGAATACGAACATCGTATCATAATCCGGAACGCTCTCCGGATATATCCCATATCCGTCGGTAAAATATATGAGTCCCTTAAGGTTTCGTATCTTATCTTCACGCCGTAATTTTTCCACATAGGCAAATACCGGCCTGTAATCGGTCGCCCCGAAGCCCTTAACGGTAAAGTTCTCTGCCGCTTTCTTCAGGTCACTCTTTTTTTCTATTAAAGTATCGTCTGTGATACGTGCATCACACTGCACTATATGGACATTAAGCTTCTCTGACAGAGATACGGACTTAGATAAGATGTCATATGTCCTGTTAAGAAATCCTTCGACCCTGTCGCCTCTGACGGATGCGGATGTATCGACTGCGATCACGAAATCTCTTATACGCTTCTCCTCCGCATATTCTAAGGGCTCGATCAAAGGCATATTGCCGTACTTATTCAAGCCGTAGGTATAGTATATATAGTCGAACTCATCCGGATTGACTTTGATCTCTTCGCTCATCACGGCGAATCTGCTTAAGATGGAATCGTAATCATACTGCCTTTTGGTGCTCTCCTTAAGATGAGCGAGCAGGGTCTCTGCACCCGTGATGTCCTTGGAGAAAGACTTAAGATCGGCCTTGACTCTCTCTGCGATCTTCTCCCAGTCTTCCTTGGTAAGGATCTCCTTTTGTTCTTCCTTATATGTCAAGCGCGGTCTGTGTCTGTCAAATGCAAAAAGCGAAGCATACTTTTTCTCTGAATCTTTCGATATTCCACCGACCATAAATTCACGATACAGAGCATCCGCCGACAGACTCGGAACCCATTTGGCTAAACGCATGAGGATTATCTTCTCTTCCGAATCACGGATAAGCGATGCTTCCGGAATCTCCATGCCTAAGATGATGTTCTCTACTGCTATGTCGGATGCAATGTTCCAATATTTCTCATTCTCCTTATCAAACCTGTACGGATGCTTAAGTATCCCGTGCAGGATAACGTGAAGAAAAAGACGCAGTACAAATGCAGGTTCCTCTTTATAATCGTTAAGCAAAACATACGGATCATAAAGCAGCGATGATCCGTCCCAGACATAACCGCTCTGTCCTACGCTACACTGCGGCGTGATATGAGCCAGGGCTGTGTCAAAGAACCTGAGTCTGACCGTTATCGTATCTGTCGCAAGTCTGACCACTCTTTCGGCATATTGAATGATAGTCGCTTCATCGTTTCTCATATGTCTTGTTAAAAATATCGTTCGCTATGACGTAGGTATCGGTAAGATCATCCGCTCTTACCGCCAGATAATCTCCTTCCACTCCAAGATAGTATTTATCCGGATCCCATGTCGTGAATACTTTGACCCTGTGGTCCAGCTTTTTTGCATATATTCCGGCTCCGCCTATCGCTATACAACTGTCGGCAAAAGGGAGGAGGCTGATACGTTCGCCCGTCGATGTATTGGTAACCTTAGGCGAGTATTCACCGGGATATACATACTTCTCATCAGTCAGTCTGTAGCTTGCACTGAACTTATCTTTGCCCGTAGGGTATATCTCTCCGTCTACCCCGATTATTATGACAAATGTGTCATTGATCTCAACATCGACATCGCCTTCAAGAGTTCTTATCATTATCTTGGTACCTTCAGGAGCAAGCTTGCTCGCATCCACATAACCGACCATGACTTCACTCTTGACGTAATGCTCATATTCAGATATATCAACTTCTTTTTCGCCGGCATATATGATCTCGGTATTATCAAAGTATCTGCTCATCCTCTCATCGAGGAATTCCCTAAGCGTCTCGCTGTCATAAGATATGCCTGAATGTACTAAGATATCCTTTTTGAGCAATCCGCCCGCTTTTACTATGTGACCTCCGCCACCCCCGAAACCGTTTGTGATAAAGGCCGCCAGTTCGCTTGCCTTAACCTCTTTGATACAACTCCTGACTGAGATCTTGATACCGAAATCAAGCAGGCTGTAGACAAGACAGCAGTTTACACTGTCCACTTCAAGGAGCATGTCGCTGATGATACCAAGGATATTGGGATCGCACGGCATAGCTTCTACGAGTGCATAATTCTTTTCTTCATTATAGTGAGCATGCTTTAGCGCATCTCCCGCTATCACAAGTTCTTCTCTTGATATGTTGGAATTCTTAAACAGAATGATATCCGTCTGTCTTGGCTTGGCAAAATCACGCAGATCCTTATCAGAAGGATGAGACACCTCGGCAAATCCGCCCGTATCGGTCATAAGTCCGTAATACAGAGCTGTCGCAAGATCCATATCTTCATTGATATCAATACCTTCCTGCGACATGAGTTCATACATCACTGTTGAACACGAACCGTAATTGCTCCTTACCTCCGATAATCTCGGCAAAGGTCCCGATACCTGATGGTGATCTATCACCGCGACATTGTCGGCTTCAAATTTCGTCACATTGCTCTCACCGTACTGACAATCAACTGTTATGAGCAATCCCGGCTTATCAAGTTCAGTCACATACTCGGCTTCGATATTAAGATTATCCTTCATCAACACAAGATTGCTCTTGCTTACGGGTGCCCTGCCTCCATATATGAATCTTGCCTTTTTACCTTGCTTATCAAGATACCACTTAAGCGCATATCCGCTTGCCAAAGCATCCGCATCCGGATTGTCGTGACACTGGATCACGATATCATCATATTCGATAAGATCATTGAGTACTAACGACATGTTCTGCTCTCCCCTCTAAGTTGCTGTTACTTATTTATGTGCGCACCGGTAAATGATACCACGGCGATGTCTCGGCCGAGGTCATCATATACCCTGACGTCGTAGAAACAATTAGTCTTTCCGTCTTTTATAAGAGATGCTTCCGCATATAAAATGCTGCCTCTTGTCATCGATAAGAAAGTGGCCGTGCCTACAAGGCTGACAGTGGACGCGGGCTTATCAAAATTCGAGGCAACCGCAAATGCAAGGTCGGCCAATGTGTATATGGCTCCACCCATTATTCCGCCATAAGCATTCTTATGATCTTCGGTAAGCTTCATCGCACACTTGGCATAATTCTCACCGACTTCTTCTATCGTGATACCTGACAGCTTGGTAGCATACAGGTCCTTAGAGAACATCTCTCTGGCTTCATCTAATCTTGACATACTATCCTCCGATCAATCCCACTCAAAGAGTTCCGTACTGAAGTATCTTTCACCTGTATCAGGCAGAACGGTCACAACTGTCTTACCCTTACCAAGCTTTTTGGCAAGTCGCAGCGCGGCAGTAACGTTGGTTCCTGATGAAATCCCACAGAGAATTCCCTCACACCTGATAAGCTTCTTGGATGTCTCGATTGCATCTTCATCAGTAACTATATCTATGTGGGAATAAATATT
>JAFYBE010000078.1 GCA_017540355.1 Lachnospiraceae bacterium | reverse complement strand
CGCAAACTGTTTATAGGAGTCGGCTCCTCATCATCTGCTTCTGCCGTGTTCTCATCAACCGGCTCTAAAGCCTCTTCCGTTGCAGGCTCCTCTATAGATTCAGGTTCTTCTTCATCTGCAGGAGTCTCATCTGTACCTTCTTCAAGTCCGCTGTTCTCAAGCAGTTCTATAAGACGATCCAAGCCTCCCTCTGGAAGAGTATCATACGAGAGCATAAGTACTTCTATATCTCCCGAATCACCTGAAAGATCCTCATCCTTAAGCATGGTGCTTGTAACAAATTCAGAAAAACTGTTATTACCCCTTATAAGTCCACTCTGGCCCGGGGTGAATACCTTTTCAACGCCGTTATATGAGCCGTCCGTAGTCTTAAGTTTGACCAGGACCTGACCTTTTGTAACTTCCGTAAGTGTATATATCAACCCGTCTTTGGCCTTATATACCGTTACTCTGAACTCCGTACCGCGAACAGCCATGGTCGAATTGGGCGTGTCAACCTCATATGTCTCTCCTTCGGCAAGACTTGAGTTAAGTTCATTAAGCTCAGAACCTGCATCGAGGTAGATCTTGATCTTACTGTCCTTATTGGCTGCTGAAGCCTGGAGATTAAAGTGTGTATTCGCATCAGCATAGACATACTTATCATTGTCCATGCACATCGTAAGTTCAGATGCATCACCTACGGTTACATCGTCTCCGCTGTACAGATGCTCACCCACGTATGCCTGGCCGTTATTCTTCTCACCGACTATGCTTACGGTACCCGTTACCTGTTCAACGGATATCGAACGATATCCTTCTCCTTGGAGAAGCACAGCAGCGCCTATACCGACTGCTAACGCAGTGCCCCCCCCGATTGATATTATCTTACCTTTAGTAGTCTTAAGAAAAGCTCCCACATTCATAATTAACCCTCATAATCAAATTAGATTACATAACTATCCACAACTCCTATTATAGGGAAATATCCGTATATTGCAAGTTCTTCCTTATTCCCTGGTTTTTTAATACTCATTGCCACAGTATTAAGAATATTACATGGATGAGATAATAATATACCCCGCCATAGCCGAATTATCGGAAATGGCGGGGTTTCTAGATCATAATAACCGATTAAAGTACTATCAAAGAGAGCATTTAGTATGTAAATAAATTAAGGCAAATTAACCAATACATTTCTAAAGGTTTGCGAATCGTTATATGTATCATCTCTTATAGTGGCTCCTGTTGTGTCGGTAGCTACTAAACGGAAATTATTATCAGAGACCTTAGTTGCCGTATAAGTTACCGGTTGAGCCTGTGCAGAATTAGCAACATAAGTTACCGATACATTATTTGCCGAGGCCCCCCAATTAATCTGCCAAAGATAGTCGATAGTGTCGGGGTTAGCATTCAGTGTAAACGGAAGGATAGTGTTTGAATTGGGAATATTTATCTCCATTAAGCCATTGCCATCACTATAATGTCCAAATGGAGTTCCATCAGGCAAAGTTATATCACCCCAACTATCAATGTTACCAGAAGAATAACTAGTAACCCCTCCGGAAGATGAGTTATCCGGTGAAGAACCTCCTGAAGAACTTGTCTCCTGCTCCTGTCTGTATGCCTCATCCAATGCATTTGCGAACTGCTTGAATGCCTCTTCCTGATCCAATGCCGCCTTAAGTGAAGGAGGTCTGTTCTCATTTCTGCCGAATAAGAGGTAATGAGTCAGAAGAGATTCAGGATCGCTTCCGAAGTTCTCTACAGCATCAGGGTTCTCCCTTGCATAGAAGGCAGGATCGAATTCTTCTCCGCTTGTCAGCGTCATCACGCCTGTCGTGGCATCGGTGCTTACCACATATGCCATAGCACCCTGCCTTAATATATCTCTAAGGCTCCTTACAGGCGCAGGCCTGTCACCTTCATCTTCGCCCTGTGTATCATCGTTATCCGCCACCTGTTCTTCCGGTTCCGGCGTGGGTGTGGGCGCAGGTGTGACTTCGGTCTCGGCGTTCGCCTCATCCGTATCGGAATCTCCTCTATCTTCAGGTTCTATGAATCCGCCATTTTCAAGTAAGGCGATAAGTCGATCCATGCCATCCTTGGGAAGAGCATCATAAGCAAGCATCAGCACATCCTCATCGGAATCGGCGTTGCTTAGATCTCCCGCATCGAGTCTGCCGCTTGTGACAAACTCGGAGAATTCGTAATTACCCCTTATAAGCGCACTCTGGCCGGGAGTAAATACTCTCTCAACACCGTTATAGGTTCCGTCCTCAGTCTTAAGCCGAGCCAAGACCTGACCATCGGTCACTTCAAGCAAAGTGTACTTAAGGCCATCCGCAGCCACATACACCGTCACCCGAAACTTCGTACCGCGAACTGACATGGTCGAATTGGGTGTATCGACTTCATATGTCTCACCTTCGGCAAGGCTTGTCTGAAGATCGTTTAGCTCAGAGCCCGCATCAAGATATATCTTGATCTTACTGTCCTCATTGGCTGCTGAAGCCTGGAGATTAAAGTGTGTATTCGCATCGGCATAGACATACTTATCATTGTCCATACACATAGTAAGCTCCGAGGCATCACCGACAGTCACATCATCTCCACTGTAAAGATGTTCTCCCACGTATGCCTGGCCGTTATTTTTCTCACCGACTATGCTTACGGTACCCGTTACCTGTTCAACGGATATCGAACGATATCCTTCTCCTTGAAGAAGCACAGCAGCGCCTATACCGACTGCTAACGCAGTGCCCCCCCCCGATTGATATTATCTTACCTTTAGTAGTCTTAAGAAAAGCTCCCACATTCATAATTAACCCTCATAATTTGATTACATAACTACCTACTACTTTATATATATGGAAATGACAGTATATTAATTGCTGTTGCTTATGCTTCCCTCAAATCTTTGTTGTTAAAGAACAAATTTACATATACACCTTACCGACTATAAATTATTAAGGCAATTGAGCAACCGCATCAGCCACATCACTCCAGCTGGTTATTGTTGTTGACTGACCCTGAGCATTAGTGTATGTGTCAGAACCATTAACGGTGAAAGCAAATCCTGCTGCAGAGTTATCAGGTATTGCTTCTACTACATTAGTGCCATCTGAAACTCTGACACTATGACCATTAGTATCACTACAATTTGCCCAATCGATCTCCTTTACAGAAGTAAGCGTAAAGGCATCCTGATAGACTGAGCTTCCCGGGTTTTCCGGTACAGTAAGCGGCAATGTAAGATCTACATCTTCCTGGGTACCACTTGAACTAAAATAAATAGAAGGGTTTCCGTTCGTTGTGGATACATCAGCTATTGAATTAGAGTTTGCGGATAATGCCACTCGACCGCCGGCAGTGATTACAGCAGTTATACCTACCGGAGAACCACTTGAATCCGAGCTGTCGTCTGAGGAAGCCTCTTCTTCTTCATCTTCTTCTAATGCCGCAGCAAATTCCCGGAACGCAGCTTCCTTCGCTAATCTCTCGCCCTCGCTACCATCTCTGTTCTCTGCCCTTCCCTTCAACAGATAATGCTCTAAAAGGACATACCTGTCATTACCAAGTAATGCCACTACGTCCGGATTCATCTTGGCATAGTATTCAGGATCGAAGATCGTACCGTCTGCAAGAATGATCTTGCCATCTGCTTCTGATGCGATAAACGGCTGAACTCTTTCCTTTGCACTGCTTGTATTCTCAGCTGTCTCTGCCTCTACGACATCATCAACTGCTGCTTCGTCTTCCTCATCTGTGGCAACAGGTTCTGCTGTATCTTGTTCTTCCTCTGTCTCCTTTTCCACAGCGGCCTCTTCCTTTACTTCCTCTATTCCGAGGATAACAGGCTTAGACCAATCTGTATCTGATACAACCTTCTCAAGAAGTTCAGGTTCTTCCCTCAAGATAGTAACAACAAAGTCAGGGATCTCATCTTCTGTCACTTCATCCAAAGTGAACATCACGGAATCCTTATCTCTGTCATAGAGATATACCGTACATCTCTGGCCTGCCTCTACGTCTATCTCCTTAACTTCTCCCGTATTCGGATTCGTTCCGGTCACGTGCACTTTACCGTCTGTGACCACAATATTCCAGTTGCCGTCCGTATCTACAGTTACATAACCTGAAGTACCTCTGATACCGACTACCATTGTGGATGTACGGATATCAAAAGACTCATCATCTTCAAGAGGCTTCTTCACCTCAAAGAAAAGTGATCCTCTTGTCAGGTTAAGATCAAGCTTTTTACCCTTCTGAGAAAACTCTGCTCTGGACAGCTCATCCATAGTCACGATCTTGGTCTCGTCAAGCCCGATGGATGCAAGACTTGAACCCTCTGTATTGATAGCGTTACCGCTCTTAAGTCGAAGGTTGTCTATTATAGTCTTGCTCTTACCGTTCTCTTCAAGCGTTACGGTGCCTTCCATACGAAGGAGTCTCATCGTGGTAGCTCTGACACCGCCATTCCCCAGTATAAGCAGCACTATAGCAACAATAGCGATAACGGCAACTGCCGCTATCGCTATGATCAGTTTTTTCTTATCAATAGTCTTACTTTCCATCTTGGTCTCCCCTCGTGTCATATATTATGAACACTACACGGACACATTTTAGCACAATAATTTGGGTACTGCCATCATTTTTCATTTTTTGCGCTCTTATATTGTCTTATCATGACTCGCATTCCCTGATCAGGCAATCTATTATATAATACTACGATGTTATATATAATATATTTGCATTATAATATAACACTATGATATTATATTATCATCAGGAGGGATAACTGATGAATGATGCATTTAAGAAACACCTTGTTAAATCCGGCATGACAATGTACCAATTGTCTGCAAAGACAGGAATTCCATACACAACCATCAACAAGCTTATACATGACCGGTTAGACATTAATAAAGTGTCTGTTGAGGCCATCTATAAGATATCTGTTGTATTGGAGACCTCAATTCCTGATCTCCTTAATCATATAGCGATCATGAACAACGCTTCCGGACATTGCGGTAAGATCAAGTATAAATGGGTGTGTGAAGAGACTAAGCCTCCATACATTGTTTTTCTGTATAACGGAATGACAGTTGAGATAGACATGGAAGATGATTTTAACAAATCCAATGAGCGAAAATACTATGATTATTTTGCCCAGATAGCTATAGAACGATATATCAATAGGGCCAAGTTTGAAGAGAGTATTAAGGAGGATCTGAATGCAGCGATATTACCTTAAGCATAAAGACGACATCTGCGCTGTTTTGGCAATAGAAGACGAGACATGGCGTGTAGATAATGCCAAAGTCATCAACAGGGAGATCGCGCCTTTTATCGGATATGCAACGGATGCATCCATTAAACAATGGTGGTCTATGCGAGCCGTTCCCTCCACGCGCAAGACTATGGAAGAAGTCATTCGTAAAGCAGGGTGCGCGAATAACGAAGAATACCTTGCAAAGAATCTTGCACTGAGTGTCACTGATTCATATTGGGTATGCCCTGTAGGATCTGATCTGACTTGGAAGGATGTTGATATCTCGGTCCTTTCAAAATATAACGATGGCAAAATACCATATCATAATGCCACTTCATACGACAGAAACGCATCTTTGTCCGGTCAGATGGAAAAATACTGGAATCTGAATAAAAAGCCACCCGTGTTGGTTAAAGATGCCTATTTGTATAATGGACAGCAGGCGATCAATGAGCTATTTGCCACTATGGTTCATCAAAAGCAGAATAATCAAATTCCATATGTCTCATATTCTGTCAAGGACAATCCGGACAAAGGATGTAAGGAGTCGCTTTGTGATTCCTTTGTCTCCGACAACCTGGAATATGTTTCAGCATACGAGATACTTCACCTGTTTCCTAAAAAAAACAGCGAGTCCCTATATGATGCCTATATACGACTGTGCTCTTCAAAGGGAATCCCTATGGAAAAAATGCAGGAGTTCATGGATTATCAGACTCTTACTGACTTTATCATCACCAATACAGACGAACACCTTAATAACTTTGGTGTTTTAAGAGATTCTGATTCCCTGGAATTTGTTATGCCCGCTCCCATATATGACTCAGGAAACAGTATGTTCTATAAAGAACCCTCCTCTTCCAAGTCATTAAAACGTCACGAGTTACTTGCCATAGAGATAACCTCTTTCCATAATTCAGAAGAGAAAATGCTCTCTCATGTAAAGAACAGAGACATTGTCGATATTGAGAAACTGCCTTCTTCTGAGGATGTTAAGAATTTATATTGTACAAACGGGATAAACGAACAAAAGGCTTTGTTTATTGCCGATTGTTACAAAAAGAAAGTGGAAATGCTGCATGATTATCAGCAAGGGATGAAGATTTCTCTGTATAATGAAAAGAGATTGAGCGGCAAAAAGAACTCGCCTAAGTCGATGCCCGAATCATAGATACTGCCATATAAATACGAGGGCGCCTATTTAGGGCTTCCCTCGCATTTTACTGTAAACAATCAATATAGTCGCTACATTTTACGGATAACGTGGAGCTTGAAGAATATATTTCACCAAGATTCAAATAATAATCACTTAAGCTTATACTTGCTCTGCGTGCAATAACCCTTTTACTCTCTCATAAGAATAATTCTATCTTTCCTCATCCTGCGAATTAAGGATCTCCGCCATGTAATCCACAAGCTTACCGTCTATATTGCCACACTCTGCCATATCTTTCATGATCGCTATCGCCTTATCCTTAGGAATAGGCTTCTTATAAGGTCTGTCAGTTGCAAGTAAAGCATCGCAGATATCAGCCACAGCCAGGATACGTGCATCCGTAGAAAGATCCTCGGCCGTTATATGATTAGGATATCCGCGGCCGTTTAAGCATTCATGATGCTGTGCCGCAAGGATCGGTGTATTGGCAAAATACTTGCCGAAATGTACCTTATCCAAGATCTTAGCCGTTACAACGACATGATCCTCCATGATCTTACGCTCATCTGCTGTGAGTGTACCCTTCCTTACGCTTAAGCACTCCTTCTCTTCATCCGTGAAAAATGCGATCGTCTCTCCGTCATGCTCATATCCGTATTCGAATATTCCCTGAAGCGAACTGTAGGTCTCATCATCTACAAATCCCGCCGTATTGATCTTGCCTATCATCTCCAAAGACTCTGTGAGCTTTGAGTTAAGACTTTCAAAATCCTGCGAGCTTATCCTGCCTTCGAGTTCGTCAACCTTTGCATAAAGACGTATATCATGAAGCCTGTCTTTAAGTTCAGCCTCCTTATCCCCAAGACGGGTAGCCTTGTTCATCACTTCAAGCGGAGTGACAAGCTTACCTATATCGTGAAGAAGTGCACCCATGACAAGCTGTTCCTTCCTGTTCTTGTCAAAGAACTCTTCCTCCCTGCCCTCTTCATGAAGCTTATTGATATGGTCAGCCAGCATACCGCTGTACTTCGCCACCTTCCTTGTATGCGTTGCATTGTAAGGTGTTCTTTCGTCGATCGCGGTCGCCATCGCTTCTGCAAATGACCACATCTGATCTTTAAGTTCTTCCTGGTATCTCATATTGGATACTGCTATGGCGGCCTGAGATGCAAGCGCATATATTATCTGCTCCAAGTCTTTATTGAATGCGATAATATTGCCGTCCTTATCCATGGCATTGATAAGCTGCAATACGCCGACT
>JAFYBE010000077.1 GCA_017540355.1 Lachnospiraceae bacterium | reverse complement strand
CACCAGACCGAACTCAAGCACATAAGTTACCCAGCTGTCTTCGGTATTATATGTGACCACAGCGACATAGCCCGCGTATATGGTACATATTATGAGCACCACGTTCTCTATTCTTTTTCTTCGAAGCAGATCAAATTCTCTGTTATCCATTATGTACCCTTATCTGTACTACAAAGGAAATCTCATCGTCATCGTACTTCCCTTGCCAGCTTTACTTGTAATATCAAGCGTACCACCGATCTGTTCAATGGAAGTAACGACTACATCCATTCCCACTCCTCTTCCCGAGAATTCGGTGATGTTCGCGTTCGTTGAAAAACCGGGGAGGGTAATGAATTTCCATACTTCCTCATCCGTGTAATCCGAATCCTTGCGATTCTTATCAGTAAGGCCCTTCTCTTTGGCCTTGTTAAGTATCTTCTCTCTGTTAAGTCCCGCACCGTCATCGCTTACGGATACCAAAAGCTCTCCGTTCTTGATCTCGGCCTTAAGGGTTATCTTACCCTTCGCCGGCTTGCCTGCCGCTTCTCTTACGGAAGACGGTTCAATACCGTGGTCTGCCGAATTGCGCACCATATGCATGAGCGGATCGGCTATATGCTCCACGATACCTCTGTCGGCTCTTACCTCATCTCCTATGATCGAACACTCTATATCCTTGTCCATCTTCCTTGAGGCTTCGAATATAATTCGGTTCATTCTTAAGAAGATATTGGTCATGGGCACCAGTCTCATGTTCATGACGATGTCCTGTATATCTCCGGTAAGCTTCTTAACCTTTTCTGCAGTCTTATCGTCGGATAACTTCTTCTCTGCGCTTACAAGCTTCATTATCAGGTCAGAAAGCTTATCCATCTGAGATACTTCTATATTGACGTGATTGCTCTTGCTCTTTGCCGCGGCACTGTCCTTGGCAAGTACCTTACCGCCGCCCGGAGCGTCCGCATGAACGACGAAATCACCGGGAACATATTCCGTGGCAACTTCAGTCTGCTTGGCCGCAATCGGTGCATCTACACCGAAAAGTTTAAAGCCGGCCTTAAATCTCGACGCATCTATCTCTATTATGCTGATGCTTCGAGTCTCATATCCCGCACTTACTATCTCATCAATCTTCTTCTTGGGACTGTGAGACTTAAGAAGTATCTTAAAGCCCTGGTCAAGTATCTCGTCGCTGCTCTTCTCATCCGAAAGAATCGTCGAAGGAGAATACTTAATCTCTTCCGCAACTCCCTTAAGTGCATGCACCACTTTGTATGCGTGCACATTGGCAAGCTTTGTATCTCTCGTATATGTGATATATATCTGGAAATAGTGACTCGCCTTGGTATCCTTGGGAGCGATATATATCTGCGTGCTTGCGCCGGATGACGCTTTACGCTCATCCTCGGCGTCGTCTTTGCTTATATGCTTAAGGAACTCATCAAGTTCTTCTATAAGTGCGCCCGAATCGGTGTCGGCAACTTCTCCTTCGGAGAGTCTGTCAAGCTCTCCCTGAATAAAATCGGACACCTTAAGTACAAGCGCTACCAGATCCTTCTGATTGACTCCTTCCGGCTTATGCTCTCTTATATAGAAGAATACGTCTTCGGTCTTATGAGCAAGAGCATTAAGCTGCTCAAACATCATAAACCCGGCCGATCCCTTCATCGTGTGCATATGTCTGAATATCTCGTCTACGGCATCTTCGGGAAATGCAGGTTCGTCCTTATATTTAAGCACGACCGTCTGAAGCTCTTCCAATATCTGCGATGTCTCAAGCAGATATGTATCGAGCATATCATCTCGCTTAAATGACATTTGTGTCACCTCTCTTTGTATAAATGAATATACTCCCCCGGATGACTAATCAATTAACCCCAATTTCTTAAGCGCCTGCTCAAATCTGTCCTGATTGATAGGCTTGCCCGAATAGATAGTACAGCCAAGATCGAAAGCCGTCTTGACATTCTTCTCTTCATTTAAAGCCGTAGCCATGATAACCTTAACAGCCTTGTCCTTCGGTATCTCCCTCTCCTTCTCTATATTCCTGATACCGATCAGGGCCTGATATCCGTCCATTACGGGCATCATGATATCAAGACACACAAGATCGTAAGGCTCTCCCTCCTCATGTGCCAGCAAGAAAGCATCGACTGCTTCCATTCCATCTACGGTAACATCGCAGTCGCCGTACTTTGATAAGAAGTTCATCATAAACTTTCTTGTGACGAAATCGTCTTCAGCTAACAGTATTCTCATCTTTTCCTCCTTAATGACTCTTCTGCACTATCTAAGCTGCTTTGAGATCTTACGACATACTTTGTATATGTCGGGATTGAATTTCTCGTTGACTTCCGCTCCGATGATCCGAAGCGCTTCTTCTTTGGTATAGGATACCCTGTATACTCTGTCGGCGGTAAGTGCACAGTAGACATTGCCCACCGTAACAATCTGTGCCGAAAGCGGGATCTCCTCTCCCTTTCTGCCTGTGGGATAACCGCTGCCATCCCAGTTCTCATGATGATAGTTCGCTATATCGGCAGCCATCTGCACGAAATCATCAAACTCGCTTGATAAAGCTACATCCTTAAGAATCTTGGCACCCACCGTCGTATGCGTCTGCATTCTGGCTCTCTCATTATCATCAAGAGCATCCTTCTTCTGAAGTATCTCCTTGGGTACCGCGACATTACCTATATCACATAAAGGAGCCGCTATCTCTATGGTAGTGATAAAAGTATCCGTTACTATGTCTTCATATACTCCGGCCAACTGCATTGCCTGGGCGATCAGTCGACAGTTATATGAAAGTCGCTCTATGAACTTCTCCTCATACATCGAGTTACGTCTGGCAAGATTGGCAAGAGCGTAAAGCACACCCTTCTTCTCCTGTTCGATCTGACGCAACTGACTGTTGATTGAGTTCTGTAATCGTCTGTTGGTCTCCATGAGACTTCGCTTGGTCTCGTGGAATCTCAAATGTACACCCGCTCTGGCCTTGACCACTTCCGGTATGAAGGGCTTGGTTATATAGTCCTCTCCTCCGATCTCGAAGCCTTTGACTATGTCATCGACTTCATCATAGGCAGATATGAACACTATGGGAATATCCTTGGTGTCAACATTGCCCTTGACTATTGTGGCGAACTCATAGCCTCCCATCTCCGGCATGGATATGTCAAGCAGGATTAAATCCGGCATGCACTTCTGCAAAACCTTAAGTCCCTGAATACCGTTCTCCGCAAGAATGGGCTGATATCCCATATCCGCTATGATATTGCGCAGGACAAATCTGTTGACTTCCACATCGTCAATTATCAGAACTTTTCCTTTTTCATTGACGGCACTTAAATTCTCTGCCATATAACCTCCATGACACTATGCTGTCTGTCGTGTAACACTACCTTAACCGGCTAACCCAGACCTACTCCGATTGAACTTTTAAGGTCTTCTATTGCCTCTGTAGCCTTTTCTTTGTTCTCTTTCTGTATTGCCATCTTAAGCTTAAGAGCGGCAACGCTTATATCATGAGGCGCGCCCACCGTAAGCTGCTTGACTGCATCCGCGAAGATCTCCGCCTTATCCCAGGTATCCATCTCCACGCAAAGCACAAGCTTCATCAGTCTCTTCTCTATCTCCTGAAGGTTCTCCTGCGAACCGTACTGTCTTCCTTCGTCAGCCGTTATCTCTTCGAATTGCTTGCCCGCTATCGAAGCACTGTCAACCTTGAAGTCTCCCAAAGCTCCGACGGCATTCTCTTCCGCTACATCCAGCCATACCGAGAAACTGAAGTTGGATCCCTTACCCGGTGTACTGTCAACGGATATCGAACCGTCCATCAATTCTACCAGCTGCTTACTGATATTGAGTCCGAGTCCCGTACCGCCGTACTGACGCGAAATTGAAGCATCCACCTGCGAGAAGCCCTTAAAGAGCTTTTCTTTATCTTTATCCGCAATACCGATACCGGTATCGACAACCATGAAGAACAGTTCAACCTTATTGCCCGATCTTCCCGTCTCCAAAACTTCCAGCATGATCTTACCGACGGAAGTGAACTTGGCGGCATTGGATAAGAGGTTGTTAAGAATCTGCTCAAGTCTTAATTCATCACCTATTAACTTATCCGGAATATCGGGTGCCACCGATACGAAGAAGTCAAGGCCCTTCTCATGGATCTTGATCTTATGGTTGCTCCTTACATAATCTATCATTGCACGAAGAGAGAATTCTCTTTCTTCTATCTCGAACTTACCCGCTTCAAGCTTGGAGAAGTCTAAGATGTTGTTAATCAGATAATTCATATCCGCACAACTTTTTTCAATCATCTCCATGGTATAACGCTTGGATTCATCGGACTCCTTACTTAAGAGATCCTGTATGTTACCCAGTATTCCGTTGACCGGAGTTCTTAACTCATGAGTAACGTTGGCCACAAACTCATCTTTGATCTTGGTTAGGTTGACCGTGTTCTCCTTAACCTTGTCCATGGCACGAAGCATATTCTCTCTGCTTGAGATATCCTTGCCGACACAGACATTACGTACCTGACCCTCTTCGTCACTTATGAATCTTATCTCGGCATCAAAACAGGTATTGTTGCTCCTGTATGCGAAGCCCGTAATCATCCTGCCGTCCATCGGCTCGGTGCCTACAAGTATATTCCCTTCCCTTCTGAACATATTAGGAAAGAGGGCATCTATCTCCACATTGTCGAAAGATTCGTACATAAAATCATTGTACGCTTCTTCGTTCGCATACACGATACTTCCGTCGCTTTCAAAAACGATCAGAAAATCAAAAAGACTGTCTGCAATTTTCCTGAGATAATCGCCGCTGTGCAGTATTTCCTTCATTAATTGAATAACCCCTTAAACCTTCCGTTAACACACCTTTATTGTATGCTAAATGAGGAAAGCCATAGACTTTCCTCGGTCAATTTAGTAAATTATAACAAATTTGACTGTCAATTACAACAATATTCGGTACTTATATACCATGAATCATATACACGGAGCGAATAACGTCCCATGTTCCATGACGAACAGGATCACGATCACCACCATCTGGTAATCAGTATATAAGCCACCGTTACAACCAGTCCCAAACAGAACATCATAAGGCCGAAAGACATACTTCTGAATATGAGGGTTCTGCTCTCCTTAAATCCCTCATACTCCATGGCAAAGCGATGTACATAGTCCTTCTTCCTGCCAAGCTTACGTCCCTTAAGCTTATAAAGCTTACGTCTTATATCATCAATCTTGGAAGCATAAGTACCAAGCGTGAATGTCAGTCTGTTACCTTCGGGCAGTTCTTCAAATTCCTTACTGTCTTTAAATACCGTTCTTCTGAGCTTGAACAGTATTATGTCAACCAACTTATCCATGAATCTGCATATAACCGCAAAGACAAAAGGCAGAGCATACAGGATTATCGGCCTGTATACAACATTCTCAAGATCCATCCACTTCGGCCATATATCAAGATATTCAGTCTTATCTTCACTCATCATGCATGTGCGGATAATACCGACATAGAGTACAACACCGATAAGTATCGAGATGAGCCCTCCCTTGAGACACTCAAGCGTGAAGTAATTATGCAGTATGTATTCCGCATCGGTATTGATCTTAAGTGCGGGAGCAACCGCATTCACCATTCCGTTCATGGAATAAACCGCCGTTGTTCCGAGTATCGGCGGTATAAGTGCCGATATCGCAAGCGCGGTCGCGGTAAAACGGTTCATATAGGGCTTGCGCTCATCATAGAGGGCTTGAAGTGCAGGGTCCGGATTCTTTTCCACAAATATGCATATGAAAAGCTTAAGCATATATGCGACCGTGCATCCGCCGCTTATTAAGAATATCCACTCGATGACTTCCGTCGCGCGCACGCTTAATACTACGGGCGCACCAATCCTTATAAGGTATTCCGTATATTCTTTCAAAAGCACGATACCCTCGTGTATGAGAGTCTTGCTTATATAGCCGTTAAAGAGCGGAACGCCGCCTATACCGAGCGCACCCGATAAAAAGATAAGCTTAAGCAAAGGCTTGTTGCGTCCGTATCCGCGCAGCGAATTAAGGTCAAGCTTGTGAAGGTTCATATATATGTCGCCCGCTGAAAGGAACAGGGTCAGCTTAAAGAGCGAATGGCCGACCATATGAAGGAAAGCTCCGCTTGTTCCGAGTTCATATATGCTCATTCCGCCGACACCGATACCCGTCATTATAAAGCCTATCTGCGATACCGAAGAGCATGCCAGCGTCTTTTTTAAGTCTACGGAAAAAAGTGCGAGCACTGCACCGATCGCCATCGTGCAGACTCCGAGAATAAGTATAAGTACCGCCCAGTTGACATCCGAAAAACCGGCCGGAGCAAAGACATATCTTGTCAGCATGAGTATGCCGAGTATACCCGTCTTCGTAAGCATTCCGGATAAAAGTGCGGATGCGGGTGCTGGTGCTACGGGGTGAGCTTTGGGAAGCCAGATGTGAAGCGGGAAGGCACCGGCCTTGGCTCCGAAGCCGAAAAGCATGCACAGACCCGCTGCCCATACCTTGCGCGATTCGGATTCATGTCCCGCAAGTTTGGTTGCTTCATAGAGATAGTTAAGTCTCTCAAAACTAAGCGGCGCATCGGTCACACCGAGTCTTGTCATCACGTCATAGAGCAAGAAGATGCCCATTAACATTACGAGGCCGCCGATAACGGACACTGCAAGATAGGTTCCCGCCGCACGCAGCGACTCTTTCCTCTCATCGAACGCAACCCACACATATGAGGCCAAAGACATTATCTCAAAGAAGATAAAAAGCGTATAGAAATCAGCCGATACAAGCACACCTATCGTGGCCGCATAAGTAAGCAACGTAAAGAAGAAGTATCTGCCCTTCCTCTCATAATGCCTCATGTATTCGGCAGACAGAATAAGACTGACTGCCCACATGAAGGTGGCTATACCGACATATATCAGTCTGAAGTTGTCAAAGGTAAACAAAAGTTTCATCCTGTCTCCATCATCCCGCTATTTTGACAAAGAAATCCATAAGGTATGAACTGTTAAGTCCGAGTACCACCATGGCAATAACGAATATGTACAACGGCACGAGCATCTTATATCCCGGATCCTTGATACCGGAGTTGATGCGCGTGTCATATTTGCCGTTAGGGAAGAATGCCCTTACCACAATAGTCATCATATATATCGCCGTAAGGATGGCAGATATAAGAAGTGCCACAACACCCGCATAAGCCAAAGGTGTGCCGACATCCATAGCCGCCATCGCGAGATTCCATTTACTTACAAAACCGCAAAGTCCCGGGACGCCCATCAAAGCAAGTCCGCTTATCGTAAATATGACAAACACCTGCGGCATATTATATCCCAGTCCGTCAAGCTCGTATACGTATTCACGCTCCGACTTGTGTATTATTGCACCGGCACAGAAGAAGGAACATATCTTCATTACCGCATGCATTACCATATGTGAAAGCGCCGCAACCATTCCGAAAGGTGTCATGAGCGTCACTCCGAAGAGAATGTATGACAGATTGCTTATGGTAGAGTATGCCAGACGTCTCTTGATATGAGGTTCCTTGACCGCCCTTGCACAGCCGTAGACTATGGTAATAATGACTATGCTCATTACCGTATACTGCGCCCAGGTACCTCTTAAGAAATCGATTCCGAAGAGATAGAAGGTAAGTCTGATTATCGCAAAAGCACCCGACTTAACGACAGCAACCGCATGTAAAAGCGCGGTTACGGGAGTCGGTGCGACACCGGCATCGGGCAGCCATGAATTAAACGGACATACCGCAGCCTTAACGCCAAAGCCCATGAACGCGAATACATAAATAAGCAAAAGCACGTTGGTCCTGTCTCCGACCTTGGCCATATCAAGCACTCCGCCCAGAGTGAAGTTGATCGTCGTTCCGAAGGTTATGATGAATATCATGCCAAGGAAGGCGAAAGCCGCACCGCCGAGTGAATAGTACATGTATTTACGACCCGCAAGAATTGCCTTACGTGTAAGGGTATGCATGACAAGCGGGACCGTAACGATTGTAAGCAGCTCATAGAAGAAGTACATCGTCAGGATATTGGCTGCAAGCGAGATACCAAGCGTTACTCCGTATGTCATCGTATAGAACATAAAGAATATCTTCGAGTCTCCTCCGTGAGGATCTTCCATATATTCAATCGCATACAGGGTCGCAAGCGGCCATAATGCCGATATAAGTCCCGAGAACACCATACTGAGTCCGTCCATCTTAAATGCAATGGACAGTTCACCGGGGAAGGTCAAAAGCGTAAAGCTCTCAACACCCGGAGTCAGAATAAGATACCAGACTCCCAGCGCGTTTAAAAGCACCGCGATCAGCATGAATATATGCATTTGTCTTTTACTGCCCCACTTGATAAGCGATATCAACGCACCCGCTATCAGGGGAATAACTACAGTTGCAAATATCATATTATGTAAACCTCTAACCGATTAACATTCAATATCAAAGATAAGTAAATATCTGTCTTATAAGCGCCACCGTCTGATCAGGGAATATACCTATCAGTACTGACAGCAGCGTAAGTGTCGCTATCGGAACGGTCATTAAAGGACCGACTTCACTTCGCGAAAGGTCTTTGCCCGAAGATCTGTATTCCGCACCCGGGAAAAACGCCCACACTGCGGGAGTCAAAAGATAACCCGCCGTAAGCAGCGCGCTGACAAGCAATATAACGGGACCCAGCCAGGAGAATACCGGTATATCCGAAGCAAGCGCTCCCGTAGCCAGATACCACTTGGATATGAATCCGCCTGTCGGAGGTATACCTATAAGACCCAAAGAAACAACGGTATAGCAGCACATCGTAAACGGCATGCGCATTCCGATGCCTCTCATATCTTCTACCTTCGTAATCTTAAGATGATGTATTATTGCACCCGCAACAAGGAAAAGCGCCGCCTTTATAAATCCATGCGCAAGAACGTGAAGTATCGCACCTACAAGCGCATCATTCGGATAAGAGATTGCACCCTCTGCGGAATTAACACCTGTCTGTCCCATGGATATTGCAAGCCCGAAAAGGATATATGATACCTGGCTGACCGTTGAATAGGCCAGTCTCTTTTTAAGGACGCTCTCCCTATAGGCCAGCATCGAACCCATGAACACCGTCAAAAGCGCAAGCGTCATAAATGCAGTCTGAACCGCGGTTCCCTTAAGCTTATCGGCACCGAGCACATACCAAAGGCTTCTTATGATGCCCAGGACTCCCGCCTTTACTATGCATGCCGACAAAGCCGCAGAAGCAGGTGCCGGTGCTATCGGATGCGCCGAAGGCAGCCATGCATGAAGCGGCCACATTCCGGCTTTGACGCCAAAGCCCATTATAAGAGCCATCGCCGCTATAAGTATTATCTTCTGATCGGATGCAAATACCGAAGCCGGTACGCTTCCTCCCTGTATAAAGTCAAGCGTATCCGAATACTTGGCCAGGTTGTATATTCCGAAAAGCGCGCCATACGCTCCGAACATCGAGAAGAAAAGATACTTAAGCGCAGACATCTTGGCTTCCTTTGTTCTGTCATGTATAACAAGCGGAACCGTAAGCACTGTTAAAAGCTCGTAGCACATATAAAACGTAACGAGATTTGATGCCGCACACAGCATGATCTCAATAAATCCCGAAAGGATAAAGAATATAAAAAAGCTTCTCTTATGCTCTTTTTCCTTCATGTAATCTGTTGCAAAAACACCCGAGCACAGGAAGATCACAAGTGTGAGCAGCGCAAAGATTGCACCGAGCGGATCCATATGAAATTTTAAGGGAAGCATATTCATAATGTTCATGATCTGTTCCACACTCTTAAGCAAACATGTCAAGTCCGATCCTTATAAGATTAACTATCGAATCGGACATGACTCCCAAAAATACGTTAAGAATTACAAATGCGCAAAGAACAACTCCGTAGAGAGGAACCTGACGCATATGTACCGGCTCATAACCTTCTTTCTTAACACGGTTCACTTCATCAACCGGCGTATATATCCTTATAACCGTCTTCATGAAATATATGGCATTAAGTATCGTACTTATACCGAGTACGATAAGCACGGGTAACATGCGTCCCGTAAGTGTAACTGCCGCCTCGGCAAACAAAAGCTTGCTTATAAATCCCGAGAACAACGGCACACCGACCATCGAAAGAGAACCTACGGCAAAAGCAAGCCCCGCGATTCTGTTGCGGTATCCGCTTCCGGTTAACGGACCGAACTTTCTGCTTCCGTCCGATACATCCGTAAGACCTATGGCCGATATGAACAGAAGCGACTTCGTCGAAGCGTGGCTTAACATATGGAATATCGCAGCCACCATTCCGAACTGTGTACCCATACCTATACCCATAAAGATGTAACCTATCTGAGCAACGGATGAATAAGCTATCATTCGGCGCACGTCATTCTCCCTTATCGCACTCACGGAACCGAATATCATGCCCGCAAGTCCGAATATGAAAAGCACGTCTATGACACCACTGCCTCTGTATATCTCAAAGCCGATAACTCTGTATATGATCTTGATAAGAAGGAAAATATAGCCCTTCGAAACAAGACTTGAAAGAATAGCAGCACTTGACACCGTCGAATATCCGTAGGCATCGGGAAGCCATGCATGAAAGGGGAAAAGCGCACACTTGATTGCAAGTCCCACACTCATAAGCGCTATCGTACATAACAAAGGCTCGGGATAACTGCCGTCTGCAACAAGCAAAGCCACCTGTTCCTTAATGTTGCTCATAAGAAGATGACCCGTCAGATCATAGAGCACACAAATACCAAGCAGTATCATGGCTGAACCTATAAGGCTCATGATCATATATCTTACTGCTGCCTCTATCGTACGGCCGTTCTCTCTTATCATGATAAGTCCGCAGGCCGATATCGTATTGATCTCGACGAATACGTATGCGGTAAAGAGGTCGTTCGTATATACGAGTGCAAGAAGCGAACTTAGCATCAGTCCGACAAGCACATAGTAAAGGTTGTGCTTGCTTACAACGACTTCATCAAAAAGCTTCTTGATACCGCCAAGCACCGATAAAAGCATTACTATCGAGAAAAAAAGTGCCATTCCGGCTTCCAGAACTCCGGCTCTTATCTCATTGCCCCAGGGTGCCGGGAAATGTCCCATCATGAATACAAAACTTTCACCCGAAGCCATTAAGAAGGCCAAAAGCACAGCCGAAAGAATCGCAACAATCGATATGACTATCGCATTCACCACTCTGGCAGCCTTACCCGGAAGTACCGAACAGACAGGACCTGAGAACATCGCAAGCATTATTGAGAAAAAGGGGAAATTGCGCACGAGTTCCATTATAACCCCTCCTTCTTAAGTCTGGTCGATATCTCATCAAGGTTAAGAGTCTGATATCTTCTGTATAATCTTATCGTAAGCGACAGCATTAAAGCAGACACCGAAACCGATACCACGATACCCGTAAGCACGAGTCCCGCAGGAATCGGGTTGATATACTTCTCAACACTTGTAACACCGTCGACAACAATCGGCACGGTTCTTCCGGTGATATAACCTTTCACCGCAAGGAAGAGATATACCGATGAGTCCATGATGTTAAGACCTATTATTTTTTTGATAAGGTTCTTCTGCAGAAGAAGATTTGCAAATCCCGTCGCAAAAAGCACCATTGCTATGGCTTCCGCATAGTTGACCGCAAGATTGCTTCCCATCAGAAATCTCCTTTCCTGAACATTACATAGAAGGTGTACATCGTACATGCCACTACAAGTCCGACGCATATGTTCAGTATAAGTATCAAACCGCTTGATAAAATCGCACCGGGCGTACCGAGCGGTATATGACTGTCAAGATGATTGGCCCCGCAGAAGAACGAATAAGCCTTGCACATACAATACGTCGTAAGCGCGCCGAAACTTACCCACTTATAGGTCTTCTCGGTAAAGAATCTCTCCGTCTTCTTAAAGCCGAAGGCATTAAGATAAAGTATAAGGCCGGCTCCTATTATGGCACCGCCGGAAAAACCTCCTCCGGGCGAGAGATGTCCGTTAAGTATTACGTATATTCCGAATACGATTATGATAGGAACAAGGAATTTAGCAACCGTCTGGAGTATCACATCGTTCTTCGGCTCATATCCATGGTCGCTTTGCTCAGCCTTATCCAAATCTTCTTTCTTGTTAAGACGCAATAGTATAAGCACCGTGATTGTAGCCACAAAAAGCACGTTGGACTCTCCGAACGTATCGAAGGCTCTGTAATCAAGGATCATACCCGTAACAATGTTAACGGCACCCGTCTCTTCGATTCCCTTCTCAATGTATCTGGCGGGAACTTCATTGTTCGTAGCCTTATCGGCTGCGCCTACAGGTGGCAGATAAGAAGCGTTATACACCAGTAAAGCACCCAGCATGATGCAGAAGACTACGGCAACAATCCTGTAAAGCTTGTTGAATATCCTTAATAAGCTGTTGGTCTTCTCGTCATAGGCCTTTTCTTTGGCCAACTGCTTATCTTTCATCCTCTCTAAAAGAGTGGATTCATCCTCATCCGGAATAAGCAGATCCATATCCATCCTGGTCTCATCAGGATAGTATTCGTCCTCGCCGCTTAGCCATCTGAAAAACCTGTATGCTCTTGTCTTTTTGTATTCTTCGTCAGTCTTACGCCTGCTCATCGAGTCCGTCCACCTCTTCGGTATTGATATCCGTATCCGTAATTTCCTTCGTGCCCTTCTCTATGTTGATGGCATGAATCTTCTTAAGCGTAACAAAAAACAGCACACTCGTAACACCCGCGCCTACTGCCGCTTCCGTTATGGCAAGGTCGGGTGATTCAAGCGTAACCCATATTATCGACATGATCAGCGAGAATGACATGTATATCAGGATCGCATTCAAAAGATCCTTTGTGATACTCACGCTCACCGCGCATACAATAAGGAATATCAGTAAGATTATCTGCAAAGCCGTCATATATCATACCTCTTCGCATGAGTGTCTATATCTTCATTGGTCGTCACTTCAAGTCGTGCCAGAAGATGGGATGCCACGGGTGACGAAAACCACAGAAATACCACGATAAGCGCTATCTTAAGCGTAGTCATGTTAAGGCCCGAATAAATCATAAGGCCGATAAGGGAAGAACTTAATCCCAGAGTATCTCCAAGCGCCGCAGCCTGCATACGGTTAAGCACATACTTCATATGGAACACACCGTATATCTCAACCACGAAGATTATGAGTCCTATGAGAAGGAATGCTCCGCCGATTATAAGTCTGATCCATTCCATATCATTCCTCTCCTTCCAGGCGCTCCTTCGCTGCCTTCCTCTCTTCGTATATACCTATATACACCTTGGTGATAACAACCACCGCCAAAAAGCTTATCATCGCATATATAAGCGATATGTCCACAAGATAACTTTCATCAAGCAAAAGTGACAGCACTGTCATGATTACCATGACCATGGTTCCCATCATATTGACGGCAACTATTCTGTCCGCAATCCTGGGTCCGCGTATTGCTCTTATAAGGCAGGCAAACAAGGCCAGTGACAGGAAAATGATCACAAACATATATATGTATCTGTAAGCTATATCTACAGTCATATCCTACTCCTCCGTACATTTTGGAATATCGTCAAATCCGCCGTATGCTTTCTCCCACCTGTTCTCAAACTCATGTAAAAGTGTCACAAACTCCGAATCCTTGATGCCTTCCGCAAGACTGATATCCAGACAGTGAACCGTAAATCTGTCCCCATCTACGGTCATGGTGATGGTTCCTGGTGTCAATGTAATGCTGTTGGCCAACATCACTCTTGCCGAATCAGTCTTAAAATCCGTATCAAAACTGACAATCGCAGGCTCAACATCATATCTTGAGCTCATGATCATCCTTATTACCGCGAAATTGGCTTTGACTATCTCTGAAAAAAGAAGTGCAAAATACTTTATGAAAAGCCCCGGGTTGCGCAACGCGAAGCGATCTATCCTTGGTGAATAATCAAGAAAATGACAGATAAAGAAATATACAAGTCCGGATATCACCAGACCGAAGAGTGCGGTCTCCACGGTGAGTCTTCCGTTAAATATGATCCATACAAAGAATAAAAACAAAAACATATACTGTTTCTTCCTATATAGTATTGCCTTCTCTGATATAATATTCACATTTTACACCTATTTTGCAAAAAAGCCAATAATACGGCTTTATTGTTGTTGATAATTTGCGGTATTTTCCTTATAATAATGTATTGTCATACGGCAGGCAGGTCAAAATACCCCGAAATGCCGTATAAACAGCGGATTTATCAGGAAGGACCGGTGTCATGGAAAAGATAAAGATCAAATAT
>JAFYBE010000010.1 GCA_017540355.1 Lachnospiraceae bacterium | reverse complement strand
TCCGTATGATACGACCGCTGTAAAAGAAGCTCTCATGCAGGGAAATACAGAGAGCGATTATTTGCTGTTCGTTGATAATAAGGCTATTGCCGTTGTAGAAGCTAAGCGTGAAGATAATCCGCTTGGTGCAGAGGTAGAGAGTCAGGCAGAAGGATACGCCACACATCCTCAGAACTGGTATGGTTTATGGTTCGATAAGCTGATCCCGCTTGTTTATATGGCTAACGGCAACAAGATCTATTTTAAGAATATGCTTAAGGATGATTCCGAATATGAGGAATTATCCGAGATGCATTCACCGAAAAAGATGTTACAAATCATTGGCAAATCTTCTGAGTACGGCGCATTGCCTTATCTTGATAAGCGCGGTCTTCACGATTGCCAATATGAAGCCGAAACAGAACTTGAGAAATCGTTAAAAGGTGGAAAAAAGAAGAATCTTGCAGTCCTTGCTACAGGATCAGGAAAGACATACCTTGCCTGCCTTGCAGCATATAGGCTTTTGAATTATACATCTACAAAGCGCGTGCTGTTCCTTGTTGACAGAAATAATCTTGCCAGACAGACAGAATCAGAATTTAGCCTTTTTGACAGGACAGAGCGTCAGCAGCCCATGAGCAATCTTTATATGATAAAGAGGCTTAAGAAAGAATCGGACATAGATGCGGATATTGTTATCTCCACGATTCAAAAACTCTTTGCGTATCTGACAGGTCAGTTGCTTACCGACGGGGATGAGGATGCTGAAGACGAAGAAGCAAAGAAAAATGAGGACAAGAACGAGGAAGCAATCCAACTTGGCACTGACTTGAAGCTGCCCCCGGATTACTTCCAGTTCATTGTTGTTGATGAATGTCATCGAAGTATTTACGGAAAATGGCGTGCCGTTCTGGATTATTTTTCCGAAGCTAAGATCCTTGGCCTCACTGCAACTCCTACGCCCGAGGCTTATGCGTTCTTTAATAACAACATCATAGAGAACTATACATTTGATGATTCCGTAGTAGATGGTGTAAACGTTCCGTTCCGAGTATATCGGATTGAGACGGAAGTAACAGAGAACGGTGGAATCATAAAAGAGGGTTCCAAGGTCGTAGAGATAGCCCATAAGACGGGGCAGATTACGACTTATAATGCGGATGCAAATTATGGATATACGTCGCAGGCGCTTGACCGTTCCGTTGTTAACAAAGACCAGATACGTAAGGTGCTGACGGCTTATAAGGAGGCTATATATACAGATCTTTATCCAGAACGTGAAAAGAAATGGGAATATATCCCCAAGACGCTTATCTTTGCAAAGGACGATAATCACGCTTCTGTAATTGTGGATATTGCCAGGGAAGTATTTGAGCCTGAATTCGATGGAAATGTACCTGCGAACTTTGTTCAGAAGATTACATATTCCGCAGGTGATTCCAACGCACTCATAAGGGATTTAAGAACGGAGAAGGATTTCCGTATTGCCGTTACAGTTACACTTGTTGCGACTGGAACGGACGTAAGACCTCTGGAAATTGTTCTCTTTATGAAGGATGTACAGTCGGATGTACTCTA
>JAFYBE010000076.1 GCA_017540355.1 Lachnospiraceae bacterium | reverse complement strand
TTTAAAGGCAAGATACAGAACAACAAGAATAAGAGCCAGCAAAACAAAAGTTACGTACTTGCTTGCCAGATATGCGTTGGCGCCCGTAACAAACATCATTCCCGCTATCATTGCAGGATAGATGATCGGCCAGTTGGCAAAATGACTCTTATATCCGGCCAGTCCCTCGTACGAGAATCCGTTGCCGGCGATTAAATTGACCGCTTCGCGCAGATATCCGTCAGAATCCGCGGTTATATATATTCCATCCACATAGGCGGTCTTATAAATCTTAAGTGATAAGAATAAAAACAATAAGATTAAGAATAAGACATTAAATACCTTTAAAGCGGTCGCATTTCCAAGAAGTAATATAAGTACCGCAGCAAGTGCAATAACGATTACAGCGGGGATAAGATAGGGAAACTTATATGCCGGAGTAATACGTCTGTCACTTTGAATCTTAAATCCCATGGATATTCCCGGCTCATAAGCATCCACTTTCATAAAATATGGCTCGTATCCCAAAGGAGTAAATTCAAACGAGTACAGATGCTTGGGGGACATCTCAAAATCCGCAGATACCGAAGACCATGATCCGGCTTTAAGTGCGGATAAAGATACATCTCCTTCCCACGCAGGTGCAGAATTCGATGACAAAAGATCTATAACCTTAATATGAATTCCGTCAGAATCCATTCCGCCTTCCGTATTCACCATCAGAATTTCAAGACTTTTAACCGACATCTGCTTATCGGCCATATACATGCACTCAAAAGTCCGGCCGTCAGACAGTTCCTCATATACGGGGGCCTGACCCAGCTTTGGAAGTACCTCATCAACCTGATAGTCAGTACCGTAAGGTCTTAAAAAGAGCAATATCAAGACTACGGCGAGTACCGTTACCGATATCGCCGCAATTATATTTCGTCTTATATTTGATTGTCCCGTATTAACATCAGATGACAATTTATGCTCCTCTAACCCAACATCTTCTCCGCCATCTTAAGCGCTCTCTCAACCGTCACATCGGAATTAAAGTGACTGTGCTCACCCCAGCGTCCGAGTCCGTGTATATGCGACTTGGCAGCAAAATCAAGAATCTTTGATATGGCTGCAGGCTTGGCTATCGTATTAAGCGGATAAGCGTATTCCATATGGAAGTTGATATCATCTTCGCCGCCTATATACCTCTCGGAACGGGTCTCCGTCCAGTATCCCTTACCTCCCGGGACAAAATTGCTCCTGACAAGTATCCTGTGATAGCTTAACTCCTCATCGGGATAGTATATCCACTGAGCCTCCGTATCCATCGTCTCCTTATAGTATGTGATATCAATGGACGTAGACTTAAGCAGTTTAACGCTGTTCTTGATCGTGGAAGGGGCCCACTTAAGCTCCATGGTCTCCCAAGGCACTGTAACAATTATGTCATCGGCACTTATACGTGTTCCGTCCTCAAGAGTCGCTTCACAGCTCATACAGTCAAGTTCCTTAACCGCGTTGCCAAGTAACAACCTGTCCTTAAGTTCATTTCCCATCCTCTTCCATACTTCGCCGTATCCGTACTTCTTGGGATAATAAAACTCGGTATGTCCGGGCTGGGAGCCGAAAGGCTTTTTCTGCTTACAGCTTTCAAGAGTCTGCTCATAACTTACATCGGGAAGCTTCTCAAGCCAGTATGTGCCAAGGTCATTTAAGTTATCGCCGTACATCTTCCTGTTATATGGAAGCATATATTCTTTGGCAATTTCAGTTCCGAGCTTCCACTTAATCCAATCCGTAAATCTCTCGGGCTTGGGCAGGCCGGTATTGCATCCGGCGTCCGCTATGGACTCCAAAAACCTCTTCTGGATCGCAGCAGGCAGTTCCCATATATTGGCCTCAAACGGATGATGCAGCTCGTACTCTTTTTTCTTATTCGAATCCGCATTCGGATACATCGAAAGTCTGATTCGGCTGTCTCTTACATATCTGTCCCATTCCTTCTGAGGCATGTAATCAAATAAGAATTCGCAAACCTGAGGTCTTCTGACATCCAAAAAATGACCGCCGCCTATATCAAGGGGCGAACCGTCAACCTTGGCAGAACGGCAGAGTCCTCCGACTTCATCCTCTTTCTCTATAACATAAAAATCCTTCTCACCCCGTCTTAAAAGGGCACAGGCAAAAGTAAGTCCTGCCGGGCCCGCTCCGAGTATAAGATACTTAGTTTTCATTTCTGATCCTCGATTCGTTTTTCTTAAGTTCAAAAAGTATGCGCAAAGCTTCAGTCACCGAACGGAACTTAAGGCTTGAACTTCCGCCTGTATAGTGAATGGGCACTTCTATCGTATTAAGGTTCCTGCAATAAAACCTCATCTCGGTCTGATACATATGACCTGTTGACAAAAAAGCATCCAAATTAAGGTTCTTTAAAACATCCGCCTGAAAAGCTTCAAATCCGCTTGTCATGTCTTTAAGCTTTGTTCCGAGCACAATGTTGGAAAGCATGGTGCCACCGCCGCTTAATATCCTTCGATAAAGCGGCTGTTCGCTTATGCTGCCTCCGGATATGAATCTCGAACCCCAAACACAGTCATAACCTTCATCGAGCTTTTCGACAAACTGTCCGAGTTCTTCGGGCTTATGGCTTCCGCCACCGTCCATCTCAATTATCCTCTCGGCTCCGTCGGCAAGCGCCCTTCTAAATCCTTCAAGATAGCAGCTTATCACGCCTCTGCTCTCTTTATAGTAGATGCACTTAACCCTTCCGGTATGCT
>JAFYBE010000075.1 GCA_017540355.1 Lachnospiraceae bacterium | reverse complement strand
CTTACCGGGCGAAATACACGGAATCGGAACCAAAAAACCACCAACTTGCTTTCGCGAACCAAAGAGTCATTATTCGGAACAGAGTAAAAATGCCTTGTATTGCGGACAAACTTTGCGAAGCAAATTTTCCGCTAGGCATTTTTATCGACGGCGCGTCGGACCCGAGGAAAAGAGAATAGTCCCTCTTGCCAAGAGGGACTATGGGAGTTAGCGAAGCGCTTATAGATATATTTTCTTTTTATTTTTGAAAAAAAATTTTCTTTGATTTTGCTGATAAATAGGGCTTTAATGTAATCTTAAACAAATTTAATGAAAAATTAGGGTTGACATTAGATTAATTAAGTAATAATATATGCATCAAGAGGTGCATAACTATTCGTTAAACTATTCTTTTGCGAATAGTTGGATGTCTATATTCAAGGCACAAAGTACCTCTCTTTTCGTACGTTGTGCCTTATTTTTTTCTTATTTATTCTTCTTTACGGAATATCCGAACGACCCCAACTTATTACCCAGCGAAAAATATTCTCCATGTGAATATGCCATCAAATTTGCTTTATCAAGTTTGAATGAATTGTTCTCATCCATATATTTATCATCCACGGTTATACCTTTGACCGTTGCTATAAACATATCATGCGAACCCAAAGTCAAAATGTCATTAACCGTACAGTATATATTTACGGGGCTCTCTGCTATTGCAGGTGTCTTCATATACTCGGATACGTACGGATTAAGCTTAAGCTCATCGAATTTATCAATATCACGTCCCGATTTAACTCCCGCATAATCACAGGCATATGTAAGCTCTTCCGTTACCAGATTAATGACAAATTCTTTAGTATCTTTGATTATATCGTATGAATATCTCGACGGACGTATTGAAATCGATACCATCGCCGGATCCGAACATACGGTCCCGGCCCAGGCTAATGTGATTATATTGGGCTTTTCACCTTCCCTCATACTGCTTACCATTATTGCAGGCAGCGGATATAGCATATTACCGGGCTTAAAATCGATTTTTGACATCTGTATCACCCTTTCTTATTGAGATTATATCCTATTGCAGAACCCACGATTCCGCCTAAAATATGCGATGTATTGGATATATTGTCACGTACGAATACTCCCTCAACGACCTGCTGACCAATAAATATTACGGCAACAAGTATAAATGTTACGGGAATTTCGCCTGATTTAAAACTAGTAAATGATGTAAGCAATATAAATGCGAACACTACTCCGCTTGCACCGCACAAAGCCGTATTGGGAATAAAATATAGTTAAGTAATCCCGTTATAAGGCCCGTTATTGCTATAACACCCAGTATGACCTTCGAGCCGTATTTCTCCTCGAGTATCGGGCCTAAAAGCAATATATATGCCATATTGCCGATGAAGTGTTCAAAGCCTGAATGCCCCAGCACATGAGTAAAGAATCTTATATATGTAAGGGGTGATCTAAGCGTTGAATGCCAGGTCATAAACAGCAGTTTATTGCTGTGCCCTGCAGTAAGATAATTCAATATCAGTACCACAAAACTGATTGCGGCAAAATAAAGCACAACAGGTGAATTAAACGATATCTTTATCTTCCGTTTCATGTCTATATCTCCGAATCGTCAGCAGAAACTGCTTTGCTACCGTACGTACTTTTGCCCATTAAATACCTCTATAACTCACCGATCATCTCTTCGCAAGTTCTTCCGTGATCTCTTCCCATGAAATACCGCGTTCGGCCATAAGCACCATCAAATGGTATAAAAGGTCGCTAATCTCGTATACAACTTCGTTGGGATTGGGATTCTTGGCTGCAATAACAATTTCAGTAGTCTCCTCTCCCACTTTCTTAAGAATCTTATCAAGACCTTTATCAAAAAGATAATTGGTATAAGATCCTTCTTTGGGATTTTTTTTACGATCAAGAATAACATCCATAACCTGATTAAAGACTAACAGAGGATTACCGCCTCTTGCCGTCTCTTTTTCAAAGATATTGGTATAGAAACATGTCCTGTTACCCGTATGACATGCAGCGCCGACCTGCTCAACCTTGGCAAGGAGCGTATCGGAATCACAGTCAACATACATCGACTTAAGATACTGGAAATGACCGCTCTCTTCGCCCTTAAGCCAAAGCTTGCCGCGACTTCTGCTGTAATATGTCATATTGCCGGTCTCAAGAGTCTTATTAAAGGCTTCTTCGTTCATATAAGCCATCATAAGAACCTCATCGTTCTTGTAATCCTGTACTATAACGGGAACAAGACCGTCCGAATCACTTATCTTTTTAAGGTTCGCCCACGTTATCTTACCGTCTGCTGCTGCAGGAATATCAGAGTAGAGTCCTTTTTCCTTAAGACGGTTCTTAATAAGCTGTATATTGTCAAGGTCATGACCTATTACATCACCGCTTATACCGGAAAAGTTATCGATCTTACACAGCTTAACCAGCTTCTTTAACTCAGCCTCGGGCATACCGTTATTATCCAAAGCGTCATCATCGGGTATAACGGCGATAACAGGCAGCTTCGTAGCCTTGCATGCATCCTCGGAACTTGTATATGTCATAAATAGTATCTCAGATACATATTCTTCCAAAAGCTTCTTATGCTCATTGACTTCAACAAGATTAGCAATCGATGCAACAAGCTTGTCAGCGCCAAAGCGCTTGGATACTTCTTCCGTAAGCTCTATATTCGAAGCTTTGCTGTAATTAAGCGTAGCCTTTGTGCATCCGGCGTAAAGAATTTTCTTAATATCTTCTGCCCTGTTAACATTGCCCGCGCCGTAAACCGGAATACTTACGGCATCGCAGATTGACTTAAGCATATCGATGGCGGCATCATGCTCGGCATCATTATGGGATAAGTCCATAACATATAAAGCATCGGCACCCTTGCTCTCACACTCTTTGGCAAGAGCAACGGGATCGGTGCTTAAAACTCTCGTATCATCATATGATCTAATTGCTATCTTATTAAAAAGATAGATACATGGGATCAGTCTTTTGTTGTTCAAAACTCTACCTCCGCAAAAGCTTATTATAACGTTCCTTTGGTACTCTGAACGCCGTTGATACGCTCATCAATGGTTGTTGCCTCATCCAAAGCCTTTGCAAAAGCCTTAAACATAGCTTCGGCGATGTGATGTCCGTTCTCACCCGCAAGCACCTTGATGTGTATGTTCATCATTGCACTGTATGATACAGCCTGGAAGAATTCTTTGATAAGCTGTGTATCAAGTTCACCTATCATATCAACATCGAACTTGTAATCAAATCCGAGATAAGGTCTGTTGCAGATATCAACCGCACAGAGAACAAGTGCATCATCCATAGGGAGAATGAAATCACCAAATCTCTTGATACCGGCCTTATCGCCCAAAGCCTGCTTGATTGCGGCACCAAGGACTATACCCGTATCCTCTACGGTGTGGTGTCCGTCAACCTCTGTATCACCGTCACACTTGCAGTTCATATCAAAAAAGCCGTGCTTTGAAAAAGCCTCAAGCATATGATTGAAAAACCCGATGCCTGTATCGATGGATGCATTACCCTCACCGTCGATATTAAGTTCCAAAGAAATCTGTGTCTCCTTTGTATCTCTTGTAATATTGGCCATTCTTTCCATAGATGTCACCTCCGTATTCAATACTATAATAATATCATATAATCATTGATCAAATCTTACTTTTATCGAATTTGCATGAGCGGTAAGCTTCTCCTGCTTTGCGAAATACTCAATCTTGTCGTGTACCGCCTCAAGGCCTGCCTTTGAAAAAGAGATAAGGCTGGTCTTTTTAAGGAATTCATCCACATTAAGAGGCGAGAAGAATCGTGCGGTTCCGTTGGTCGGCAATATGTGATTGGGACCGGCAAAGTAATCACCAAGCGGTTCGCTTGAATATGGTCCAATAAAGATTGCACCTGCATTACGGATCTTTGTCATAACTTCATAAGGATACTTTGTCTGAATCTCAAGGTGCTCCGAAGCTATATCGTTCGCCGCATCTATAAGATCGTCCATCTTATCCGCCACAAGGATATATCCGTAGTTATCAAGCGACTTTTCTATAATCTCTGTACGATCAAGAACCTTAAGGAAGTTATCAACTTCATCGGATACTTCTTTTGCAAGTTTCTCACTGTCTGTCAAAAGAATCGCACTTGCAAGTTCATCATGTTCGGCCTGGCTTAAAAGATCGGCTGCAACAAACTTAGGATCAGCCGTTTCATCGGCAATTACAAGTATTTCGCTCGGTCCGGCAATCGAATCGATTCCGACAACACCGAAGCAGGCTTTCTTGGCCAGAGCAACAAATATATTGCCGGGGCCGGTAATCTTACATACTCTCTCTATTGAAGCCGTTCCGTATGCCATGGCTGCTACGGCCTGAGCACCGCCGACTTTGATTATCTCATCCGCACCGGCTATATCCGCTGCAACAAGGGTGATCGGATGAACTTTGTCACTGCCTTTCATTGCCGGAGTGGCCAGAACTATCCTTTTTACCCCTGCAACCTTGGCAGGTATAATATTCATCAGTACACTGCTGGGATAATAAGCTTTACCGCCGGGAGCATAGCATCCGACACTGTCAATCGGAGTAATGCGCTGGCCTAAGATCGAACCGTCTTCCTTGGTCGTAATCCAGCTTTCGTGCATCTGCCTTTTGTGGAACTCACGTATATTCTCGGCCGCTTCTTTAAGGATATCGATGAACTTCTCATCAACCTCTTTGTAAGCGTCTTCTATCTCCTGTCTTGTGACTTTAAGCTTATCGGGTGAAGCATCCCAGCCGTCGAATTTCTTAGTGTATTCAACAACGGCATCATCACCTCTGTCAATTACATCGGAAACGATATTCTTAACCGTCTCCTCATATTCTGTATACTGACTAGGGCTTCTCTTTAAAAGGCTGCTCAATATATCTTCTTTAGTCTTGTCGTTAAGTCTGACTGTTCTCATTCTTTTCTCCAATCAAAGTTCTTTAATACTGCTTATAATATTTCTGATGCGTTCGGATTTAAGCTGCATGCTTACCTGGTTGACTATCATTCGAGCCGATAACGGAAGAATCTCTTCGAGAATCTCAAGGCCGTTCTCCCTAAGGGTGGAACCGGTCTCCACTATATCGACTATAACATCGCCCAATCCCACAATGGGCCCCAGTTCAACGGAACCGTTAAGCTTTATAAGTTCCACTGTCTGGTGCTTCTTATTGTAGAAATAGTCACGTGCAATTGTAGGATACTTGGTACATACGCGGATCTTCTCATGATGCTTTAAAAGCTCGCCCGCTTCCTTCGGTCCGCATACACACATCCTGCACTTTCCGAAACCGAGATCCATAACCTCATATACGCGTCTGTTCTCTTCAAGGATTGTGTCCTCTCCGACAACGCCTATATCCGCAACACCGTTCTCAACATATGTCGGAACATCGGGGCCCTTGGCAAGGAAGAACCTTAACTTAAGCTCATCATTGACAAATACGAGCTTTCTGGTCTCTTTATCTCTTACTTCGTCACATGATATGCCGATCTGTTCCAACAGCTGAAGAGTCTTATCGGCAAGTCTGCCCTTGGTTAAGGCAAAAGTGAGATATTCATCTCTTTCCTTTGATTCATGCGCTCTGACGGCCTGTAAAAGATCGTCAATAACGATAACAAAGCCGATTGCGGGAGCATCTTTTCCGAATTCCTTTAACAGATTGTCATATCTTCCGCCCTTGGCAACACAATCCCCGACACCGGGCATATATAACTTAAATACAACACCGGTATAATATGTGTATTTGTTAAGCATGCTCAAATCATATGATATCTGAACATCAGAACCACCGGATGTGAGTGCGTTGTGAATCTTTTTAAGCCTTTCAAGAGCCTTTGATGAGCGCTCATTACCCGCCATGCTCTCGGCACGACTTAAGACATCCTCTCCGCCTATAAGCCCCTCAAGCTGCATTATGGAGTCTATAGTCTCATCACTGATATTAAGGCCTGTCAAACGGGCATCCATAAGATACTGTCTGGCTGCGGTGAAATTCTTATTTGTCACATAGTCTCTTAACTTAAGTTCAACATCTCCGGGAATTCCGTACTGTTCGCACAGACCCTTAAAGTAGTCAATGTTACTTATAACAAGACGTATATTCTTATCCGTAACCTTTCTAATGGCAGAGGCCGCAAGTCTTATAACCTCAACATCGGATGTGGTTGAATCATCGCCGATAACATCCACACCCATCTGCGTAGTCTCTCTTAACTTACCCTGTAATGCACCTGTCTGAGAGAATGTATTACCCTTATAGGTAAACTTAAGGATACCCTGCTCTTCCATGAAGTACTTTGCGGCACATCTTGCTATGGAAGGCGTGAAATCCGACCTTAAGACAACAGTCTGGCCGTCCCTGTCAGTGAATCTGTACAGATCTCTGCTGGGAGTCGTACCTATATTGGAATCGAAAAGATCGAAGTACTCAAAGGTAGGCGTCTGAATATCCTTATATCCTGCGCCGGCAAACACCTTATGGATATCTTCCTCTATGCGCAGCTTATCCGAATATTCTCCGTTGTATATGTCTCTTACTCCTTCGGGAGTGTGTAATAAATTGGTCATTTTGCTCTCCGTAATCTTAAATACTTTATCGTGGTAACGTGATAATTCGATAACACGCTAAATTATATAGATATTTCCTCAATGTGTCAAGCAATTAATAAAAAATAAGTATCAAACGGCTTATTCACGGTCATCAAGGTCCTTCTGAAGATATTCTATATAAGGTATAACGGGGCCGTTGACATCTTCTATAAAGAAAGAATCATCAAGTTCATCTATGTTAAAGCTCTTTCTTCCGCCTTCTTTTGCTCTGTTCCAGAATATAAACAATTCTCTCAGTCTCATATAATAAAACCGGTCAGAATCCGTAAAATGTATGAGAATAAAGGCTATTCCCTGCTGTGCTTCGAATTCTTCCATAAACTTAACCTGATGTTCATGTATATTCTGAAGAGCAAATCTATCCGTCTTACATTCTTTGGCGTCAAAACAAACCGGAAGGCCCTGAATGACACCGATGTAATCGACTGTACTCTTCTTATCAAAATAGGCCAAAGTAATCTGCTTTGTCTTATGATCCATATCTATGGGAGTAATGGGCGTAGGTATCTTCTGAATAAGCCCGAGATGGTTCTCTTCATAGATTTCGTTTGTGCGGTTTATCATTTCCTCAAAGACAGAACCCCTTAAGCCTCTGCTTTTCCATGTTGCCATAATTAATTCTCCGAAAAAAGACCGTCCCAAGACTCTGGCAGCGGACATATGTATGTATCTTTATCCAGTTCAAGCTCTTTTACGGTATCATCGTTAAATACAACCTTATATGCATGCAGAAACTGCGAAACATGATCCGGTGAAGCAAGCAGAGCCTTAAACTTTTTATTAATTCGGCTGTTACCGTACTTTGTATCGCCCAATATCGGGTACCCCAAGGCTGCAAGATGTGCTCTTATCTGATGGGATTTACCGGTTATAAGATCAATATCAAGCATGGAAATATCACCCAGTTCGGAATTATTAACGGATTTTACGAATGATATTCCTGTGCGTATAATGCTGTAATTATCAGGTATTGAAGAGAATGAATCGTCACTGACTGTATTGGTCAAAATATTGACTATATTGGTCGATTCATTTTTTGACAAATAAGCGGTATATATCTCATCCTTATCGACATATTTGCCGGATACTATGGTTCTGTAATACTTATTGAGCGTTCTTTCTTTTAATGCTTTCGATATAACACCCGCTCCGAGTAACGATTTGCTTCCCAGTACGATTCCCGATGTATTTCGGTCAAGCCTGTTAAGTACCGACGGTTTAAAATGCATCATATCCTCAGGCTTTAAAAATCCGCTTTGAATCAGATATCCGATAAGCCACTCATTTAGGCTCAAATCCCCATCATCGCTTTTTTGCGATAACATATCCGAAGGCTTATCTAATATGATCATATGAGCGTTCTCATATATTACCTTTACTCTGTCGGGATCCGATTTATACATCTTAACGGCATGCTCGCCCTGCTTTATATATTTGTCGGATGGGTCCGAACCGGTTGTCGCATCGCTTATTCCTTTACTGAATGCCTCAAATGTATCATCCGAAAAGAAAAACTTAAGCTCATCTCCTTCTTTAACAGTCTCATTACCGCTTATCTTATGACCGTTTAAAAGGATATTCTTATTGCGAAACTGCTTATGCATAAGCCCGGGTTTAAGTCCCGGAAGAAGTCTTAAGATATATTTATCTACGCGGCCCAATCCGTCCGCTTTCTTTATATGCTTAATTATCATTTTTCTTTGCGCCCTCAGGCAGCCATTTGCTTAACACCCGATACAGATTCGCGGGCAAAAGCGGCTTGGCTATGAAATCATCCATTCCGGCTTTCATAAGTTCTTCACGTGTCTCATCCAAAACATTCGCCGTAAAAGCAATAATCGGTATACTGTCATATTCCGGATATTCATTCCTTATGATCTTCGTGGCCTCTACTCCGTCCATCTCAGGCATCATATGATCCATAAGTACAATGTCGTAAGTAAGGTTGCCCGCTTCGGCCACGGCCTCAGCGCCGCTTTTAACACACATAGGAACTATATCGTATGCCTTAAGGTATTCTTTGGCTATCAAAAGGTTTACTCCGTTATCGTCCACAACCAAAACTTTGGCATCCGGAGCTTTAAAATCCGGCTTAAATCCGGATGAATCATCCGAGTTTTTGTCTTCCGCACTTTCTTCATGCTTAATCACGCCCTGCGGAAGTGTAACTTTAAATACGCTTCCGACTCCGAACTGGCTGGAAACGGATATTGTGCCGTTCATAAGTTCCGTAAGTCTTTTGGTTATGGCAAGTCCCAATCCCGTTCCTTCAGCTTCCCTGTTACGTGTATTGTTGATCTGCATGAACGAATCAAATATCCTGTTAAGATCGTCGTTTTTAATGCCTATACCCGTATCGCTTACCGAAAGAATGAGATCTATATTGTCATCATCTATATGATCACAATTAACTTTTATGCATACTTCTCCTGATTTCGTAAACTTCACTGCATTGGATATAAGGTTTGTAAGAATCTGTCTGATTCTCACATGATCTCCGTATAGTCTGCCCGGAAGATCTTTTGCAAATTCGGATTTTATCTCTATTTCCTTATTACCGCAAATACCCTTGGCCATTGCAATAAGATCACCGAAAAGAATACCCGGATCGTATTCCGAAGGTCTTATCTTAAGGCTTCCCGATTCAATCTTGGTAAAATCCAATACATCATTTACTATCTCTAACAGGGCGTTCGCCGAAGACTTAATCTGTCTTGCGTAATTTCTCGCATTATCAGGCAGGTCTTCTTTTAACATAAGTTCGGATATTCCGACAACGGCATTCATCGGAGTACGTATCTCATGGCTCATATTCGCAAGGAAATCCGACTTCTGCTGTGCAGCCCTTGTGATCTCAGCTTCATTATTCTTAAGAGTAACGATCATATCCGCAGTATTATCCGCGAGCGTGGCTATCTCCGTCTTCCCGAAATCGTATGATGTCAGTTCACCTGCAATTGCTGAATCGCCGGAAGAAGCAAATTCATCGATCTTCTCAGACAGATGGTTGATTCTCATTATATGATTCTTATTGATGTAATACATCAGACAGTAAACCAAAACAATAAGCAGAACGGAAAGAAGGATACAGAGTCCGAGTGTGCTTATAAGTATACGTCTGTTGACCTCGTCCACGGACACTTCGGCAACCACAAGCCCGAGGTTTTTGCCGTTTACTACAAGGGGTGTGTAGTGAGAATAGGTATGACCCCACTTATTGTCCCATTCATATATCTCATCATACTTCTGCCCGGTCTCCCAGGTCCTCCATAAAAGCTCATGGTTCTCGGGAGGATTGTAATATGAATCGCCCATATAAAGATATCCGGGATGATGCTCATCGGGAATGCGCTCGCCGTCAATCATATACATAACGGTATGCGTCTCTTCATCCGGAATGAGAAAATACGTGTAAGGGAGATCAAAAGATTCTCTGGCCTGTTCAAATGTCAAAAGCCAGTATTCATGATAAAACGTATAGAAGAGATATTGAAGCTCATCGTTCATCTCTTCGGGCTTAATATCGGCGTAGAAAGCCTTGCCAGGGTACTCTTTGGCAAATGCCTTCAAGAACTCTTCGTGAGCCGTATTATATTCGGTAAAATCGGCCGGAATCCTTAACGACTCATAGTTGGCTGCATAGTATTCCCTGTAGGATGTAAAAACATCGGCTTCTTTGTATATAAGTCCCGAAAGATAATCGCCGACGTTCATACTCGTCTCACGACATATCTTCCTGTATTGCTTCATTTGGGCATAATAAGTGGCTAATGCCGTGACAATGATGGTTATCACGGCAAAAACAGTCATTAAATATGCAAATTGTCTTAGCAATCCGGACTTCTGATTCATAAAAAACTATGCTCTGCGGCTTTCAAACACCTCAATCGCCTGAATTATAAGATTCTTTGTACCTTCGTTGCCCAAAATCGAACTGTTGATACAAAGATCATAGCTGGCGGCATGGCCCCACTTCTTAGAAGAATAATAGTTATAATAACTCTGACGCTGCTTATCCTTCTTATTGATCATCTCTTTGGCCTTCTGCTCGCTTAGATCATACTTCTTCATAATATGATTGAGCTTATACTTATCATCGCCGTATATAAAGAGATTCATAACATCATCTCTGTCGGTAAGCGCATAATCCGCACATCTTCCTACAATGACGCAGGGACCTTCATCCGCGATCTTCTTAATCGTATCAAATTGTGCAAGGAAAATCTTGTGACTGATCGGCATATCCACAAATGAAGATGCATTATAGCCGAACGAATAAGTGTCCATGACAAGATTATAAAGAAACGAACTTGTCGGACGCTCGTCATGAACTTCAATCATCTCTTCGCAGAATCCGCTCTCTTTGGCGGCTCTGGTAATAAGATCTTTATCGAAAAAAGGAATGCCGTAGTGCTCGGCAACAAGTCTGCCTATCTCACGCCCCTCGGAACCAAACTGTCTTCCAATCGTGATTATGGTATTCATATAACCCTCCAATCTCCCAAAATCGACAAATTTCGTCGATTAAAGATATATATATTTTAACATATTTCTGTGATTTTCTCCATATATGAAGGGATGGGGGCGACTGTTTCGATATACTCATTTTTTGTCGGATGAATAAAGCCCAACTTGTAAGCATGAAGCGCCTGACCTTCGGTATCAATATTCTTAATTACAGACGGAATTGCACGCGCTCCCCTGTTATATACGGGATCGCCAAGCAGAGGAAAGCCTATGGCCTCGGTATGCACCCTTATTTGATGTGTACGACCCGTTCTCAGCCTGCATTCGATATATGTCATATCAAGTTTATCCAATGGCTTTATAACGGATATGCCTGTAACGGCTCCCTTTGAATTCGGCGCATTCACGCACATCCTCTTCCTGTCGGTCGGATGTCTGCCGATAGGTGCATTTATTATAAGTTCATCGCCATCATATGAAGCAATACCTGACTTCATTGCATTGTGCTTTTCGTTTAATAAGTCTATTCTGCCAAAAGCAACCGCTCTGTATGTTCGGTTGAGGCTGTGTTCCTTAAGCTGCGCGGCGATCGCCATATGAGCCTTATCGTTTTTACATGCGATTATTGAGCCCGAGGTGTCTTTATCTATTCTGTGCACAATACCGGGCCTTAATACCCCGTTAATACCCGATAAACTGTCGCCGCAGTGATACATTAAAGCATTGACAAGCGTCCCGCTTAAATGTCCTGCAGCGGGATGAACAACCATGCCCTTGGGTTTGTTTACCACAATAACATCATCATCTTCATAAAGTATATCAAGGGGAATGTTTTCAGGCATAACTTCACAGGGAGAAGCGTCCGGAAGGGACAGAGTAATCACTGATTCCTCACTTAACGTAAAGCTTGCCTTTCTGACTTTGCCGTCAACATATACGGCTTTGTCATCAATGACTTTTTTGATATATGATCTGGATACGCCGGGATCAAGCATCTCAGATAATGCTTTGTCAAGACGCACGCCGTCAAATTCTTCATCTACGATCAGTCTGTATTCGGTCATGCTCCCTCACCGGACTCTTTATCTTCAGGCACGGATTTGCTCCTTAATTTAAAGAATGAAAGATCATCTTCTTTATATACAAAGAGTATGCTTATGATCAGAACCGCACAGGCCACCGTAACATATATATCCGCAACGTTGAATATCGGAAAATTGATGAGGCTGAAATAGAAAAAGTCGACAACATAATCATTCATTATTCTGTCGATCATATTGCCCACGGCGCCCGATCCAATAAGTAAAAGACAGATCTCCATCAGTATAAACTTCCCGCCCTTGGGAAGCTTTATAAGCGAATAAATGACAAATATCACCATAAGCGCAGCAACAACAAGGAAAAAGTACTTCATATTCTGCATTATGCCGAATGCCGCACCCTTATTCTCAAGATATTCCAGTTCAAAAACACCTTTGATTAGAACAAATGACTTATTGCCTTTTAGTTTTAAAACCGCAAGGTTTTTGGTGAACTGGTCAAAAACAATAAGACACATCATAATAAGGATGTCGCCGACTACGCCTGCGGCACCTCTTTTATTTTTTTCACTAATACTATTCGTACTGTTATCGTTATTCGAAGTCATCGGTATACTCTATCTCCTTAAGCGCCTCTCTCATCTCGTCTTCCGTAACACTTCTGTCTATAACGGCCTTGCCTATCTTTTTAAGCAAAATAAACTTAAGACCGGCATTGTCCTGCTTCTTGTCTTTGCCCACCCTCTTAATTATCTCATCAACATCAATATCATCAACGGTAATGGGCAGATTAAACGGCACGAGCATGTCTCGCAGCTCCAGGTATTCTTCAAGGCTGATCATCTCTTTTTTATATGAGATGTGTGCAGCGGCAACCATACCAAGCGCAACACATTCACCGTGCAAAAGGGTACCAAACTTACATGATTCAATGGCATGTCCCAAGGTATGTCCGAAGTTAAGTAAAGCCCTGTCGCCTTCTTCCCACGGATCCTTCTCAACAACAAGTCTTTTAATGTTAACCGAACGGTATACGAGTTCTTCAAGCGTATCGGCATCCTTATCACAGATTTCATACATCGAATCTATGAGCCACTCATAGAAATGCTCGTCTTTGATTATACCGTTCTTCATAGCCTCGGCGAACCCGTTGTAAAACTGCCTGTCATCAAGCGTATTCAATGCCGAGATATTCATATAAACCAACGCAGGGAAATAAAAAGCGCCGAGCACGTTCTTGATGTTCTTATAATCAACACCCGTCTTACCGCCTATGGAAGAATCACTCATTGCAAGAAGCGATGTCGGAACCTGAATAAAAGGGATTCCTCTGTGATACTGGCTTGCCGCATATCCCGTTATGTCTCCGACAACTCCGCCGCCAAGCGCAAAACAAAGGTCAGAGCGCATAAAGTTAAGCTCTACCATTTTATCCAGAATCAGATCAACGGTCTCTTTGGTCTTGGATTCCTCTCCCGCTTTGAATATGAATTCATTACATGTAATATTGCAATCCGAAAGCACGGACTTCAAAGAATCCATATATATCGGAGCAACATTTGTATCCGATACGATAAGTGCATTCCTGCCTTTGTAATCAAGGCGTTCGATTTCGCTTGGAAGCGCCTCAAATCCCGTCGTTATGACAATATCATAATCTTTTTTATTCGGAGTTTTGACTGTAAGTCTGTTCATCTTTTAACCTGACCAATCATTAATATAAAAAATTTCCTATCCGGCCCATATACCGGATAGGAAGAAATTACACTTTATGGTGCGTCAAACGATCCGTTCAGGATTGCCGGGAAATCACCCGAGATATCAACACTCGGAGGAGTGATTATGAAGATATAATGTGATATCTTCTGAAGATTGCCGTTAATGGCATATGTGGCACCTGATGTAAAATCGATGACTCTCTGTGCTATATCGCCGTCAAGACCTTCCATGTTCAGGACGACCGTTCTGTTGCTTAAAAGCGTATCTGCTATCTCTCTTGAATCATCAACGCTTGTGGGCTTGATAACGCAAACTTCCATGCCGTTGCCAAGCTTCTTGCTTCTTCCTGCGCCCGGTCTGCTTAAAGGCTTGCGGGGCTGCTCATCCTGCTGGCTGTCATTCCTTCCGGCTGATGCCTTCGAAGGCTGCTCATCCAAAGCGTCGTCACTATCAAGATATTCACCTTCATCATATTCATCCTCGTTAAGCTTAAGTCCTCCGAGGATCGAATCCATAAAACTCATACCATAATCTCCTTACTCTATCTACCCTACGGCGTAATTCCTTGCCCCGAATATGCCTGTGCCAACTCGCACATAAGAAGCCCCTTCTTCAATGGCAACTTCATAGTCTCCGGTCATACCCATGGACAATACGCCCATAGTGATATTATCAATGTTTTTACTCGTTATGTCAACAGATAATTGCTTTAAAGCCCTAAAATAGGTGCGGTTATCCTCGGGATCGTCCGTATATGGAGCGACTGTCATAAGGCCCTTAACACTAACACCGGGAAGCGGCGCTATACTTCTTATCAAAGCCTCGGCATCCAAAGGGGCCACTCCGAACTTACTCTCTTCATTGGCTATATTGACCTCGATTAAGATCGGTATGACACGACCTGCTTTAACAGCCTGCTTGCTTATCTCTTCCGCAAGCTTGAGTGAATCCACACTGTGTATCATATATATCTTATCTGCGATATACTTAACCTTATTGGTCTGTAAGTGCCCGATCATATGCCATCTGATATCGGAAGGCAGTTTGTCATATTTTTCCATGATCTCCTGCACTTTATTCTCACCGAAATCCCTCATGCCGGCGTCATATGCTTCTTTAAGCATAATAACGGGCTTTGTCTTGCTTACGGCGATAAGTGTTACGTCATCCACATTCCTTTTGCCTTTATTGACGGCATTGTCTATATGCATTTTAACATCTTCTATATTTTCTTTAATCATATATGAACTCATCCGTCTCCACACTTGTTGCGTCAAGCGCTATATAGTCATATGCTACCAGACCGTATTCGGTATTGGATTTGATTATCGAATATTCGTCGTTCTGATTAAGAACCTGGATCTGCTTAAAATCGGCATATCCTTTATTGATATTGTATACACCGGTAAGCTCGGCAACCTTGGATATCGTATAATCCATCTGCGAATCGGGCTTTATTATGCGGTCTCCGACACGTAATGCATCATCATCGATAAAGTATTCGCCGTTATTCTCACTGTAGATTGTAACGGGAACGTACTCTGTGGACTTGCTTCCGTCTTCGGCATATACTTCCTTAAGTATTACATCGGAATTGTTATTACCGCCCTTTGTTACGTAATCAACGGGTATGAGGAAGAATTCCTTAGTGATTATCGAAGAATTCGGAACCTTAAGTCCGGATTCCACATCCGTAATAAGCTCCACATCAACAAATCTGTCGGTAGCAAAGGTAATCATCGAATTGTTAAAGAAAAGCTGCACATACGTATCGCCGTCCTTGGACTCAATAAGTTCGACACGTCCCCATGATTCATAACGGTTCTTTAAAAACCTTACCTTGACATACTCTTCTTCAAGCAGCTCTTCCGCTCTCTTCCTGGCAATCGGAATTACGATCGACCAGTTCTCATTGTCTGAAAGTTTATAAAGCACATCACCGGTAGAAACAAGATTGTTATTGACAAGCTGAGTCTTCTCATACTTATCCTTGGCAAACCAGTCTTCATTGATCTCGGAGATATCATAATCCTCATAACCGTCGGTTGAATAAATAACGATTCCCGATTCGGGGCTTCTGCATAGATTGATAAGTCCCGCACTGCTGTCGGTGTTAAGACCTTCAAGACTGCTTAAGAGTCTGTTGTTGGCATACTTAACAACCGAACCTTCAATGGCATATTTAAAGTCATATGCCGACTGGAAATTCTTCCTGTCAAAAGAAGTCGAAAAGTCAACGATCTCACTCTTGATCTCGGATATATCCGAGTCACTTAACATGGCAATACCGTCGGTTGCTTCTTTGTTCATCAAATCCTGAAGCTGACCGGTCTCATCAACGGAACATACAACACCGCCCGTGCCGATCTTCTCACCCTCTCTGGCATAGTAATTCACATAGCCTGAGTGTTCGCTTGTAACGACAGTCTCGTCTCTTAATGCCAATCCCTGATAGACATTGGATATTGAAAGAGAGCCCGTCTTAACTTCGTATCCCACAATATGCTTGGAGGTAAAATACATGAAGGAACATATAACGATATATACCAGTATTACCAGGAAGCATATGATTCCTATATTTATATTCAGAGGCTTGCGGTAGGTTCTTATATTGTTCTCTGCCACACTAATCTCCAATCCACAAACTAAAGCCCCGGAATAATACTTCCGAGGCTTTAAATTACTTATAAACCCTTATCAAAGAGCAATGAGTATCATATCCTTGAGGCTGTCACTCACTTCGCTTGAATCAATGGAAGCGCTGATGATGATGTCAAGTCCGAACTTCTCGCTTACTTCCTTAAGCTTGCCGACAATCTCCTCAAATCCGGCCTTATCAAGCTTAGCTATCTTCATAATGCCGTCAATATACATCTTCTCTATGTCGTGATCCTGTGAAATGATACCATATATAAAACCGATAAACTCAGATTTGTTCTCAAAATCATATTCAGAAACGTTAACCAGACGAACTCTGTTGTTCAATTCGAACATGTGCTTGGTGCTTCTGTCAAGAAATACTATATTGCCTGAAGCAACCTTGATCTCTTCATTAACCTTATCAAGCAGATGCTTGGTCTTGCCCTTACCTTCGGATCCTACGATTAATTGTATCATTGGGGTGCCCTCCTTAATAAGCAGCGGAACTGCTTTTTGATATTAAAATTATACATAAATCTATAATAAAATACAATATATTTTACTTGATTTCTCTAAGTATATCCGCCATTTCTTCGTTAACCACAGCGCGTGTGCTGGCGCGAAGAATTACAGATATATACGGGTTCCCGGAGGTGTCTTTGACTATAAGGATAAGGCAGTTGCCCGCTATTGTCGTGGTACCCGTCTTACCTCCTATGACCGTAACGTTACTCGGTGCCGTATAGTCACCGCGAAGGAAAAGATTCGTCGTCTTGAAATTCATACTCTTTTCGCTTCCGGTACTGTCGTTATATACACTGTCGTATTCGGACATATGTATAATCTCATTAAACAGCTCATACTTAATGGCTTCATTCATCATGAGATATAGATCGTATGCAGTTGTATAGTGTTCGTTATCGGACAGTCCGTGCGGATTGACAAAATGAGTGTTGGTTGCGCCGATTTTAAGAGCTTCTTCATTCATTAAAGCAACGAACGAATCAACGTCACCCGATACATGTTCGGCAATGGCTATAGCAACATCATTGGCCGAATTAATAAGCAATGCATGAAGCGCCTGATTCATCGTAAGCTGATCGCCCGGCTTAAGGCCGATTCTTGTAGCATCAGACGATATATCGGTTACGTTCTCCGAACAAGTAATAACATCCTCTGTATTGCCGTACTTGATGGCAACCAGCGCCGTCATAATCTTGGTAAGCGATGCGGGAGCCATTCTCTCATGGATATCTTTGGCATAAAGAACTTTCCTGCCGTTGATATCGAATATTCCGGCTGCCGAAGTGTCCTCAACCGTAGCTCCGCTGACACCTTCAACATCCGAATCGGTAATGGCAAGATTGCTTGCAAAAGTATCGGCATAATTATTCATTCTGTCGGAGGAAACAATTGTATTGGTCTCCTTATACGTAAGCGGTAACTTGGTCTTTCCGCATCCGGAAAGAATGAATGACAGTATCAAAATTGCAGTTAATAAAAACTTAATGTTCTGTTTCATAGATGACTACTTATACATCTCTCTCCATTCCATATCACCACGATCAAGCGACTTGATAAGCAGCTCAGCGCTTGCCAGATTGGTAGCCAACGGAATATTGTGTATATCACATAATCTGAAAATATTGTTAACATCAGGTTCGTGGGACTTGGGTGTTAAGGGATCACGCAAAAAGATCACAAGGTCAATCTGATTGTGTTCTATCTGCGCACCTATCTGCTGCTCCCCTCCCAAATGTCCTGCAAGGAATTTATGCACATTGAGATTGGTCACTTCTTCTATAAGTCTGCCCGTTGTTCCCGTGGCATAAAGATCGTTCTTAGAAAGTATTCCCCTGTAAGCGATACAGAAGTTCTGCATCAGCTTCTTTTTATTGTCATGCGCTATTAAAGCAATGTTCATAGTAACCTCCCAAGCTAATTCATATCTGTCGCGAGTTTTTTGCGTTTATCACCCTGAAGCCCGATATTTAGCACAACCCCAATGCCCAAATACAGGCTGACTAACGATGTAAGACCGTAACTCACAAAAGGAAGCGGAATACCCGTATTGGGCAAAAGTCCCGTGGTAACGGCTATATTCATAAATCCCTGAATTGCAATGAGCCCGGCCATTGCATCGGCCACGATCGCGCCCGACACGGTGGTCGAATAATGCGCTATTCTCATGCATTCATATGCAATAAGCACGAGCAAAATAATTATCGCCGCAGCTCCGATAAATCCGAGTTCCTCGCCAACTATTGCATATATGAAGTCCGTCTGCGGCTCGGATATAAAGTTACCGTTCTTAACGGAGGCGATAACGTTATTGTTAAGGCCCTTACCGTGAAGCATTCCTGACGATATCGCAGTAATCGAATTCTGCTGCTGATATACAAGATCGGGATACTTCTCGGGATAAAGCCATGCTACGATACGTCTTACCTGATAACCTTCAAGTATGGACTGATCTTCCTGTAATATGATACTGAAGAATACAACGCCCAAGGGTATCAACGTGCCTAACACAATGAAAACCGTACGGTATTCAAGTCCTCCGACAAAAAGCATGATACAGAATGTAACCGCTATCATGATGGTCGTCGAAAGGTCAGGCTCTTTATACACCAAAAGCATAGGAACCGCCACCAATATCAGCATGAATCCGATCATCTTGACCGTGTTAATACGCTCCCTATACTTCATAATAAACTGTGAAAAGAACAAAATCAACAGTATCTTGGACAGCTCGGAAGGCTGGAACTGAAAGCCGATATTAAGCCATCTCTTGGAGTCGTTAACCGTCGTACCGAACAGCAAAACGGCTATTAACATTGCCAGATTGAATATATAGATTATCCATCTGATATGGGCATAAAGTTTATAATCTATGATCGATACGATGACCATGACGATTATGCCCACAAGTATTCCGTAAAGCTGCCTGCTCTGGAACGACTCTCTTGCACTTCCGATAGCAAAATAGCCGATGAACGAAAGTGCAACAACAAAGATTATTAACTTGAAATTGTAGTTTCTTAACTTATATTGACGTAACATATCCTATAGCTTCAGGACTGATGATATCACTCACCAGTTCACCGTTTTTCTGATATATGATGCACGGAGAATTCTTCTTTTTGTCAAAAAGGCTCTTGCCGGCATTACGGGAATAACTGAGCGCTCCTATCTTGCAGATATGCGGATTCATCTTAACCGCGGTTATAAAATGACCTTCATCGTTATTAAGGCCCGCATAGGCATCGCCCTTAAGTTCACCGAGAATTATAATGTCCTTGGTCGCAGCAACGGTTCCGCCTTCTTCGACATTACCCATAACAACCAAAGAACCTTCGCTCTCGATAATCTCACCTTCCAAAACATCGCCGCGGTAAAAGCGTCCGTTATTCTCTTCACGCTGCAGTTCAACACGCTTTAAAGCCTTAATAAACTTACGGTCGGTCTCCTCATCCTTACCCACGAGACAGATAATGTTAACATCCGAATGTTCATCAATCGTCTGAATAACACTTTTCTCTTCTTCCGTGCTTAACGATCTTCCTTCTACGGACAGCGCAAGCGAAGCGTCCCTGAAAAACTTTCTGGACTCTTCAAACTTCTCGGCAATCTCATTCAAGACCTCATCAAAAGGCTGTTCGGGATCGATGTGAAGCGCTATTCCGCCTTTGTAGCTTTTGATAACTATCATATTGCTCACCCGCTTTTTAATCTCCGCCGGATATATCGGCGTCCGGAACTTCGGCAGTACCGGTTACTATATCGTCTTCATCCTCTAAGTGGAAGTAATATTTGTATATGTCTCGAGTCATATTCGCAGCAAATTCCGAAGAATAACCGAAGGCAATACGTGTTGCCACGGCAATCTGAGGATTCTCATAAGGCGCATACGAAACAAACAACGCATGGTCGGCTCTTTTCTTATTCTCCTGTGCCGTTCCTGTCTTACCGGCAACATTGACACCAAGATTGTTATAGTATGACTTACTCATGACCACGCGACGCATTCCTGTATGTATCGCATTCCAATATGCACTGGGGAGATCGACAATATTACGGATCTCCGGATCGTATTCCATAATCAGATTACCGTTATGGTCATCAACCCTGTCAAGCAGAGTCAGATTATAACAGGTTCCGTTATTCGCAACGGTCATGACATATCTTGCAAGTCCTATTGTCGTAAAGTTGTTCGTACCCTGTCCGATAGCGGACAATACAGGGTATTCATCCGAAACGTCGGGTTCCGATTCTTCTATCTCAACGCCTGTCTTTTCGGTAAGACCGTACATATCAGCATACTTTTTAAGTCTCTCAAGACCCAGGTCCTCATCATAAGAACCGTTATCATCAATAGAGAGCTTATATCCGACTTCATAGAAGAAACTGTTACATGAATGCTCTATTCCGCCCGTCACGTTAAGATTGCCGTGTCCGCCGGGATAAATCCAGCATCGGTAGGTCTCGTTCTCGAATCTGTCAAAGTAACCGCGACATGAAATCTGTGTTGCGGTATTGATTATATTCTCTTCAAGTCCGGCCGTTGCCGATACCATCTTAAATGTGGAACCGGGAGCCGTACGCTGCTGAGTCGCATAGTTCCATAAAGGCCTGGAAAGGTCGCTTTGAAGCTTGGCATAATAGTCCGAATCAATTGTATTAGCAAGCCTGTTATTGTCATAGCTCGGATATGTCACAAGCGCAAGCACGTCACCTTCCATATCGGTTATAACAGCCGATGCCGAATACGGATCAAGTGCAAGCTGACCGGGCGTAATATACAGATTCTGTATCAGATAAAGCATGAAACTGTAAGATGACATCACGTTGCTGTAAAACTTGTTCTGCTCCTGTGCCGTTATCGATATCGCATCCTGCTCAAGCAAGGTCGCGATTATCTGATATCCCGTGATCTCGTCATTACGAATCATGTATTTATACATACGCTTGGAAAAAGATACACTTCCGCCGAGTCGCTCAATTATATAATCGCAGAGGCGGGCGAACACCTCGGACGAATCCGAATATTGCGCATCAAGGCTTATTTTTGTCACATCTATGTAATTGTTGGCTATCAAAAACTTAAGATATTCGCCGATACCTATCGTCTCTTCGACTCTCCATGCAAGGTAGGTCTCATCTTTTTTATCTATCTCGGAGTCTTTAATAACGCCGTTCTCCACAAGCATTGAAACGATAAAACTTTCATATGCCTGATACTCGGGGCTTAAATCCTCATACGCAGTATTAACCTCGTTAAGTTCTGCGCGGAGTTTGTCAAATACTCTCGACTGCTTATCAAGAAAGGCTTCATATATAAGCTTCTCATTCTCTCCCGCATCTTTGGCGGACAGATGACTTATATCAACTATACTGTTGTTAAAAAGAGCATAATAAACGTCGGTTATCGGAATTATATACTTACTTGCCGCCGTTCCTTCGGGAGGATTGTACTCTTTTATATTCTGTATCTTTGATACCAGAATGCCCGCAAGCTTCTGCTCTAAAATATTATAGACGGCCATCTGAAGATCGCGGTCGATTGTTAAATACACATCATCGCCGGCCTGCGGATCGATAAGCTTCTTGCTCTCAATAACCTTACCCAGGTTATCAACATAGACGGTCTCGCTTCCCTTCACACCCTGAAGATATGTCTCCATAGTACGTTCTATACCGGCCTTACCCACCATGTCGGTAAGAGTATAGTCATTCCTTGGCTTGACGGTCTTTGTAAGCTCTGTGCCGCTCTCCATATTGTTGTATTCCGCAAGTTCTTCCTCGGAAATCTTACCCGTATATCCGATTATCTGAGAGAAATATATACTGTCGTTGTATTTCCTGATATTGTTCTCTTCTATTGCTATACCGAGCAGAGAATCGCTGTTCTCCATAAGCGTAGCCACGGTTTTTTCGCATACGTCAGTGGCGATTACCGTAGGGATGAACTTCTGATAACTGTTTAGGCTCATCGCATATCTGATATTGACGAGCTTAAGCATCTCTCTTTTGGTATAGCCCTTGCCTATGACAAAACTGTCTCGCGGATTGGCGGGATCGGTTGATTCTCCGATACCGAACTTATTGTATCCGCATAGATAGTTCATGACATCATCGGGAGTGGACGTTTCTTCCTCGTACTTAAGATCACCTATGACTTTTCTTCCGTATATGTCGGCAAGGAATCTTTTCAGTCTTGTATCCGACTGGGTAAATTCAAATTCATTGTCTTCATTGATTATGATTCCAAAGTCACCTATAGTACGGTCACCGTTACTTTCAACGATTTTGATGGTCTTCATCAAAGTATCGTTAAGTGATGCATTACGGCCTTTTCCGGACTCATATACATCCTCCATAGTAACGTTATATGCCAGCTCGTTATACGCTAAAACATTGCCGTTCCTGTCAAATATCTTGCCTCTCGTACTGTTGATTGTACGTTCCTTCTGGATACTTAAGGTGAAATTATCCAACGCCTCTTCACCTCTTACAATCTGCAGCACAAATATTCTGATAATCAGAACAATGGCCACAACAAATATGACAATCCCCATAACGAGAGTTCTGCCCGATGTGGAATTTATAAAATTGTCTTTGACTCTTCTATACAATGTTCTGTTCTGCCTTCTCTTCGTGCTTCTTTATCCGATCAATCACGAATCTGATCACCGGAAAATAGAATATGGCTATTATGGTCGTATATATAACCTCAGGTAAAATGATCTTAGTAAGATAGTATACGTAGTTAAAATCCCCTCTGAAAAAGAACATAAGCAGATAGAATCCGTGTCCGAATGCCAGGTCACTTCCCGCTATAAGCGCAATCGGAAGTTTAAAATCACCCGGGAAAAGTGTCTTACGAAACAGTCCGTTAAGATATCCTATCAGCATATACAAAAGCGCATACAGACCGATCACTTTTCCAAAGAAAATATCAACGACAAGTCCGCCGATAAAACCTGAAATCATACCGAATCTTCTGCCGAGTAAAAGTCCGGTCGCCGCAACGGTGATAATCAGAAGATTGGGCGTGATATCACCTATCGTAAACTGCGACAGCAATGTCGACTGCAGCAAAAAGCTTATGAACATAAAAAGGAAAGTAACCAATACATACATAATCTTTAATCAATATCCGTTTGAATCCGGAACATGCTTAAGATCCGTGATGACAAGCACTTCTTCAAGATGCCTGAAATCCACCACGGGTATAAGTGTGCCCGATTTAGTAAGGTTGTTGGAATCAATATTAATGGTGTCGATATATCCGATAAGTATTCCCTGGAGATACTTGTCACTGATATTGGATGTGACGACCTTGTCACCCACGCCCACCTGATCATTGGGATCGGCAAGCTGCGAATACTCTATAACACCGATATCCATAAGCTTAAGACTTCCGGTAACGATAAGATTATCGCCCGTAGAAAGTGTCATTCCGCTCGTATTGGAATTATCCGAGATTATTGATATGACCTTGGCGTAATTGGGACCTACATCCGTAACTCGTCCCACAAGTCCGCTTCCGGCTATGACATTACAGTCAACTCTGACGCCGTCGTCACTGCCCTTATCAATGATAAAGCCCGAATACCAGTTACCCGAATCTCTTGCGATTATCCTGGCGCCTATCTTATTGTATTCTTCGTATTCGGCGTCAAGTTCATACAACTCTCTTAACTTGGTAAGTTCATACTTATCCTGCTGTAAAAGGGTATTGTCCTTCGTAAGCTCCTCAACCTGCTTTTTTAGCTCGTCATTCTCGGCCGTAAGCTGTTCCAAAGTCTTAAGATTGTTGACTCTGTCAATTATGGCCGTGCCGACGGAGTTAAGTCCCTTCTGAAAAGGCACCAAAGCATAACCGCTTAATGTGTTAAGCGGAGTAGACAGTATATTGGTGGAGAATGACAGTATCATCAAGACCACGCATATGATTGTGAGTATGAGAAGGACATATCTGTTGGGCAGAGTATATCGTTCTCTTTTTTTCCTGACTAAAGGACTCATTATTTGCCACTCATTCCTTCAATGTAAAATGCAAGCGAACGATACTTTTCCTCGTTGATTACCTTTGCCACGCCCATAATAACGCTGTCAATCGGATCCTCTCCGAGATTGACCTTAAGGCCCGTAGCATCTGCGATAAGCGGAGCAAGATTATATACCTGTGACGCACCGCCCGTAAGGTAAAGACCGTGTCTGTAAATATCGGCACCAAGTTCCGGAGGAGTTCTCTCCAAAACCATCTTGATGCTGTCTATAATCTGTGAATATGAATCTCTTAAGTTCGCGTCAAGGATCGCAGGCGGAATCTCTCTCTCCATCGGAAGTCCGCTTACTATATCACGTCCGTAGCAGACAGCATTCTGTTCGGACTTAATAAGCGAAGACATACTCATCTTAATCTTCTCCGCGGTTTTTTCGCCGATAAGAAGATTGAATTCCTTACGCACCGTATTCCTGATATCCTCATCAAACTGACGTCCCGCAACCTTTATGATTCGGCTTAATACAATGCCGCCCAAAGAAAGGATTGATATCTCCGTCGTTGAATATCCTACATTAACAATCAAAACACCCTGCGAGTTCTTAACGTCTATGTTGAGGCCGAGACCGTCCGCAACCGCCTTTTCCACAACGTGTATCTTATGTGCCTTTATTCCGGCATCTTCAACAAGATCGTAGAAGGCTCTCTTCTCAACATCCGTAACATCTGTAGGTACGGCTATAACATAGTCCGCAGGCTTAAGTCCGCCCTTCGAAAGGTCGGTTATAAATAACTTAAGCAGCGTCTCCATATTGGTAATATCGGCTATAACACCGCTGTTGACGGGAAAGCTTGCAACAATGCTTGAAGGCGCTTTCTCGTACATATCAAATGCGGAGTCTCCGTAGGCCAGCAGATCTCTTCCGTTCTCTATGGCTATCATATTCTTCTCCATAAAGATGCTGTTGTCTAACTGGTTATAGATCCTGATATTGCTGGTACCTATGTCGATACCGAAAAAATTGTTTGCCATTGTAAATGTTTCCTCCGTTATTCTATATCCAAAACCTTTTGATAGGCCTTCATTATTCCGAATTTACCGTGTTCCCACGTGAGTCCGCCCTGGAAATATACCGCATAGGGTTCTTTAATCGGGCCGTCTGCCGACAGTTCAATACTTGAACCCGACACAAACGCACCGGCCGCCATAATGACGGGATCGTCATAACCCGGCATATCCGACGGTTCAGGAGATACAAATCCGTCAACCGGCGCCGCAGACTGAATGCCTTTACAGAAAGCTATTACCTTCTCGGGACTTCCGAGCGTAATGGCCTGGATTATATCATGTCTTGTGGCTTTGGAATCGGGAACAACCTTATATCCTGCATCCTCAAAAAGACACGAAGCAAAGATTGCACTCTTAAGTGCCGATGCCGTAACCGTAGGAGCCATAAACATTCCCTGATAAAGGCTTCTTAATACATCCAAAGACGCTCCGACTTCTCTTCCGAGTCCCGGTGTTGTAAGTCTTACAGCCGCATTCTCAACACATTCCTTCCTGCCGGCTATATAACCTCCGATAGGTGCCAGACCGCCGCCGGGATTCTTGATTAATGAACCGACAGTCATATCCGCGCCGACTTCGGAAGGTTCAATCCTTTCGGTGAATTCTCCGTAGCAGTTATCGACCATACAGATTATATCAGAATTAATGTTTTTGACAAATGAGATAAGTTCCCCTATCTCCTTAACCGAAAAAGTTTTCCTTGTCTGATATCCCTTGGATCTCTGTATAGTTACAAGCTTTGTCTTTTCATTTATCGCTTTCTTTATCGCATCATAATCAAAAGAGTCATCACTTAAAAGATCGACCTGTCTGTATGTGATTCCGTATTCTTTTAAGGAGCCTCTGCTGTCCCTTATACCGATCACTTCTTCAAGCGTGTCGTAAGGCTTGCCTGCAGGCGACAAAAGCTCATCACCGGGCCTTAAATTACCCATCAAAGCAATTGCCAGCGCATGCGTTCCGCATGTGATCTGAGGTCTTACCAAAGCTGCTTCGGTTTTGAATATGTTGGCATATACCTCTTCAAGGGTATCTCTTCCGAGATCGTTATATCCGTATCCCGTTGTACCCATAAGGCATGCCTCGGATACTCTTGCATCCTGCATGGCCTTAACCACCTTTAACTGATTGTATAAAGCGGTTTCATCGATTGCTTTAAATCGTTCTTCCAGTCCGGCCAAAACCTCGTTACTCTTTTTAATTGTCTCTTCTTTGATTCCGAGTTGTCCGAATAAATCTTCTATGTCGTTCATATTATTCCTTTATCCGCAAGGACGTCGCATATATGCGCTACGGCCTCATCCGTTCCATACTTATCCCTGTCTATGTATATTACATCCTCTTCTTTTCTAAGCCACGTCAGCTGACGCTTAGCAAAATGTCTGCTGTTCTGCTTAATAAGTTCTATCGCTCGTGTTAAGTCATATTCTCCGTTTAAATACGCACAGATTTCTTTATATCCGATTGATGACATCGACGAAAGATCCGCACCGTATCCGGCATCAACAAGGCTCTTAACTTCGTCAACAAGCCCGGCCTCAACCATCAGATCCACTCTTTTATCTATACGCTCATATAACTTCTGCCTGTCAAGATTTAATGCAAAATAGGCAAAATCATAAGGTGATGTGCGTTTTTTCTGCTCTTCGTTATATTCAGAGAACTTACGTCCCGTATAATGCACGTACTCAAGAGCTCTTATAACTCTTTTGACATTGTTCATATGAACGGAAGAGGCATACTCGGGATCGCATTCCAAAAGCATATTATGAAGCTTATCAGGCCCGTCTGAATCTTTGGCGATCTCATACAGTTTATCTCTGTACTCATCGTCATGTTCAGGTTCATCTTCAAAATCTATATCATACAAGAGTGCCTGAATGTAAAAATGCGTGCCCCCAACTATTATTGGAACCCTGCCCTTTTGATATATCTCAACGACCGCCTTTTTTGCCATATCCGCAAAAACATCGACTCCGAAATATTCATCCGGATCAAGCACATCGATAAGATGATGTTTAACCGAAGATAACATGTCGCTGTCAGGCTTGGCCGAACCTATATCCAGTCCTCTGTATACGGCAACGGAATCGGCACTGATTATCTCTCCGTCTATCCTTTCAGCAAGCGCAAGCGCTATATCGGATTTGCCGGCACCTGTCGGACCTCCGAGCAGAACAAGAGGTTTTTTGATATTCTTATCGTCAAAAACAACTTCACTCATCTATACGATCCTCTTGAATCGCTTTTCAAGTTCGCTTTTCGACATCGTAATCATCGTGGGCCTGCCGTGCGGACAGTTATACGGATTATCAAGCGTTAAAAGCTTCGCCAGAAGTTCTTTTATCTCAGGCGCACTCATCGGAGTATTGCCTTTAACCGCAGATTTGCAAGCCATAGAAGCAAGTTTGTCGTTAATTGCCTCCGGCACTCCGCTTATCCTGCCGTTGCCAAGTTCATCGAGGATATTCAAAAACAGTTCCTTGGGTGACTGACCGTATAAGTCCATCGGTATTGCCCTTAAACTTATATCCGAACCGCCGAATTCCTCTATCTCAAAACCGATATCCGTAAAGTTCTGCTTATAATCGTTAAGCACAGACAGTTCGGTCGGGGATAACGTAATCACTATGGCCGGCGATATCATCTGCTTTACAACATCTTTGTTCTTCATCTGTGCAAGCAGGGACTCATATTTCACCTTCTCATGTGCCGCATGCTGATCCATCATTATAAGCTTGTCTTTATAAGTGAACAGCCAATAGGTCTCAAAAATCTGACCGACAATCTCATACTCCGCAACCGCATCCCGGCTTAAAAGCTTGTCATCAAAAAGTTCCATCTGAACGGATGTATTGACGATAATCGCATCCGATGCCTTAATGACATTATGCTCATGGGTGACTTCGGGCGCCTCAGGATAAGGCTCTTTTCCCGGCACCGATTCTCCGAGTATTCTTCTTATATCAAGGCTGCCTGCACTTATATCCTTGCTTATACGCTTCTCTTCAAACGGCTCAACCGTTGAAACCGAAGGCTTGGGCTCCTCTTCCTTAACAAGGACGGTCTCCGGTATCATCTCCGTAACCTTAAGTTTGCTTGCAACGGCACTTGAAATGTAATCGGACATATATACATTGTCCTTAAACCTGACTTCCATCTTTGCAGGATGCACATTGACATCCACATCCTTAGGATCCATCTCTATATAGAGAACAAAGAACGGGAATCTGTGCTGCATAAGGTATTCTCTGTAACCTTCTTCAACAGCCGATGATATCACATCGTTTTTGACATATCTGCCGTTTACAAAGTAGTTCTCATAATTTCTTGTACTGCGGTTAAGCTCAGGCTTACCCAGATATCCTTCAAGCTTAAGTCCGTCCTTTTCGGTCTCAAGCTTAACAAGATTGGATGCGGCATCCTTACCGAACAGCCTGTATATAAGTTCCTTCTTGTCTCCGTTGCCGGACGTATGGAACTTTACATCGCTTCCCGAAATAAACTTAAACGATATATCCGGATTGGCAAGTGCAAGATGCTCCAAAAGGTCGGCTATATAACCGCCTTCGGTTATGGGACTTTTTAGAAACTTGCGCCTTGCAGGTGTATTAAAGAATATGTTCTTAACGATGATCGTAGTACCCGAAGGAACACCGACATCCTTGGTCTCTATCTCCTTCGATCCCTCAATTACATATCTGGTTCCGATAACCGAATCCTTTGATTTGGTCATAAGTTCAACCTGACATACTGCGGCAATCGAACTTAAGGCCTCACCTCGAAATCCTAAGCTTCTTATCGCAAGAAGATCCGTGCTGTCTTCAATCTTGCTCGTGGCATGCCTTAAGAAGGCTTTCGGAATGTCTTCCCTGCTAATTCCGCTTCCGTTATCAGTCACCCTTATCATCGATATTCCACCGTCCTTGATCTCGACGGTTATCGCATCGGCGCCCGAATCAATGGCGTTCTCGACAAGTTCCTTGACCACATTGGCAGGTCTTTCTACAACTTCACCTGCAGCTATTCTGTTGATAGTCTCATCGCTTAATACATGAATCAAAGACATATATCCTCCTAGCCGTTCCACCTGTTGTTAAGAGAATTCTGAAGTTTATAAAGTGTATTGAGTGCATCGAGGGGCGTAAGGTTGCTTATATCAAGTTCCTTGAGCTCTTTAAGCACATCCTCGTCCGTTGTGGTCGCAAAAAGTGACATCTGTGTCAGATCTACCTGATCGTAGTGCTCATCCTTTTTGCCCTTATTATCCTGATTGCCGAAAACCTCAATGCTCTGTATCTTATCTATGATATCGTTATCAACCAGCTGACTTACAATCTCTTTGGCGCGTCCTATTACAATGTCAGGAACGCCGGCAAGCTTCGCCACCTGAATACCGTAGCTCTTATCCGCTCCGCCCTTAATTATCTTACGAAGGAACACAATATCATCACCGTCTTCCTTAACCGCAATACAGTAATTGTTGACATTGTTCATCTTGCTTTCAAGTTCGGTAAGTTCGTGATAATGTGTCGCAAAAAGCGTCTTGGCACCAAGTACCCTTGTATTGGCTATATGTTCAACAACGGCCCATGCAATGCTCAAACCGTCAAAGGTAGAGGTTCCTCTTCCTATCTCATCCAGGATTATCAGGCTGTCCGAAGTCGCATTACGTAAAATATTGGCAACTTCGTTCATCTCAACCATGAATGTGGACTGACCGCTTGCCAGATCGTCACTTGCACCGACACGGGTAAATATCCTGTCAACAATACACATATCCGCTTTATCGGCGGGCACAAAAGAACCTATCTGAGTCATTAAGGATATGAGGGCTACCTGTCTCATATATGTCGACTTACCGGCCATATTGGGACCCGTAATGATCGATATAAGTTTCTTGTTCTTATCAAGATATGTATCGTTAGATACGAACATATCCCCGGATATCATCTTCTCAACAACAGGATGTCTGCCCGAAACAATCGTAATGCTCCCTTTATTGTTAAGCTTGGGTCTGCTGTAGTTGTTCTGCTCGGCAACCAGTGCAAGAGAAGCATATACATCAAGTGCAGCTATGGCCTTGGCCGTAGTCTGGATACTCTCTATATTGGCGCGAATCGCCTCACGCATATTGACAAACATGTCATATTCAAGAGTATTAAGCTTATCCTCGGCCCCAAGAATCATATCCTCGAGTTCTTTTAATCTGGGGCAGGTAAATCTCTCGGCATTTGTAAGCGTCTGCTTGCGGATATAATCATCCGGCGCCTTGTCTTTGGCTCCGTTGGATATCTCTATGCAATAGCCGAAAACCTTGTTGTACTTTACATGAAGGCTCTTAATTCCGAGTCTCTCCTGTTCTTCGGCTTCGAAATCATTAAGCCACTGTTTGCCCTCGGTCTTGGCCTTCCTGAGTTCGTCAATGTCCTTGTCATATCCGCTTTTAATGATGCCGCCTTCTCTTATTGAAAGCGGAGGTTCCTCTTCAATTCCCTCATCGATCATGGTAAATATTTCTTCCAAAGGATCGATGTCTTCGCTTATATCTTTAATCAACTTGCTGTCCAGTTCTTTGGTTATAAGCTTAATCGCAGGCAGCATCGAAAGCGATGACTTGAGTGCCAGCATATCTCTGGGATTGATCGTGCCGAAACATACCTTGCCGACAATCCTCTCAAGGTCATATACGGTTCCGAGATACTCTCTTAATTCGTCTCTCTCAATCGGATTACTCTTAAGTATATCTACGGCATCAAGTCTGTCATCTATTGCTTCAGCTTCAACAAGCGGCTGCCTTATATATGATGACAGCGTTCTGCTTCCCATCGCGGTTTTGGTCTTATCCAAAACCCAAAGCAGGGAGCCTCTCTTTTGCTTATCCCTTAATGTCTCCGTAAGCTCAAGATTACGCCTAGTTGCGCTGTCTATGAGCATATATCTGCTGGCGATATAAGGGTATATATGCGTAAAATGCTTAAGCTCCTGCTTCTGCGTCTCATACAGATATTGAAGCAGGCTGCCGGCCGCAACAACGCCGTTAGGGAAATCGGCAATTCCAAGTCCGGCTATACCGTTAACACCGAAATGCTTAGCGATAAAATTCCTGCATCTGTCCTCATCATAATAATGAGGCGGCATTGCGGATATCGCTATATTAAGCCTCTCCCTTAAATCCGAAATGTTGATGCCGCTTACCAAAAAGGCTTCATTACATACAATCTCGGATGGAGAATACTTGATTATCTCATCCGTTAAATCCTTAATCCCCGTAACTTCACAGAGATAGTAATCTCCTGTTGTAACATCGGCGACGGATATACCTATGTTGTCACAAGTATAGGAAATACTCATGATATAGTTGTTGTTCTCTTTGTCCAGTACCTCTTCACTTGTATTGGTGCCTGGCGTAACTATACGAACAACTTCTCTTTTAACAAGTCCCTTGGCAAGCTTCGGGTCCTCAACCTGCTCACAGATTGCGACCTTATATCCCTTGGCAACGAGCTTATCAAGATAATGCTCAACCGCATGATAGGGAACTCCGCACATCGGAGCGCGCTCGATAAGTCCGCACTGCTTGCCCGTAAGGGTTATATCAAGTTCTTTGGATGCGGTAAGTGCATCATCAAAAAACATCTCATAGAAGTCACCGAGTCTGTAGAATAAAATACAGTCCTTGTATTCATCCTTGGTGTCCATATAAAGTTTCATCATCGGTGACAACTTGTCGTACTCAATTGTCATTGTTATCGATCATCCTGCCTATGTAGTAAAATCCCCTGGCGCTTTCAAGCTTAACGGGAACTATCTGTCCGATAAGCTCACTTCCTCCCTTGAAATGAACCATACTATTATTTGAAAGCCTTCCCGTGACCATCGTCGGATCATTATCCGAAATCTCCTCAACCAAAGCATCAAAAACCATGCCGGTCAAAGAACTGTTACTAAGTCCTGCCGATTCATGAACAGCATCCAAGACTCTCTTAAACTGTTCTTTTGCAAAAGCTTCATCAACCTGATCTTCTCTTGAAGCAGCAGGAGTTCCGGTCCTCTTAGAATATATGAAAGTGAAAGCATTGTCATATCCGACCCTTTTGATAACATCGATTGTCTCATCGACATCCTCTTTGGTCTCGCCCGGAAAGCCAATAATTATATCCGTTGTTATGGCAATATCGGGAATAGCCTTCTTAATCTTCTCAGCCAAAGCTATATACTGTTCCTTGGTATACCTTCGGTTCATCTCCTTAAGTATTCTGTCAGAACCCGACTGAAGCGGCAGATGGATATGTCTGCAGATCTTATCGGACTTTGCCATAACCTCTATCAATTCATCCGAGAGATCCTTGGGATGTGAAGTCATAAAACGAATTCTCTTTAATCCGTCAATCTTCTCAACTTCTTGCAGCAACTGTGCAAAAGTAAGGGGCGTATCAAGTCCTTTACCGTAACTGTTAACATTCTGTCCGAGAAGCATAACCTCAACAACACCGTCTGCAACAAGTTTTTCTATCTCTCTTAATATCTCTTTCGGATCTCTGCTTCTCTCCCTACCTCTTACATATGGCACTATGCAGTATGTACAGAAATTATTGCATCCGTACATGATATTGACGCCGGATTTATAGGTGTATTTACGATTAACCGGCAGATCTTCAACATAATCGTCTGTACTCTCCCATATGTCTATAATCTGCGAGCCGGCTTCATACATGTTATATAAAAGCTCCGCAAATTTAAAAATATTGTGAGTCCCGAATACAAGATCGACAAACTTATAATCTTTCGAAATGGTCTCAATGACGCTCTGCTCCTGCATCATACAGCCACAAAGAACGATTTTAAGATTCGGCTGCTTCTTTTTCCTTGCCTTAAGCGTGCCGAGATGCCCGTACACTTTCTGATTTGCATTATCTCTTACCGTACAGGTATTGTAGATTACCAGATCCGCATCGTTTTCGTCGCAATCAAGATCAAAACCGACTTTCAAAAGTATTCCGCTTAACTTTTCGGAATCCCTTGCATTCATCTGACATCCGAAAGTAACAACCGCACATTTGGGTAAATGACCCAATTGATCTTTAAGCTCATCCGTTACTTTTGTAAGCTTATCTATATATTCAAGCTGTCTTGCCAATTCTTCTTTATTTTCCATTTATCGTCTCATTCTCTGTGATGATCATTGTCATCGCTATATCAGTATCTTTGACTGTGATATCTTCGGTAATCTGAAAATCATATGCCAGCCCGATACGTATTCCTATCGGCGTATTCGCAAAGAATCTGTCATAATATCCTTTGCCGTATCCGCACCTGTTGCAATGTCTGTCAAATACACTGCCAGGAGTTATACAAACGCTTTTATCGCTGATATCCTTATCCGATAACTTAAGATATTCGATGGTTAACGGTTCTCTTATCCCATATGCTCCCGGTTCCATCTCATCAAGCGCATATATCCTGTAAAATGCAAGGTCACAGTCCTTGCCGCAAACAGGCGCATATACTGCCTTACCGTCAAGAAAACACCTGTTGATTATCCTGTCGGTAGCAACTTCTCCGTTATAATCGGCATATATAAGTACTGTATCCGCATTCTTATATTCATCCGTTTCAAAAAGGCGTCCGGCGATTGTATCGCTTAACTCAAGGCGCTTATCCACACTAAGAGTCCGCCTTTTTGCAATGATATCTTTCCTTAAAACACTTAAATCCATATCGTCTGCATCAGTCATTCACATGATTGATAAAATCTATCATATCAAAATTCGCATCATGATTGGCCTTAAAGAATGTTCCGACCTCTCTTCCGTCCATGATACGATGAAGTATCCTCATATCCTTCGCATTGGCTATTATCATGTCCGCTCCGGAACTTGTAGCAATCTTCGCAGCATTAAGTTTGGTGTTCATTCCGCCCGTTCCTACGCTGCTTCCCGTCGAACCCTTGGCCATATCAAAGAATTCGTCGTTAAGTTCATCTACTCTTGATATAAACTTCGCATCTCCGTTCTTCCTCGGATCGTCCGTATACAGGCCGTCTATATCCGACAGAAGAATCAAAAGATCTGCCTCGGTAAGCGATGCTACAATGGCTGAAAGCGTATCGTTATCGCCTATGAGTACATCGTCGTCTCCTACAACAATCTCATATGTCGATACGGTATCGTTCTCGTTGACGATGGGAATAATACCCATATTCAGAAGTTCTGTGAATGTATTGTGCGCATTCTCTCTGTTGATATCATCCGTAACCGTATTCTTGGTCATAAGTATCTGGGCAGCGATATGATTGTATTCACTGAAAAGCTTCTGATATGTCATCATAAGCCTTGCCTGACCGATTGCCGCACAGGCCTGCTTAAAGCCCATATTACCCTTTTGACTGTTAACGGCCGCCTGGCCGATTACCTTCTTACCGACGGCAATCGCTCCCGAACTTACCAAAATAACATCCTTGCCCTGATTGCTTATATTGCAAAGTTCCCTTACAAGCACTTCAAGCTTGGTATAATCAAGACCTCCCGTCTCGCCGTGCACAAGAGATGATGAGCCGACTTTAACGACTATCCTCTTCTTGTCCTTTATCTCCGGTCTTGTGATCAGATCAAATGTCTCTTCCATATCTCCTCCGCTATATATATTCCATCCATTGCGGCAGACGTAATACCGCCTGCATATCCCGCGCCCTCACCGCACGGATATATGAATCCGTATTCGGATCTTCCGTCCGTACCTCTGTGTATTCTGACAGGGCTGGATGTTCTGCTCTCTATTCCTGCCAGTATTGCTTCTTTGCCGGCAAATCCGGGTATTGTCTTATCAAAAGCACCCATACCTTCAATAAAAGACTTGCGCAGACCTTCGGGCAACAAACCCGACATATCCGTCATATGTATATCGCCCTTAAAGCCGTCGCAGGATATACCGCTTACGGTCTTATCGGCGTTGATATAATCAAGATATGTCTGTACCGGAATATTACCTTTACCAAGACTGTATGCCTTCTTCTCGAGCTCTGACTGAAACCTCATTCCGGCAAGCGCATCGTCGCTTCCGTAATCCTTAACTCCGACACTGACGATTATCCCGCTGTTGGACATCACACCGTCACGCTTACTGTAGCTCATACCGTTAACAGCGGTCTGTCCCGCTATAGATGAGGCATTGACCACATAACCTCCGGGGCACATACAGAAACTGTATACGCCGCGTCCGCTTCCGGATGTATAAGCCAGCTTGTAATTGGCTGCTCCGAGTCCTTTATCAAGATTCTGCACTCCGTACTGAGCCGAATCAATCAGCTCCCTTGGGTGTAATACTCTTAATCCTACGGCAAAGTCCTTGACAGACATCGGAATGCCTTTATCATAAAGCATCTTAAAAGTATCTCTTGCACTGTGTCCTATAGCAAGGACCAACGCATCGGTATCAAGACTTTCACCGTTATCAAAAAATGCCGTAATATGTGTGGATGAACTACTGATATCATCAAGCCTGCATCTGTATCTGAATTCGGCTCCCAAACCAATCATCCGGTTACGCATATTGGCTACGACTATACTTAATATATCCGTTCCGATATGAGGCTTGCTCTCATACAGAATCTCTTGGGGCGCTCCGTTCTCAACAAATATCTTAAGGACAAGTTCATTACGTCCGAATTTGTCATTGACCAGCGTATTAAGCTTACCGTCCGAAAAAGTGCCTGCTCCGCCTTCGCCGAATTGAACATTCGATTCGGGATCGAGGGTTCCTTTCACCCAGAATGACTCAACATCTTTCTGTCTTAAGTCAACCCTGTCGCCTCTGTCACAGATTATCGGTCTGCATCCCGCAAGGCTTAGCATATAACCGCAAAAAAGACCCGCAGGTCCCATCCCGATTATTACGGGTCTGTATTCGCCCGCTCTACCTTCGGGCCATACATATTCCTTTTTACTGACAATTCTTGCCTGTTTGCACCCGCTTCTTTTTAGAACGCTCAATTCATTGTCAACTTTGACATCAACCGAATAAACGTTATAAAGCTCGGGCTTTTTCCTTGCATCCAGACTGTGCTTAACTATCTCAAAAGCAAAATCTTCTTTAATCCGGAGCTTCTTTGCAACGGACTTGCGGAGATATCCGTAAATATCTTCCGTATCCGTACCTGTCTTAATCTGATCGATTCTAATCATAATATCATCAATAACTGCCTGCAGCCCTGCCTGCAATATATCCCGATGTCCATGCCCACTGAAGGTTATATCCTCCGCATGCACCATCTACATCAAGCATCTCGCCGCATATATAAAGTCCCGGGGTCTTTACTGACTGGCAGTTGTCATCTGTCTCTCTAAGAGGTATTCCTCCGCTGCAGCATTGGGAATGTGTAAAATCTTTGGTGTTCTTGATATCTACCTTAAAACACTTGATAAGTCCGACAAATTCTATAATCTTATCTTCGGTCGAATCACCTATAGCATCATCCATATTAAGTCCTGCAAGCGAAGCGATATATTCACCGAGCTTTGAATTGATCGTTCCGATAACGAAATCCCTGACCTTATGACCCTGGAAAGCAAGCATACGATTCTGCATCAGAGATATATACTCGTCTTCATCAAGCCCCGGCATAAGATCCAAAACAGCGGAGTATGATCTGTCGGGATTCGCTCCGACATAGTGGCTTAACTGGAATACGGGAATTCCGCTTATGCCCGTATCGGTAAACTGAACCTCACCATACTCACATCCGATATAGCTGTCATCGCATGTAAGTTTTATAAGCGCTTCGGCCCTGACTCCCGATATCTCCTTCCAGAAATCGCCTTTGCAGTTAAGAGCAGTCAACGCGGGCTTAACGGGTATAACCGTATGTCCGAGACTGTATGCCAGACTGTATCCGTCTATATCCGATGGGAGTCTGTCCTTTTTATCAATTCCCGCATAACTTCCGCATGCAAGGATTACTCTGTCATATTCTCTGGTTCTTCCGTCAAAAGTGACTTCAAATCTGTCAGGCTTAACCTTGACTATCTTCTCGGGATAAGTATCATACAAAACCTTTATACCGTATGCCTCAATATTTGACAAAAGCACATCTCTGACAACCGAAGCCTGCTCACAGAACGGATAAAAAAGTCCGCCCGATTCTTTGATGATAAGGCCCATACTTCTGAACGTACGGATCGTATCCTCCTCATCAAATTTGGAAAAATATGCATCCAGCAATTCATTATCCGATGAATGATAATAATCCGTACGAAGTTCTCTGTTGCCGAGATTGCATTTACCGTTACCGGTGCGAAGGATTTTACGTCCGGCTATATCTTCTTTTTCACAGATCGTAACATAAGCACCCATTCCTGCAGCACTTATGGCAGCCATCATTCCGGATGCGCCGGCACCCACCACCAATACTTCCATGCTTCTCCTATCTGTCCACAAAAATCCGTCCGACAAAAACTATCGGGTAATATATAAGAGTTCCCTTAAGCGAATTGATGTCTCTTAGCGTTATTCCTTTTATTACGGCCAATGTAACCACATATGCTCCGTAAGCAATAAGTATTGTAAGCACAAGGAACAATGCATTCATAACTATAAAGTGATCAAGTATTGCCAAAACTCCGGCAAAAACTGCCGCAGCCGCAAGTATCTTGGCACATCTTATGCCTATATCCATCGGATCGTAGAATCTCATCATATACAGGATAAAAAGAAGGAAAACCGCTTCTGCGAAATACCCCGTCGTATACGAAAGCACAAGCATCGTTATATCACTTCCGTTGCCTGAAACGCCGACCGCCGTAAGGACCGCTACCGCAAAACCTATAAGATTGCCCAAATAGCTGAATTTGGTAAGCTTAACTGCGGATAACGCGCTCTTACACATATGACAGATGCCTGCAAACAGAACAACTATACCGCCCTGTCTTAGAAGCGTTACACCAAGTGACATCCTCCCGTCAAAGAAAATCATAACAATGGGCTTTGCAAGAATTATAACAAGAAGACTTAACGGTATAAGTATAAGAGCCGAATTCTTGATCAAATAAGAAATCCTTGCTCTTACCGTCTTATTCTCTTCTCTTCCGAAATCCGCACGTATCTTTTTGCATTCACGATCAGAATACTCAAAAAAGAATGCTAGTACGAATCCAAGCACAATAAGATACTTACCCGCAAAAACTCCGATGCCCGTAAAGAGTTCTTTTATATCTACATCATTGGCATAGGCCTTCTTAACAAATATTGTGAGTATAACAACAATTGTAAGAATCGGAGTAATCTTTTCGACTATATAAAGAGCACTTGATTTAATAAAGCTTAATGTGATGTTCCTTCTGTTATCCACGCCCTTAACGGAATTGTATTCCTGTCTGAAGACCTTACCGGCAATTCTGTCACCAATCACAAGTACGAGTATGCAGATAATGCCTGCGATGCACTGAGCCATTACCGCACCTATTGTTCCGTTAATATTGGCATACATCGGATTCTTTAAAAGACCGGAAACTTTCATACCGTATCCGTACATACGAATAACAAGTATGGGACATAAGACAATCTGAGCAACGGCCTGTACAACTTCAGCAACAATACAGATCAAAGTATCGCCTATGCCCTGATAATAGCCCTGAAGGCAACCTCTTAACGAATGAATGACAAAGTATACACTCAATACCGAGAGTACACTCTCAGGCAGGATATATCCCAATATATGTCTGTATAAAGTGCCGGATAACGACCAAAGTGCAAATCCTATAAGCGCACCCGTTATAAGGCTGTAAAATATTCCGTATCTGAATATAAGCTTGGAATTATAATGAAGTCCCTTGGACTTACGAACGGCAACCATTCTGGCAACCGACTGCTTGATACCGCCGGCAAATATGATAATAAGCAATTCAAATGCAATAAATGCAATATAATAGAATCCCATTCCGAGATCGCCCGTAAGATAGGCTAAGATCATCCAAAATATTAGATTAAGTATTCTTGTACTCAAACGCACAATGTCTTTAACGTTCATACTTTACTCCGCTTTATCCCTGTTTATTCCCTGTTGATGCCAAGTCCCTTAAGTATGTCTTCCTGCTTCTTCTCCATAACCGCAGCTTCTTCTTCGCTCATATGATCGTACCCGCTTAAATGCAGCATACTGTGAGCCGTCAGAAAAGCAAATTCGCGCAATATCGAATGACCGTATTCTTTTGCCTGCGACAAAACTCTGTCCGCAGATATGATGATGTCTCCGAGGATGATAAGGCCGGTCTCCGGATCGATATGATCCGCTTCATCGTCTGTAATCTCATAGATGCCGGGAGTCTCAAAATCAAGTCCCGGAAAAGAAAGTACATCCGTGGGAGAATCTATATTGCGCATATTCTTATTGTATTCTCTGATGCCTTCATTATCGGTGATTAAAAGATTAACCTCAGTATCAAAGGGACACCCCTCGGACTTAAGAACTGCATTAATCACCTTTTTTGCTACATCTTCACAGTCAAAATCAAATACCGTATCGGTATCGTTATCAAAGAAAAGTTCCATCTATTTACCCGATCTTTTGCCCGATCCTTTTACGGAACCAGACGGCTTTTTGCCTGCTTCTTTGCTCTCGTACTTCTCATAGGCCTGAACGATACGCTGTACAAGAGGATGTCTTACGACATCTCTGCTGTCAAGTTCAATAAAACCGATGCCTTCTACGTCCTTTAAAACCTTAAGTGCCACATCAAGGCCGGACGTAACATCCTTAGGCAGATCCTTCTGTGTTCTGTCACCCGTAATAACAACCTTCGAACCGAAACCTATTCTTGTAAGGAACATCTTCATCTGGGCCGGTGTGGTATTCTGCGCCTCATCAAGGATAATATATGCATTATCCAAAGTACGTCCTCTCATATAAGCCAAGGGAGCGACTTCGATAAGACCTTTCTCCATGTTCTTAATAAAACTGTCGGCGCCCATAATCTGATACAAAGCATCATATAAAGGCCTTAAATAAGGGTCCACTTTGCTCTGCAGATCTCCCGGCAAAAAGCCGAGCTTCTCACCTGCTTCAATAGCGGGGCGAGTAAGGATAAGTCTTTCAACCTCACCGTTTTTAAAAGCGGTTATTGCCATCGCCATCGCCAAAAACGTCTTACCGGTTCCGGCCGGACCCATAGAGAAGACAATCATATTGTTCTTAATGGAATCTATGTACTTCTTCTGGCCCAAAGTCTTGGGCTTGACAGGCTTACCCGATATCGTATGACAGATAAGTTCCTTATCGATGTTAAGAAGTTCGTCCTGACAATGTTCCATACTCATGGCAATTGCATAATCAACCTGCTGTTCACCGATTGTATTGCCTCGGGATGATAATTCAGACAGAGTACTTATCACAGCTTTCGCACGTTCAACCGAAGCATCTCTCCCCGTGATGTTAACCTTGTCTTCACGAAGTGTTATCTCTACGTTTAAACTTCTCTCAATTTTCTTTAAATATACGTCAAATTGGCCGAAAACATTGGCCGCATCCGACGCGCTTAGCTTAATAAAATCTTCCATAGCGCATACTGAACCCAATCTTAATTATTTTACCATTCAAAGGGGATTTATACAAGAAAAAGCGAACTCTATTTGTGATAGGGTTCGCCTTTGATTATACGATATGCTCGGTATATCTGTTCGGTCAAAATAACCCGCATAAGCTGATGCGGATATGTCATTTTCGAGAAACTTAAAAGCATGTCCGAACGTGATTTGACATTGTCGGAAAGACCCAGACTTCCGCCTATAATAAAGCAGATATTGCTTTTGCCCGAAATACCGAGATCATCTATTAATGACGAAAATGCAACAGAGTCAAGACTCTTGCCTTCTATTGCCAAAGATATTACATGGGAATTGGCCGGTATTTTTGATAATATCCGCTCTTCTTCTTTCTTAAGTATCGCAGCAACTTCAGTATCTGAAGCTTTATCCGGAGTCTGCTCGTCCGCAACCTCAATAACATTTAGTCTGCAATACTTAGAGAGACGCTTGACATATTCTGCCAGCGCCTCTCTGTAATAAGCTTCTTTTATCTTACCGACACAAAGTACAGTTATATTCATGCTTTGCCCTGTAAATACTCATCGATTCCCTGAGCCGCAGTCTTGCCCGCACCCATTGCAAGTATAACCGTTGCAGCACCTGTAACTGCATCACCTCCGGCATATACTCCGTCCTTGGATGTTGCACCCTGCTCTTCGGTAGCGATTATGCAGCCTCTCTTGTTGACATCAAGTCCATCGGTTGTTGAAGCAATAAGAGGATTCGGACTTGTACCGAGTGACATTATTACCGTATCAACATCTATAACAAATTCACTTCCTGCAACTTCAACAGGACGTCTTCTGCCTGATTCATCGGGCTCACCGAGTTCCATACGGATACACTTGATTCCGTTAACCCAGCCGTTCTCATCAGTAAGAATCTCAACGGGATTGGTTAAAAGATCGAAGATTACGCCCTCTTCCTTAGCATGATGAACTTCTTCTACTCTTGCAGGAAGCTCTTCCTCGGAACGTCGGTACACAATGTGTACCTCACTTCCAAGTCTGAGTGCAGTTCTTGCAGCGTCCATTGCAACGTTACCGCCGCCGACAACAGCAACCTTCTTACCGATCTTAATCGGAGTCGGACTTGCGGGATCGTAAGCCTTCATAAGATTGCTTCTTGTAAGATATTCATTGGCAGAGAACACGCCGCTGGCGGTCTCACCCGGGATACCCATGAACTTCGGAAGTCCGGCACCTGAACCGATAAATACGGCATCATAGCCTTCTTCAGAAACAAGTTCATCAATTGTAACCGACTTACCTATAATAACGTTGGTCTCAATCTTAACACCGAGACTCTTAACGTTCTCTATCTCCTTTTTAACGACCTTCTCCTTGGGAAGTCTGAACTCGGGAATGCCGTATACAAGCACTCCGCCTGCCTCATGCAAAGCCTCGAATATAGTTACGTCATAACCCATTCTTGCAAGGTCACCCGCACAGGTAAGGCCTGCAGGGCCCGAGCCGATAACCGCAACCTTCTTGCCCTTCTTCGGTGCATCCGATACGGGCTTTATTCCGTTCTCTGATGCCCAATCGGCAACAAATCGCTCCAGCTTACCGATAGAAATCGGATCTCCCTTAATACCTCTGATACACTTGCCTTCACACTGTGTCTCCTGAGGACATACTCTTCCGCATACGGCAGGAAGGGCGCTCGACTGAGATATAATCTCATAAGCCTTTTTGAAGTCACCGTTCTTAACCTGCTCTATAAATCCGGGAATATTAATTGCTACGGGACATCCCTTGATACACTGTGCATTCTTACAGTTTATACAACGGCTTGCTTCACACTGTGCCTCTTCGGCATTGTAGCCCAAGCAAACCTCATCAAAATTCGTAGCTCTTGTCTTCGGCTCCTGCTCACGAACAGGAATTCTCTTTAATACATCAACTTCCATTATATCGATACCTCCTGTCTGTCCTAATTGCAGTTGCCGCAGCCGCCGTGATGTGTATCACCTTCCTGCAACTCCAAAAGCTTCTTGCCTTCTTCTGTCTTATACATCTGCGAACGCTTCATCGCTCCGTCAAAATCCACAAGATGTCCGTCGAATTCGGGTCCGTCAACACATGCGAACTTGACCTCACCTCCGACGATAATTCTGCAGGCACCGCACATTCCCGTTCCGTCAACCATAATGGGATTCATGCTGACAATCGTGGGAATATTGAGTTCCTTAGTAAGCTTAGCCACGAACTTCATCATGATCATCGGACCGATGGCTATGCAGACATCATATTTCTTGCCTTCACCTACCAGATCTTCAATAACCTTGGTAACCATACCGCTTCTTCCGTATGAACCGTCATCGGTTGTAACATAAAGATTGCCGGCTACAGCCTTCATTTCATCTTCAAGTATAAGAATATCCTTGGTCTTCGCACCGACTATAACGTCAGCGGCAACTCCCTGCTCATGCAGCCACTTAACCTGAGGATATACTGGCGCCGTACCAACGCCTCCTGCAACAAAAAGGATGTTCTTCTTCTTAAGCTCATCGGCAGGCTCGTCGATAAGTTCTGACGGACGCCCCAAAGGACCTACAACATCATGGAAGCTGTCACCTGTCTTAAGCTTACTCATAACTTCGGTACTTGCTCCGACCGTCTGGAACACGATTGTAATCGTACCCTTCTCTCTGTCGTAATCACATATTGTAAGAGCTATTCTCTCACTGTCCGGACCCGTCCTTACTATAAGGAACTGACCCGGCATACATTTCTTGGCAACTCTCGGTGCCTCTACTATCATCTGATAGATATTGGCAGCAAGATTCCTGGCTTCAATAATCCTATACATAATCTCCTCCTATGCGAACACCTGTAATATGATAGAGTAATTTATCAAAAAAATCAATAAATATTGATATCTTCCGTATCTATGAGCAAACGTATCAGAACGGGCTTATCGAATAACTGTCATTATTACCCTTCTTAACAAGGAAAACCTCGCCCGTATTGCAGTCCATTCCGAAGACATTGCTTGTCATGGACTTAACTCCAGTACCGACATTGTAATATTCGTTGTAACAATACAATGTCCTTCCGCCGATATATCTCATCTCGCTGTACATATAGTTAAATCTTCCGGGATAATACTCGCTGTTGCCCGAAGTATCCTTGATATATCCTTTATCCGCAAGGTGCTGATAAAGCGCAATCAATCCCATCTCCGGCGGGAACGCCGTAACCACGGTTATCCTGTATTCTTTTTCAACCACGTCGCTTTCGACATTATTACTGTTGATTGCTATACACTTAAAATGCGTAATACCGTCGGATATCGGAATCGGTTCACCGTATATTCTTGAATATCTGTCGGGAGTCGAATCATCCAGCGTGTAATATACGTTGCAGTCCGTCGGAACTATTATCCTTATAAGCTGGGGCTTGTCATAATCCCCCGATTCAAGTGATACGATGGGTTCGGAAGGTGCCTCGGCTCTGATATCGTAAGTATAAGTCTCCGTTGATGAGCAGACTCCGTATTCATTCTTGAAAAATGTCTGAATCAGGTGCTTTCCCTTTTTAAGGTATATGGGCTCGGTATAGACATTACTTGATTCGGAAGGAATCGTACCGTCATCCGTATAGTAAATGGTCCCCGCAGATTCGCTTGTAAGCGTAAGGATTATGGCCTCATCATAGCTTCCCGACTCATGACTGACAACCGGCGGATAAGCCAGATAATCGACAAATGCGGCTCTTATATCATCATTGGCATAATGCTGTAAGAAATCATCAATATCATCATAGGCTCCGATACCTTCATACAGAGATATTATCTGTGCATAGGCAAGCGTTGAATTGGGATCGTATACAATCATATCCCTGTATACTTCAACGGCCATATCGATGTTTTCCATCGATATATAACAGTCCGCAAGCCTTCTTCTGTATTCAACATTGTCGGGCTGAATCTTAACGGCTTTCTCATAGTGATCTATGGCAGTCCTGTATATGCCTGCATCAAAAGCCTCATCACCTTTTTTAATCTGATATGTAGAAGAATTGTCATGATATATCATGACACCAAGAAAAACGATCAGAGCTGTAGCACCTATTATCAGAATTCCTATATAAAGCGCAGCGAACAAAGGATGCATTTTCCTTACATCCTTCTCTTCGGTATTGCCTAATTCATCCGTCGCACTTAAATCCGTTGTATCGGAAGCGACGCTTAAATCTTCCGTGTTATCAATATCCGAAACATCCTCATCAGGTGTCTCATCATCTTTATCCGAAATAACGGTGGCAACATCCTGCAAAGATTCCTCTATACTGATCTCTATCTCGGGTACGAACTCCGGAACTATTGAAAGTTCCGTTCCGCATACGGGACAGAATATCATACCGTCCTTTAATTCATTTCCGCACTTGGAACATGTCATCTGTATATCCTCATCAGAACAGGCCCGTGATCATTCCGTTTTCGTTGACATCGATTGAATAAGCCGCAGGCTTTTTAGGCAGGCCGGGCATGGTCATGATATCTCCGGTCAGTACGACTATAAATCCGGCTCCGGCAGATACATACATATCTCTGACATGAACGTCAAATCCCGAAGGACTTCCCAAAAGCGAAGGATCGTCGGATAACGAATACTGTGTCTTAGCCATACATACGGGCATCTTATCAAAACCTAAGGCTGTCAGCTTCTCCATGCTCTTTAAAGCCTTGGGATCAAATACAACACCGTCCGCACCGTATATCTTACGTGCAATTGTCTCAATCTTTTCTTTGATGCTTAAGTCAAGCGAATAAATCGGAGCAAATGAAGACTTCTTGTTCTCAATTGTATCAACAACCGTCTGAGCAAGTTCAACACCGCCCTTGCCGCCGAATTCCCATACTCTCGACAAAGCAAACGAAGCACCTAAATCTTCACAGTACTTCTTAACATATGCCGTCTCTTCTTCACTGTCGGTTACAAATGCATTGAGTGTAACGACAACAGGAACACCGTATGACATAAGGTTCTCAATGTGTTTTTTAAGGTTGACGATACCTCTCTTAAGCGCTTCAATATCAGGCTTTGAAAGTTCATCCTTGGGTATTCCGCCGTTATATTTAAGTGCCCTGACCGTAGCAACCAAAACAATTGCATCAGGCTTAAGACCCGCCATACGGCACTTGATATCAAGGAACTTCTCAGCTCCGAGATCTGCACCGAATCCTGCCTCCGTAATACAGTAATCCGCCATCTTAAGAGCTGCCTTGGTGGCAATTACGGAATTACATCCGTGCGCAATATTGGCAAAAGGTCCGCCGTGAACAACAGCCGGCGTATGTTCAAGTGTCTGGATAAGATTGGGCTTAATGGCATCCTTCAAAAGTGCTGCCATGGATCCTACGGCATTAAGCTGCTTAGCCGTAACGGGATTGCCTTCTATATCGTAAGCAACGATTATTCTGCCGAGTCTTTCCTTAAGATCCTTCATATCCGATGCAAGACAAACAATAGCCATGATCTCACTCGCAACGGTTATAACAAAATGATCTTCCCTGACAAAGCCGTTGGTCTTACCGCCCATGCCAACAACAACATCCCTGAGCGCTCTGTCATTCATATCAAGACATCTCTTCCAGATTATCTGCCTGGTATCGATGTTAAGTTCATTACCCTGATGAATATGATTAT
>JAFYBE010000074.1 GCA_017540355.1 Lachnospiraceae bacterium | reverse complement strand
GTTTACATAAGTATTATACACTCATTTTTGTTGCATGACAACTGTTTTGTAACTTAACAGCCGTCATTTTTTTTCATCCAATATCGAATTCTCAGCTGCCCTGACTACCGAATTGCTCATTGTCCTATAGTAGGTACTCGCCGCATTGACACTGGTACGCTGCTTCTTTATCTCCTGACGGGTCTTAAGGAAAATATTATCTATGATCTGCCGGTTTCTCTCCTCACCCGTTTGTATCGTAACACCTTTGTCTGTCAAATCCGTGATCAATTCCTGCAGCCTTAAAACATACTGCCGGTACTTCTCCTTATTGGATATCACTTCATCCTTGATCTTCTCATATATCTCGGCAAAGGCATCGTCAATCTCAATAACCCTGTCTATGGCTGTTTCTTTCTCCGCAACCAGCACATTGAATGCCGTCCAGTTAATATCCTCATAATCCTTACCCTTGATGCGTTCATATTGGGCCTTGTTTTTTGCTATCAGCCTGTCAAGATATTCACCCTTCTTAATAAGGCTGTCGATCATTATCTGAAGATAGTTATCGGTAGTTTCCATTAATAAGAATCTCCTAAAGATCCTTCGCTAAAGCTCAGGATGACAATCACGTCAAATCTTATCTCTTATTTTGCTGCCAGCTTCATAGCTTCCTTCCATGTGTCACGCATCGTATGAAGGTGGGTTGATACCTCCTCAAGGATTTCCTTGTCCTTGCTCATATTGGCTTCACGAAGCCTCTGCATAATGTAATTGTATACATTATTGAAATCGTTCGCTACTTCATACTTGAAATCCAATGTCATTTGGAATTCTTCTATTATCCTCTGCACCTTCATGATATTTGTGTGTGCCTTCTGCACATCATTCTCCTCTATTGCAGTTATTGCAATATTATTGAACTTGATCGCTCCATCATACAGCATAAGGGTCAGCTCCTGCGGTGATGCAGTCATGATCTTATTCCTGTTATACTGTGCATACGGATTATTAGCCGGCATTGCTCAATACCTCCTGTTTGTTATTTTTATCCTATCCCGAACATACTCGAGATATAGTTCTGCTGAGAATTAAGCTTGGTCATTGCACTCTCCATCTTGGAGAACTGCTTGTAATACCTATCCTCTATTTCCTTAACATAATCATCCCAATCGGAAACCTTCTTCTCGTACTTGGTAATATCAGACTTCATCTGTTTATCATCATAGTAGCTTCCGTAAGATCTTGTCTCCGAACTTCTGGTAAAAGAATTAAGCTTATCATACATATTTGATGCAAGCTTGGTGAAGAAGCTTGTTACTGTATCAGGATCTGCTGCTATCATTGCCTTAAGCTTATCGGTATTGCCTGACGATGTAGAATCATCGGTATCTCCGTCTATATGGAAAGCATATCTCTCATTCTCATCGGTCATGAAATAGTTCCCTGTATTGATGCCGAATGTTGATAAGCTGATGGTCTTGCCTCCGATCTCAAAAGTCTGTGACATGGAATCACGGAACAATCTCGATATCTCTCCCAGATTGCTGTCTCTCCTTAACAGGGATTCATCAACCTTACTCTCCCATTTTTTTATCTCGGATTCAGAGAGTGCTTCCTGCTCTTCATCTGTAAGCGGATCATAACCCTTGTTTGCCGGAGCATTATACAGCTTCGTCATCTCATTTATAAGAGAATTATAATCTTTTATAAAGCTCTTTATATTATCATAGATCGCACTGTAATCGTTCTCGGTATTTATAGATATCTCACCCTGGGTCTTCTCCTTGGCAGTTATCGTAAGTCCGTTAATGTTGAACGTGTTGCTGTTTGATTCAAAGTCAGCGCCGTTAAGCTTGATTTTTGCGTTGGAACCATCTATCTTCTTGGAGTCCGATGTTGTGAACTTAAGCGCTTCAAGTGCCTTCGCCGCCTCTGTATCGCTTGTATCAAACGAAAAGTTATTGTCGGCACCCGAATTTTTTGCACTTATAAACATACGACCGTTATTCGCATCAAAGCTTGCATTATAACCTGCTGCCTTAAAATAATCAACCACATCACTTATCTTGGTATCAGCCGTCACGTCAAATGTAAGCGGATCCTTACTGTATTTGCCGGTCTTCTCATCATAAACACCCTGATTAACAGTAATAGTCGTTGAACCGTTAAATCCAAGATCACTCATCTTGGAATCTGCCGTTATGCTCTTATCAAACTTACCGCTTGTAAGATAAGCCGCCTTCGCCAGCTCCTCAACCTCAAGTGTCTGTGTACCCGTAACAGCATTATCAGCAGTTACCACCGATGCCTTGGTATCATCTGAAACCTTGGTGGTCTTCTTATTATAATATGAAGAGTACTGCATATTTGCAACATACTTACTGGTAAGGCTCTTGATCTTCTTATTAAGATCCTTCCATTTATCCTGCTTTAATTCTGCTCTCTTCTGAGTCTTTACATTATTAGCTCCCTTGGTCTTATATGCCTTGACGAGATCCTGCACCATCGCATCGGTATCCATACCGGAAGCCATACCTGCTATTCTTATTGCCATATGAACACCTCCTATCTCTTCTCGTCAACTAAGATCCCTGCCATCTCCCATACCTTGGCTATCATATCCAGGGTCTTCTCCGGCGGGAATTCCTTAACTACCTTCTTCGTGTCCTTGTCAACTATCTTGATCGTTACTCTCTTAGTTGCCTCATGGACACCAAACATTACTTCATTATTGGAATTGTCAAGCTTCTTATGCAGATCCTTGACCGCTTCCTTAAGCTGCTTCTCCGAAGCCTCGGTTCCCGGCTGGAACGAGCCGCCTTCGCTGTCAGTCTCAGTCTTGCCGGCAGAATCAACGACTATTGTCTTACCATCGACCGCTGCAGCCGTCTCATGGGCTGCCGCTTCAGTAAACTCAGCAGCGGGCTTCGATACTTCCGTAACAGGCCTTGCTGTCTGCGCACTCTGTACAGGCTGAACCTGATATGACATTGCGCTGTTTAACGGTTCCATCATTGCCATTCCTTTCACCTCCATGTTATTTCCGCACCATTGCGAATAAAATTGCATTCCTTTGCATAATAAAACAAAGATAATTATAGGTATCTATGCTGTATATCGGCTTGATTTTTAATAACTTAAGCTTTTTTTATAAATAACTAAGATATTTTTCGAATGTAATACTAAATTCCACTCTTGTATTCTTGAAATAGAATTCAGTCTTACAGAAATTCCATTTCGTTCTATAATTCTTTCT
>JAFYBE010000073.1 GCA_017540355.1 Lachnospiraceae bacterium | reverse complement strand
TGCCTTTGCAACAATTGTTGCGGGAATCATCGCCAAGAACGGAATGGAAGGCATGATGCTTGCCACCATAATTGCCGGAATAATTCTTGTACTGATGGGCGTGCTCCGTTTGGGCGGACTCATAAAGTTCATTCCCTATACAATCACAACGGGCTTTACTGCAGGTATTGCAGTGACAATAGTTATCGGTCAATTAAAAGACTTCTTCGGTCTTAAATATCCCGAAGGAACCGTAACTATCGAGACCATTGATAAGATAAAGGCATTTGCTTCAAACTTTGCCACGTTTAATCCTTATGCTTTCCTTGTCGGAATCATAAGTCTTGTAATACTTATAGTATGGCCGAAGATAAGCGAGAAGATACCAGGCTCGCTCATAGCGGTTATCGCAGGTATTCTCATAGTGAAGTTTACCGGTCTTAAGGTCAACACGATCGGAGATCTGTACAGCATAAGCAACAAGCTTCCCGTACTTCACGCTCCGCATCTTACGATGTCTGCGGTAAGCGCCGCTCTTCCTGACGGATTCACTATTGCCATACTTGCTGCCATCGAGTCGCTTTTATCCTGCGTCGTGGCCGACAGTATGATCAACTCGCATCACCGTTCCAATATGGAACTTATCGCTCAGGGTTGCGGTAACATAGGTTCGGCTCTTTTCGGAGGCATACCCGCTACGGGCGCAATCGCACGTACCGCCGCTAACATCAAAAACGGCGGTCGTACTCCAATAGCCGGTATCGTTCATTCGCTTACACTCATACTTGTGCTTGTAATACTCATGCCTTATGCGGCACTCATACCGATGCCTACGATAGCGGCAATCTTATTCATAGTCGCATACAATATGTGTCAGTGGAGGACTTTCGTTCATTTATGTAAGACCGCACCGAAAAGCGACATTCTTGTACTTGTACTCACATTCGTTCTTACGGTTGTATTCGATCTTGTTATCGCCATAGAGATAGGAATGCTTCTTGCAGTACTTCTCTTCATGAAGAGAATGAGCGAAGAATCCGGTGTTGTCGGATGGAAATATTACGATCCCGAGGAAGATCCTGACGGTATGAATCTTAAGCCGCTTCCTCCTCAGGTAAGAGTTTACGAGATATACGGACCTATGTTCTTCGGAAGCTCGGGACAGATTGATACAATGAATTTCCGCGATGAGACCAAGGTCATTATCATCCGTATGAGAGGTGTGCCGGCACTTGATGCAACGGCCATGCACTCACTTGAAAACTTCTATGAGCGTTGTAAGGAAAGAGATATACAGCTCGTATTCTCACATGTCAACGAACAGCCGTTAAACACCATGAGAAAAGACAACTTTGTTGAAAAAGTCGGTGAGGATAACTTCAGACCCCATATAGATGATGCGATAGAATGGGCCAATAAGATAATATCAGAATAATATCTGACAATAAAAAACGCAGTCGAGGGATGACCTTCGGCTGCGCATTTTTTATAATCTGGCTGCTACGGAATCAAGCACTGTTTTGTACAATTCCATAAGTTTGTCATGATCTCTGTACACCGCATCTATATCCGGAGCCTTGGCTGCCGCTTCCACGCTTGCAGCCAGTTCAAAGAGCCCTGTCGCTCCGATTATCTTGGACGTACTCTTTAAAGAATGAACTCTTATACCGTAATTCTCCCAATCCTTGTCGGCATAATGCTGTTCAATGGCCGGAATAAGCTTCTTGGATTCTTCCATATATTCCTGCAGAATGGCCTTGTAGAATGTCTCATCATCATTGCTGTAGAACAGTCCCAACGAATCGTCCACAACCTCTTTTGCATCCGTCGAAGCAGCCAGCTTGTCCTTGGGAAGATACTTCTTAATCATCTCTTCAAGCGCCGTACTGTCAATGGGCTTTGTAAGATAATCATCGAAACCTTCCGCTATATATCTCTCGCGCGCACCGCTTACTGCATCGGCCGTAAGACAGATAAACGGCGTATGTGCATTATAGTCATACTTTCTTTCCTTAATCTTACGCATGGCGGTGATACCGTCCATCTCAGGCATACGCTGATCCATAAGGATGATATCGTAAGATTTCTCGGATGCGAGTTCAATCGCCTCTCTTCCGCTGTCTGCCGTATCTATATTGATACCCGTGTTTCTTAACAGTCCCTTGGCAACCATTAAGTTCATCCTGGTATCATCAACAATAAGTATGTGAGCATGAGGCGCGTAGAGGGTTTCTTTACGGGTGTTCTTCTCATTGATTGTCTTCTCGAACTTCTCACGGAAATCACCTATCGGATCATCCGCCACAATCTTCTGAGGAATAACCACCGTGAACTCGGAACCCGTACCATACTTACTCTCAACCTCGATACTTCCGCCCATCATCTCAAGAAGGCTTCTTGTGATTGTAAGTCCTAAGCCCGTACCTTCTATGGTACTGTTGCTCTCAAGATCCATTCTCTCAAACTTGGTAAACAGTCTGTCAATATCTTCCTGTCTGATACCTATGCCGGTATCCTTGACCGTTATTACAAGATCGATGTCACCTTCGCGGTCCTCATCGTCATATCTCTTCCCGCGTATATTAAGACTTATGGTTCCGTCCTTAGTATACTTAACGGCATTGTTCAAAAGATTGGTGATAACCTGTCTGATACGAACCTCATCGCCGTTAAGGTCGTCAGGGATTATGGGCTCCACATCAACTTTAAACTGCAGGTCCTTCGCTTTTGCCTTAAAGGCTATCATATTGCTCACATCGTTGATGATTGAACTTAACTTATAATCGGCATTGACGATCTCCATCTTGCCCGCTTCTATCTTGGACAGATCAAGGATATCGTTGATTATGGATAAAAGACTGTTACCTGCACTGTCTATATTACCCGAATAATTGCATATATCGGAAAAGATTGATTTCACCTTCTCATCGTCATCAGGAAGTTCATCCCTTCCCTTCATACTCTCTATGAGTATCATCTCATTCATTCCGAGCACCGCATTAAGAGGAGTTCTTATCTCATGCGACATATTGGCCAAAAAGTCGCTCTTAGCTGCATTGGAACGTTCGGCAACCGTCTTGGCTTCTTTTAATTCTTCACTCTCTGCGGATTTGTTCTCCAGGTTAACAACAAGGATAATCGACAGTGCAAAGAATACTATTATGAGCGAAACGACAAAAAGCATTACCGCAATGACCTTAAAGGGATCCGCTTCACCTGTACTGTTGATTCCATCCAAAAGGGTATTACGCATCCATAAAGCCAGTAAATATCCGCCGAAACAACATGTAACAACCACCGACATAAACATCGGTTTGAAAACCTTCTGAAGGTGATCAAGCGCCGGATTGGTGCTTGGCTTATCCTCACCCAGAAGTCTGTATGTCCACACGATTGAGAACGGAAGCAAAATGTATACAAAACCGTCCAGTATTGATGCATAGTTATAAGGATAAAGATATTCCGACGGCCATGAATAACATGAAGAAGTCCACATGACATGTTCCGTAAATATATACAATACAACCACGGCTGCCACATAAGGCTTCTTGGCTCCGCTTTTCTTATTCTTCAGGTAATATATGATTGAATTGATACCCATGCAGGCACTTAACGTGGCAAAACCGCCCTGCCACAAATTATTGAATATTCCGCCGTACTGGATATAGATCAGAAACTGTATGAAATTAAGAGGAATGGGGATTAAAGACCATATTGAGAAAAAGCCCTTTTCCTCTTTATATCTTATGCGGTACTGTAAAATCGGAAGCACCAAAAAGGCGATATTCCACCCGAAATAGGCCAGAATCGATGAAGCGTTGGGATAATCTCCCATAACAAGCATATAAATACACCAATAGTAATTGGACAAAAGATTGGACAGAAAGAATATGATAGCATATGACCAGGAACGACGCGGCCTGGAAATGTACTGAAACAGACAGATCATAAGAGCTATCACATTCAGGACCAAACTGTATACACTGATTACATGCTCAAAAGACATATCTTACTCCACTTACTCAAATTCTATCGTACTTGCGGGCTTCGTACTCAGATCAAAGAGAACTCTGTTGACACCACGTACTTCACCAACGATTCTTGACATTACTTTCTGTAAAACATCCCACGGAATCTGTGCGGCCTCCGCCGTCATAAAGTCTATCGTCTTAACTGCTCTTAATGCGATTGCATAATCGTATGTACGCTCATCACCCATAACTCCGACCGAACGCATATTGGTAATTGCCGCAAAATACTGATCGGGCATCCATGAAGGATTAAGTTTCATAGCATAATCAAAACGCTCATCCGTTGTCATGACACTTCTGTCACTTTCCGCTTTGCCTGCAAGATTCTCTTTCTTCCATTCTTCAGCGGCAAGCGCTATCTCTTCTCTGTATATAGCATCGGCATCCTGTACTATCCTTACCTTGTCTGCCGTTACTTCTCCTATTATTCTGATGCCGAGTCCCGGTCCCGGGAACGGCTGACGGAATACAAGATATTCCGGAATACCGAGTTCAAGACCGACCTTGCGTACCTCATCCTTAAAAAGATTGCGAAGAGGTTCGATTATCTCTTTAAAATCCACATGCTCGGGAAGTCCGCCCACATTATGATGTGACTTAATGACTGCCGACTCACCGCCGAGTCCCGACTCAACAACATCGGGATATATGGTTCCCTGTGCAAGAAACTCAACCGTACCGATCTTACGCGCCTCTTCCTCAAAGACTCTAATGAATTCTTCGCCTATGATCTTACGCTTACGCTCAGGTTCCGTAACACCTTTAAGTTTCTCATAATATCTCTCAGCCGCGTTGACACGGACAAAGTTGATATTAAAGTCTCCGCCCTTTCCGAATACGCTCTCAACTTCATCGCCTTCGTTCTTTCTCATAAGACCGTGATCGACAAAGACGCATGTTAACTGAGGACCGATTGCTTTTGCAAGTAAGGCTGCCGCTACGGAAGAATCCACTCCGCCGGACAACGCAAGCAATACTCTTCCGTCTCCTACCTTTTCTTTTATCTCTTTAACGGCTGTTTCCACAAAAGAATCCATGCGCCATGTCGCCGCGCATCCGCAAACGTTCTTTACGAAATTGCCGAGTATCCTCGAACCTTCAACGGTATGCAGAACTTCCGGATGGAACTGTATTGCATACAGACCTCTGCTCTTATCCTGAGCGGCAGCAACGGGACAGCCTGCGGTATGCGCCACTATCTCAAATCCGGGTGCCTCCTTGCTTATATAATCGAAATGGCTCATCCAGCATATCGTCGATACCTCATGCTCTGTACCGTGTTCAGCCGTGGGATCGTTACCGTTTGACTCCGTGATACCGGTAAACAACGGACTGTTCGTATCAACAAAGACCTCTGTCTTACCGTATTCCCTGACGGTTGCTCTCTCTACCTTACCGCCCAAAACAAGCTGCATAACCTGAGCTCCGTAACAAAGACCAAGAACCGGTATACCAAGTTCAAACAGCTCTTTTGAAGCGGTCGGAGCACCTTCCTCATAACAGCTGTTGGGCCCGCCTGTAAGAATGATTCCCTTGGGCGCCATCTGCTTTATCTTCTCAATCGGTGTCTTATATGAGGTTATCTCACAATATACATTGCACTCCCTCACACGTCTGGCCACCAACTGGTTGTACTGCCCGCCGAAGTCAATTACGAGTACCATTTCCCTAGAATCCATATTTTTCTCCTTGATGTATTAATCTACGATTCTTCGAATCGTTAAGATCTCCTTATATGTTGCAGATCCGTACTTGATGCCGGTGCTCGGCGTACTTGCATGAACAATCTGACCGTTGCCTATGTAAAGCGCAACGTGACCGGGATAACAGATAATGTCACCGGGCTGCGCTTCCGAATACGATACGCCTCTTCCGGCGCTTCTCTGTGCCGTTCCGGCACGCGGTATACTGTATCCGCAAGCCTTATATACGGAATAGGTGAATCCCGAACAGTCACATCCGTCGGTAAGCGATGTGCCGCCGTAGACATAAGGATTGCCGACAAACCGACAGGCATAAGAAGCTATCTCTTTACCCGATGCGCTTCCGCTTGCACTGCTTATTACCGAAGCCGAATCAACATTGTATGCACTTCCCGACTTCTTGCCCGAAGAAGATGAAGACTTAGCTGCCGCCTTCGCGGCTTCTTCCGCTTCAAGTCTCTTTATCTCATTGTTCTGCTGCTTTATCTTAGCCTTGTAGGCTGCTGCTTCCTGCTTGGCCTTGGTTATCTCCGTATCGTAACTCTTGGCCTCTGCCTTCTTCTGATCCATAAGGGTGTTGAGATTCTCTCTCTCACCCTCAAGCTCAAGCAGGTTGACTTCGAGTTCTTCCTGCTCTTCCTGCAAAAGTGCCTGCTCCTGCTCAAGCGCCGCCTTGGCATCCGCCACCGCCTGCTTGGCCTCCTGATACTTTATAAGCATCTTACGGTCATATTCATAGAGCTTCTCTATATACTCCGTTTTATTAACAAGATCCGAAAGGCTCTTGGCCTCTATAAGAAGCTGTACATAGGTGTAATCACCCTTCTCGTACATGAACTTGATACGCTTCTTCATGGCCTCGTACTGCTCTTCTTCGACAGCCTTGGCTTCCTCGTATTCTGCGGTCTTAACGGTTATCTCGGCTTCCTTCTCACTTATCCTTGCCTTGATATCCTCAACTTCATCCTCAAGCATACTTACCGAAGCAAGCACCTCAACAAGTTCCTCGTCAAGTTCCGCTATCTCCGCCTGAACGCCTTCTTTCTGTTCCTTAAGTGCATTGATGTTGTTGTTGGCTGCATCAAGCTGCTTCTGTGTCTCCTTCTGCTGCTGCTTAAGTTCGGCAATGGTCGCCCCATGCGCCGACATCGGCATGCAAAGAACCAGTATTAAGCTTATTAAAATCTTATAGCTTGCTTTCTTCACTTAAAACAGCCGCCTCTCAAACATCCGCTTACGCACATCTCTTACAGATCACAGTTACCGACTGTACGGGGGAAGGGAATCACGTCACGGATATTGCCCATACCCGTAAGGTACATAATGCATCTTTCAAATCCGAGACCGAATCCCGCATGTCTTACCGATCCGTACTTACGAAGATCTGAATAGAACTCATAATCTTCTTTCTTAAGTCCGCACTCTTCCATGCGCTTAACTAAAAGATCGTAATCATCCTCTCTCTGTGAACCGCCGATGATCTCACCGATACCGGGTACCAGGCAGTCACATGCAGCAACGGTCTTGCCGTCATCATTAAGCTTCATGTAGAATGCTTTGATCTCCTTAGGATAGTCTGTTACGAATACCGGTCTTCCGAATTCCTTCTCGGTTAAATATCTCTCATGCTCTGTCTGGAGATCGCATCCCCAGTAAACTTTATAATCAAATTCATCGTTATGCTTCTCAAGAATCTTGATTGCATCTGTATATGTCACATGACCGAACTCGGATGTAGCCACATGCTTAAGTCTCTCAATAAGACCCTTGTCCACAAAGTTGTTAAAGAAGTTCATCTCCTCGGGACAATGCTCAAGAACATAGTTAATAACATACTTAAGCATGCTCTCGGCAAGTATCATGTCATCCTTAAGATCCGCAAAACATATCTCAGGCTCTATCATCCAGAACTCAGCCGCATGTCTTGTGGTATTGGAATTCTCTGCTCGGAATGTGGGACCGAATGTATACACGTTTTTAAATGCAAAAGCATAGGTCTCAACATTAAGCTGACCGGATACCGTAAGATTGGTCTGCTTGCCGTAGAAGTCCTTAGAGTAATCAACACTTCCGTCATCCGTGCGCGGAACATCGTTAAGGTCCATAGTAGTCACCTGGAACATCTCGCCTGCGCCTTCACAGTCGGAACCCGTGATTATGGGTGTGTGCACATATACGAAGTCCCTCTCCTGGAAGAATTTATGGATGGCATAAGCTGCCACGGAACGAACTCTGAACACTGCCTCGAAGGTGTTCGTGCGGGCTCTTAAATGCGTTATCGTTCTTAAGTATTCAAAAGTATGTCTTTTTTTCTGTAAAGGATAGTCGGCTGTAGATTCACCCTCTATCACAACTTCATCAGCCTGCATCTCAAAAGGCTGCTTGGCATCAGGTGTTGCAACAATCTTACCTTTGGCAATAACCGCAGCACCGACATTGAGCTTGCATATTGCGTCGAAATTCGAAAGCTTGTCGGAATAAACCACCTGAAGCGTCTCAAAAAATGTTCCGTCGTTTACCACCAAAAAACCGAATGTCTTGGAGTCTCTGTTGCCGCGAAGCCAACCACCGACGGTAATCTCCTTATCAATGTAACTTTCTTTGTCTCTGTATAAATCTCTGATATTAACTAAGTCCATAACGACCTCCTGATATATAATTCGCGATTACTCAGCATCGGTTGAAGCCGCATCCGTAGCGGTATCATCAACCGCATCGGTAACCGTTGCAGTCTCCAAAAGCTTATCCACGACCTTCATCTGAATGAGATAATTCCTGTAGTCATCCGCATTGATAGCCGCCTTGAAATCATCTGCAGAAGCATAGCCGTAATCAGCTGCATCCGTTGCAAGCTGTGCATTGAATTCTTCATCGGATAGCTTAATCTTCTCTTTACGTGCTATCTTCTCGCAAGCCAAAGCACCCTTAACAAGAGTCTGTGCCTGGTCGGAAACGCTGCTCTCGTACTCTTCGGTAGTCATGCCGTACATCGTGGTGATGACATCATCAATGCTTACACCGTAATTGTCAGCCATGCCCTGTGCCTGTGCCCTGATCTGTTCAACATAGTAATTGTACAGGCCAAGTCCCGTAACATCGTTAAATGATGACTGATCTATAAGTGCCTGCTGGATTGCATCCCTCTTCTGATTGAGGTAATCGTTGTCTGCGGCATCCTGAAGGCCTTTGCCTACGAATTCCTTGTACTCGGCTATAGTCGATACATTCTCTATCTCATATCCCTTAACAATATCGTCCGTAAGTTCGGGAACAACACTCTCGCTTATATAATTGATCTTAACGTTAAATACAACCGCCTGACCCGCAAGATCCGTTGCCTGATAATCCTCAGGGAAAGTAAGGTCAAGTGCAACTTCTTCGCCAACCTTATGGCCTATGAGTCCGTCCTCGAAACCGTCGATAAAAGTGCCGGAACCTATGTTAAGGTCATATCCCGTATCCGTGCCGCCGTCAAAAGCAACTCCGTCCTTGATTCCTTCATAATCGATATTGACCACATCGCCGTTCTCAACAACCTTCTTATCAGACTTCTTAAGTTCGGACTGACCCTCAAGAAGATAGTCTATATATCCCTGTATATCACTCTCGGAAATCTGCTGGCCCGGTACAACGGAAATCGTCATATTGGCATAATCGCCCACATCAGTCACATACTTGTCTACATTGACCTTTGTAATGTCATAACTTGAATCGTCATAACCGCAGCCTGCAAGAATCATGCCCGCAAAGGCAAGAGCAGATACTGCAACAATAAACTTTTTTTTCATAATATTCTCCATTCCGATACCGTCAAAAGACGTTAATCCAATCTCGGTACGGCTCGCAGAAAAAACGTCCGTATCCTGTGTGATTTTACCATAAATACGCTGTTTCATAAAGTCTTAATTGCATTATTTCCTTATTTTAATTATAATCTTCTTAATCGATTGTATATTGTATACAGAATTCAATGTATACACACAATGCGGATTGTATTTTTAGTTTACATAATTCTATTTTATAAGGACGGCATGCTATGAAAATATCGGCAAATGCAAAGATAAATCTTTCTCTGGATGTTTTGGGCACAAGACCGGACGGATACCATGAAGTGTGCATGATTATGCAATCCGTTGATCTTCACGATACCCTCGAAATCAAGGAAAACTCTACATCCTCGATTATTCTCACTTGTGATAATAATGCCTTGCCCTGCGATGACACAAACCTTATTGTCCGCGCAGCCAAAGCACTTATGTCTGAGGTCGGTGCATCGGACGGAATAGATATTAACCTTAGCAAGGTCATCCCCATGGCCGCGGGACTTGCCGGAGGAAGCGCCGATGCGGCTGCCGCATTGGTCGGAATCAATAAGCTTATGGGCTACGGTTTGTCAGTCGACAGACTTAAGGATATAGGTGCGAAGCTCGGAGCGGATATTCCGTTTTGTATACAAGGCGGCACGTGCATGGCTGAAGGGATAGGCGAAAGGCTTACTCCCATTGCTTCAATGCCGGACTGTTACATTGTTCTGATAAAGCCTCCGATGGATGTGTCAACAAAATATGTATATGACAATCTCTCTACGGATACGGCACCGCACCCTGATGTGTATGGGATGAAATCTTTTATCGAGAACAAAGACCTTAACGGAATATCATCATCACTCGGTAATATTCTTGAATCCGTAACGGTTAAGAAATATCCCGAGATATCCGACATAACAAAGCGACTTAAGCAACTCGGTGCAAACGGCGCGCTTATGAGCGGAAGCGGTCCGTCCGTCTTCGGTCTTTTTGACGACGAAGCGGCGGCAAACAGAGCATTTGCGGCAATGCGCGAGGAATTTGCCCTGACGGATCCCGACAGGGATTATATGATGTTTGTCTGCCGACCGGCAGGGGAAGGAGTGTTTTTGTATGCAGACTGATCTTGACGCTTTTCTGCCCCTCAGAGACGTTGTTTTCAAAACGCTCAGACAGGCAATCTTAACCGGCGAACTTAAGCCCGGAGAAAGACTGATGGAGATACATCTTGCCGAAAAGCTCGGAGTCTCAAGGACTCCCATCAGAGAAGCCATCAGGCAGCTTGAGCTCGAAGGCCTAGTTGTAATGATTCCCAGACGCGGAGCCCAGGTGGCACATATCACCGAAAAAAGCATGTCGGATGTTCTCGAAGTCAGGCTTGCACTTGATGAGCTTGCCGTGGAACTTGCATGCGAACGTATAACGGATGAAGAGATTGAGGCCTTACGAGAGGCCTGCGCGTCTTTTGAAGAGGCTGTTTCAAGCAGCGATATACACAAGATTACTTCCGCCGACGTATCTTTCCATGATATAATATTTAAAGCAAGCAGGAATAACCGTCTCGTACAGATGGTCAACAATCTCGCTGAGCAGATGTATAGATACAGATTCGAGTATATCAAGGACGATTCCGGATGGAACTCGCTTATCACCGAGCACAGGATGATTACGGATGCCATAGCAATGAGAGATGCCGGACTTGCAGGACGTGCCATACATGTCCACATCAAGAATCAGGAGAACTCGATAATCAGGACCATCAGGCGTGAAGAAAAAGAAAGGCTTGAGAAATGAACAAGGACGTATTGATATCCATAAAAGGACTGCATTTTGAAGCAGGCAGTACTTCCGACAACATAGAAGTCATACAGGCGGGACAGTATTATAAACGCGGCGGTATGCACTATCTGGTATATGACGAGCCCCTGGAGGGAACGGACCAGATTAGCCGCAACCTTCTTAAGTTTAACGACAAATCCCTGTCTGTTACCAAAAAAGGCCCCTTCGCAGCAACTATGCTGTTCGAAGAAGCCTCTAAAAACATGACCAATTATTCAACTCCTTTCGGAAGTGTGATAGTCGGGCTTGATACCCACAATATCAGTCTTTCCGACAAAGAGAATGAACTTAAGCTTAATGTTGATTATTCACTTGATATCAACTATGAGTTCATGGCCGACTGCAACATATCGATAGAAGCACGTCCCGTTACAAGCGCCGACTTCTGACAATATTCCCTGCAATCTTATCTCATCTTATAAGGGCTTTGCGCCCGCTTTCTCCTGAGCCTGTTCTATGAGTTTCTTAAACTTGCTCTTCTTGACAGGTTCAACTGCCTGTTTACCGTGAAGGCCCTTGACTCCCGTAATATATATACCGCTTACGGTTGCCTTAACTTCTTTCTTAACAGGCACACTGTCAAAAATTGCGGCATCACATACAAGCGACAATACCTGGGGTCCGACCTTGGCCTTAACTATCGGAAGCTTGCTGAGTCTCATGGCCTTAGGCGTCTGGTCTATCACAGCCTGCGGAAGCCCCGCATCCTTAAGTCTCATCTTCTTTTTATCGATTATCAGCATGGATATGGTCTGCTTCATCGCATCCATCTGTTCCTGCTGCTCTGCCTGTCTCTTCTGCGCTTTCTTGCCCAAGAAATATAATACAACTGCTACCGCGGCAAGCACTGCCAATATTATGAGAGTTATGATTAATCCCTTACTCATTAATGGTTCCTCCTTAATTCGTCGCACCTTACGGAATACGAACAGAGTAATTCTACCATTTTTTATATATATAGGCAAATATATTGTAAATCCGCCTGATTGATGGTACTATTTTATCACATAGTTTTTTCATATTACTATTAACTATTGTCACGTATATGCCGATAAAGATAATGAAACAATATCGTATCGGCTGGGCGGTAAGGACAACTGCCTAAGACAAGGAGGTAACTATGGATGTAAATGGAATTACAAGTACTGTCAATACCTATACAGCATATGACAGCACTGCAAAAAAGGCCGAGAAGACTGATGTGACCGAAGCATCAAAGGCTTCAGAGATTGCTTCGGACGAAGGAGTTGTATACGAGCCTTCAAATGAGACGAAGACAGATTCTGCCAAGAAGACCTATACTCCCAACACACAGCTTATTAATCAGCTTAAGGCTGATGCCGAAGCACGTACGGCACAGCTTAAGAGCCTTGTCGAAAAACTTATTTCCGGACAGGGCAATGCTATAGGCAAGGCTGATGACATATGGAGTTTCTTAAGAAACGGCGATTTTACCGTTGATGCAGCCACCAAGGCTCAGGCTGAAGCTGACATCGCAGAAGACGGCTACTGGGGTGTTGAACAGACTTCAGACAGAATACTTGATTTTGCCAAGGCATTAACAGGCGGAGATCCCGATAAGATTGAAGAGATGCGCGAAGCTTTCAAAAAAGGTTTCAAACAGGCTACCCAGACCTGGGGTGACAAGCTTCCCGAGATCTCTCAGAAGACATATGACGCTACAATGAAGAAATTTGACGATTGGGCAGCAGAAGCTGCAGGCAGCGTCGAAGAATAGTTTATGAATCAATGTATACAAAAAGGCATTGCGATGATCGCAATGCCTTTTATAATTCCCGAAATATCTAATCTACCGAACCGATAATTTCATTTATATCTTTAACACCGTGTGAATCAAGGAATTTCTCCATTCCGGTCACTAGTTCTTCCGTAAGATAAGGATTAACAAAATTCATCGCTCCCGCCGCAACAGCTGTGGCTCCCGCCATCATAAATTCTATCGCATCTTCGGCATTGGAAATACCGCCCATTCCTATTATGGGAATCTTTACCGCTTTTGCACACTGATACACCATTCTGACCGCTATGGGTTTAATGGCCGGACCTGACATGCCGCCTGTTTTGTTGGCAAGTACAAAGCTTCTTTTTTCTATGTCTATCTTCATACCCGTTATCGTATTGATAAGTGAAATGGCATCCGAACCCGCAGCTTCTGCGGCTTTAGCCATCTCGGTTATGTCAGTGACATTGGGGCTTAACTTCATTATTATCGGTTTTTTTGAATGCTTTTTTAATGTGTCGGTGATGTTATATACTGAATCGGCCTTCTGCCCGAAGGCAATTGCTCCCTCCTTGACATTGGGACACGAAATATTGATTTCAAGCATATCCACATCCGTATCGGAAAGTCTCTCAACCGTCTCAATATAATCTTCTACGGACTTCCCGCATACATTGGCTATCACCCTGCAGTCATAATTCCTGAGAAAAGCAAGGTCTCTTTCTATAAAAACATCCACTCCCGGATTCTGTAATCCTATGGCATTTAACATGCCTCCGTATACTTCAGCCACTCTCGGTGTGGGATTGCCGGGCCACGGAACATTGGATACACCTTTTGTTACAACCGCACCGAGTTTATTAAGATCCACAAACTCCCCGTATTCCATTCCGGAACCGAAAGTACCGGATGCGGTCATTACCGGATTCTTAAACTCAACACCTGCTATCTTTACTTTCATCATAGCCATTATATATCCACCTCCGCTGCCAAAAATACCGGTCCGTCGGTACAGATTCTTGCATTATTTACATTACTGTGGGCGTCCTTTTTTACAGTCTTGCAAACACAGCCGAGACAGGCTCCGACTCCGCATGCCATGCGCTCTTCAAGGGATATGTATGCAGGTATGTCAGCCACTTGCGCACATGATTTTACCCCTCGCAACATAGGGAGAGGGCCGCACGCAAATATTATATCAGGAGTTAATTTATGCTCACGCATTGCATCTATAACATTTCCACTGTATCCAAGGCTTCCGTCGTCGGTCGCAACATATACTTTGCAGTATTTCTCGAATTCTTTCATTAAGAAAGTGTCGGAATTCCTGTATCCTAAAACCGCAGATATCTGCTTGTCATTATCACCGCCGAATTCCTTTGCAATTTCCTTTGCAAGCCCAAGCATCGGAGGTATTCCTATTCCGCCGGCCATAATCACTATATTCTTCTTATCTTTAAGGCATTCAAGATCGTATCCGTTACCGAGGATTCCGAGAATGTGAACTTTGTCACCCGCCTTCATTGCGGCTATATCACCGGTTCCCTTGCCTGATACCCTGTAGACAACGCGGAGTTCCTTCTTATCTTCATCCGCTTCACATATACTTATGGGTCTGGGAAGGATTCTTGAACTGTTCTCAGTATATACTCCTATAAACTGTCCTGGCAGAATTCCGTTCGAAAGTTCGGTCTTTAATCTCAGGCTATAAATACCATCCGATATTTTATTGTTCTCAATGATATCTGCTGTTGTCTTTTTTTTCATTTTTCCGGGTCGCTTCCTCCGATTTTTTTGTTAATTTTACAGTCGTTTTTATTCCTTTTGTCAAATAATCCGAAAAGTAGTCTGAAAATTACATTTTTTACTCTTGAGGCACATTTTGCGAAGAATTTACATAAGCTCATTTACATAAATTTACAGACTTTATACGCAATTGCAAGTTATGTATACTTCATGTTGCATTTCTCCGACTTACGGAGTCATCCTCTCCAATCGGTCTTCGATGTCGCAACCAAGCATAACCCCACTAGATATAGTCCCCACCACATCGCCTGTAATTGTACATTTTGCGAGCGGAGAATTAAATGATTTCGAGCGTGATTTATCGAATGAATGTATCTTATTTGGGTCAAAAATCAGTATGTCTGCCGTTCTGTAAATTGCAAGTTCTCCTGCAGAAATTTTATATATTCTTGCAGGATTCAAAGACATCTTGCAAAATAATTGCACGAGCGAAAGTTTTCCACATCTCACAAGTGTATTATATGATACCGAAAACGATGTTTCCAGACCAATAATACCACTTGGTGCTTTATCAATCGGTACATTTTTCTCTTCAAATGTATGCGGTGCGTGATCCGTAGCTATACATTCAATGGTCCCATCCACAATACCTTGTATTATCGCATTGCGGTCATTCTCCGTGCGGAGGGGAGGGTTCATTTTGGCATTCGTTCCATAACGTATGGTATCTTCCTCGGTCATGCTCATATGATGCGGTGTGGCCTCTGCATGTATTATGTCACCCAGTCCTTCTTTTCTGGCCCTTCTCACACACTCCACCGCCTCAGCAGTGCTTATATGTTGTATGTTGATGCAGGCCCCTGTTTCCTTCGCAAGTCTTATATCTCTTTGCACCATGGAAATTTCAGCCTGTCTGTCACTGCCGCCTATTCCAAAATATTCGCTCGCTTTTCCTCTGTTAACTCCGTTATTGGTAATATATAAAGGATCTTCTTCATGAAAAGAAAGGACAACGTCGTTTTTAACCGCCTCTTCCATTGCCGCTCTTGCCATATCCTCCGATAACAACGGTATTCCGTCATCTGTAAAAGCCACGGCTCCGGCCTCCTTTAACGCCTTCATATCAGTCAGCTCAGTACCCTTAAGACCCTTTGTCACGGTTGCCGCCGAATACACGTGAATACCCGTCTCTTTTCCTTTTTCAATAACGTACCTTAACGTTTCCGTATTGTCTATGGCGGGCTTTGTATTGGCCATCATGATAACGGACGTAACACCGCCTCTTATTGCAGCCTCGGCACCGGTATATATGTCCTCTTTGTGTGTAAATCCGGGATCTCTGAAATGAACATGCGCATCCACAAGACCGGGCCCTATTATAAGTCCGCTACAATCGTAAACATCAACGCATTCACCTTCTTTTACATACAAAGAAGGATCTATATGATCCTCTATTGCGCATATCACGCCGTCTTTTATGGCTATATCGCTTATTGTCTCGGTCTCCGATGCCGGATCCACACATAATCCGTTCTTTAGTATAATCATTTTTACTCCGGTTTATTACTTTATTTCCGCAACGTGTTTCTCATGCATATCAATTACAGACTGTCTTGCTTTTTCGGGAATAAGCTTAAGTTCGTCCCTCTTAAGACCTTCCGTCTTAATCGGCTCGCCGAATGCAAGCACCACTTTTGCTTTTTTTACAAAAGGCTTGTGATCTTCAAATATTGCAGAGGATCCGACCACCGTAAAAGGAATTACGTCACATCCGCTCTTTTCGGCTATCTTAAAACTTCCGCCCTTGAAAGGAAGGCAGATTTCTTCCGTTTTATTCCTTGTTCCCTCAGGAAAAATCGCCATACACATTCCGCTTTTGGCCATATCCACAGCCGTAAGTATTGTCTTAAGGCCCTGCTTGATGTCATCCCTGTCAAGGAACAGACAGCCTATATTCTTCATCCATATATTGAATATCGGTACCCTTCCCATCTCTTTTTTGGATACTATTCCCGTAGGCATCTTGGTATTGACATAGAGTATCAATATATCGAATATGCTCCTGTGATTGCCGACAAACAGCACGCTCCTGTCATCAGGCACGTTCTCTTTGCCGTATACCGAAACTTTTGTTCCGCAAATAAACAGAAGCAGCTTAAATGCCCATTTGATAACGGCCTGTGACGCCCCGGCTTTCGAGTCCTTATTAAAAAGGCCCACTATCTGCAGTATCAAAAGCAGCGGCAGCGTCAGTATAAGAAAAAGTACCACCGCTAACAACGCAATTAAAATCCTTATCATGTCTCATTCTCCGTTTCCAAGTATAAATATAAGTCTGGACAGACCGACTATGTCTGTCGACAGAGGCATTCCGCCATCTTCCATCGGTGTAACAAAATAATTGGCCATATCCCCGTTTAGTCCGAACAGATAGTGCAGATAGTTGCTCTGGACACTTGCATATTCCCTTCCGGAAAGAATATAACTTACAAGCCCCAGCGTCATCATATTTCTGAGTATCTCATCTTCACTCAAATCCTTGATATCAGGCTGTACGTAGTAGGTCTGTCTCGTGGCCGATTCAGATATTTTTGCAGCATTACCCCTGTAAGACTGCATGAGATTCTCACATCTGATATAGTCTGTCTTATATGCCGAACCAAGATATGCGACATCACCGAGCATCGTGAAATCATATTTCGAGATATCACGCTTACTCTCCTCTATGTTGTCATATTCAGCAATTGCATTACGATACTTTGATTCTCCGGTTGCACGATACAGCTGCGCGGCAGCATAATACAAGGAATCCGCCGATACCTCATCTCTGTATCGCTCCATATAGTTATATGCCCGGCCTCCTGCTCTTAACGCCGTAATCGCCAGCTCCGGTTCAGCTTCCCTGTATTCATGATAATACTGAGCCATCAGTCCGGCGAATTGTGCCGTTGCCGACGGGGAAATCATTTCATCCGTCTTAATTGTCGCAGACATGGGGTTTTTAAGTTCCTCCGCTATGGTGTTGAGTGTCTGTTCATCCTGAAGTTCTTTATACAGAGCTCCCAATCTCGGATGCTGCTGTCCCAATAGTACTTCTATACCGCCCTTAATAAATGCATCATTGGTACGGGCATTGCTGTAGATTTCCTTGGTGAAAATCAGATTGCTCAAAGTATATACCAATGCATCCGTATGCATATATTCAGCATCGACTATAGTGTCATAGCAGGAAGAGTATATAGATGAATAACATGTGTTGTTGATGTGTATCTTATGTGAGTAACCTACATCTGACTGATATATGCGAAACTCACCGCTTTGATTAAACTCCGAGAAATCACCTATATACAGGTCTTTCTCACCGTCTTTTGACTTTTCGTCACCGGAAACCTTTCGAAGCTTTCCCTCAAAAACCGTCTCCTCGCCGTCGGAAGAGACGAGCTTATAGTGCTTATCCAGATCATTACCTTTTATATATATTACCTTTTTGCCGGACGGAATATATCCGATCCTGTCCGTAATCACGGAAGGTGTCTGCTGAGTGTACTCATACTCAAAATTCGGAACAAAACCGAGCGTAGCAATGTCTGCTATCGGCTCAGGTTCGGTCTTGTATATGCTGTTAGCAATCATATCTGTTATGCCGCAACCGCTCAGTGTAATACCTGCGATTGCGATTAACGCCAAAACACCTTTTCGCATCTTTTCACTCCGAAGTTTTTCCTTGTTAATTATACAGGCATAAGCCAAAATATGAAAGCGAATCTATTCATCTTTATAATGTTTTCTCCGATATATTTATTAACTAAAATTCTCATTTCAGAAAGGAGACTATATTTGAAGATCAATTCCTATCAAATAGGAATGGATTCCGCGGGAACATATCGTTCTACGCAAACAGGGAAGTTTTCACTCAGTTACACCAAGACCAATGAAAACGATGACAATTCTTTGGGCACATCTTTCATGGAAAAATTCGAGGACATGAATGCTGACATGACAAGCCGCGTAAAAGAGGTTGAAAAGGGCGATTCCTTAAAAACAATCGACCAGGTACGCGAGCGATTTGTCTTGTATCTTTGGCGTATGTTTTTCGGACAGACAAAAGCCGACGAGCTGGCCGACAGATTCGGAATGGACCGTCTCAAAGCCGACTCGGGTAATCATATTACCGGACCTTCTTCCGGATTTTCGGTAATAAAACTCCAGGGTATTAAAGAAACATTTTTTACCGAATCACAGGAGCTAAGCTTCTCATCAGCAGGAAGCGTAACAACCGAAGACGGTAAAACAATCGATTTTAATCTGGATATCTCGATGAGCAGAAGTTTCTCCAGATATTACAGAGAAGAAGTCACTTCCGTCGCCGGAATGTTCGATCCGCTTGTTATCAACTTCTCCGGAAACCCGGCAGATTTAACCGATACAAAATTCCGATTCGATTTAAACTGCGACGGAGAGGATGACGAGATATCAACATTAAGCAACGGAAGCGGTTTTCTAGCGCTTGATAAGAACAGCGACGGCAGCATCAATGACGGAAGCGAGCTCTTCGGAACTTCATCGGGCGACGGCTTTAAGGACCTGGCCTTCTATGACAAAGACGGCAACGGATGGATAGATGAAAATGACGATATCTATGACAGTCTTAAAATCTGGGTTAAGGATTTAAATGGCAACGATGCACTTTATTCTCTTAAGGATAAAAATGTAGGTGCCATATATCTCGGAAGCGTGGATACCAATCTGATACTTCGTTCAGAGACATCAGGCAAAATAAACGGTGCTTTAAGACGAAGCGGACTCTTCTTATATGAAGACGGCAGCGGAGCCGGGCTTATGTCGCACCTGGATATTGCCAATTAATATCACGCGATATCATAAAAAACAAACAGCCTTTGGATAATTCCATCCAAAGGCTGTTTTACGTTATTATTATTAATTCATATTTTAATTATTGAGCATTTTCCTGTTGTAATTGATCAGGCAACCGTCAAGGATTATCTCTCTTTCATCATCCGTCATATCGCCCAGAGTCATTGTGAACTCCTTAAGCTTTCCTGCAACTACGGCATATGCCATTATCTGAGGCTGCTTATTCCTTACGGCATCTGCTATACCCGGAACGAATACGAAATCCAGATTCTTAAACGGAAGATCTCCCTGCGGTATAATGAAAGGAAGCATTCCCCAGTTGATAAGATTACTGCGATATCTCTTGGTTGCATATTCATTGGCTATATTGGCCCATCCGCCAAGCACCTTCTGACACGAAGCCGCCTGTTCTCTGGCGGAACCGTCTCCGGGTTTAACAGCAAATATCGTGGAACCGAATCCGATACCTTCCTTTTCAGCATCGGGATATACACTCTTAACGGCATCCATCGCATTCTTAAGTGCCGGTCTGTCCGTATATATATCATTTCCGGCCATATTATCTTCCTGAGCCGCACGCATAGCCTTGGCACGGCCTACATATTCGGGATCCTTTCTTGAAAGCGTAAATTCAGCCAGTCCGAGAGGATTTGACCTGAAACTGCTTGTCTCTCCCGAAGGAATGAGCTCATCCGTGGTCGTAACCGGATCATGTATCTCAGAAACGACACGAAGCATGAGATTGTTGGGAAGAGCGCTCATCTTCGGCCAGTCCTTGATATTGGGACCAAGCTTGATCTCAACGCTTGGATCTGCAACACCCTTGGAATCAAATACTCTGTTCTTATATATCTTATCGTCAAAATGATATGAATATACGCCTATATCCGCATCAAGTTCGGTTGCCGCCGTCAGATAGCCCTTATTAGCTGCCGTAGCCGCAATAGAGCGGGCATCCATAAGCGCAACGGATGCAACCTGTCCGTTCTGTACTTTAGAACCCTCTCTGTTCGGGAAATTACGTGTACTGTGTCGAATAGAGAAAGCATTGTTGGCAGGTGTATCGCCTGCGCCAAAGCAAGGTCCGCAGAATGCCGTCTTAATTATCGCTCCGCTCTCAAGCAATGCCGCTGCGCATCCGTTCTTCATAAGTTCCATATAAATGGGTGTCGAAGCGGGATATACGTTGAGCGTAAACTCGTCTGCACCTATATACTTATTCCTCAAGATGTCCGCTGCCGCACAGATATTCTCAAATCCGCCGCCGGCACATCCGGCTATTACCCCCTGATCCACGTAAAGTTTGCCGTCATGAACCTTATCGGCAAGGCTGAACTTAACATCCTCACCAAAGCTCACCCTGGCTCTCTGCTCGGTATCATGCAGCACATCAGCCAGATTGTGCTTAACATCCTCTATGGTATAAGCATTACTCGGATGGAAAGGCATGGCTATCATTGGACTGATCTCACTTAAATCTATCTCTACAAGTCCGTCGTAATATGCCACTTTTCCGGGCTTAAGTTCCTTATAATCTTCCACTCTTCCATGTATCTCATAGAATGAGCGTGTCTCGCCATCTGTAACCCATATACTGCTTAAACATGTAGTCTCTGTGGTCATAACATCGACTCCCATACGGAAATCCGTACTGAGTTCTTTAATTCCGGGGCCCACAAATTCAAGCACCTTATTCTTAACGTATCCGCTCTCAAATACAGCACCAATCAGTGCAATAGCCACATCCTGAGGGCCCACACCCTTCTTGGGCTTACCCTTTAAATAAACGGCTACCACACCCGGTCTGTCTATATCATATGTCTGGTTGAGCAACTGCTTAACAAGCTCAGGTCCGCCTTCTCCCATTGCCATTGTTCCAAGCGCACCGTATCTGGTGTGGGAGTCCGAACCCAAAATCATCCTGCCGCCGCCGGCAAGCTGCTCTCTTGCAAACTGATGAATGACTGCCTGGTGAGGCGGAACGTATACTCCGCCATATCTCTTGGCACATGAGAGACCAAACATGTGGTCATCTTCATTAATGGTTCCGCCTACCGCACAAAGCGAATTGTGGCAGTTGGTAAGAACATAAGGCATGGGGAATTTTTCCAATCCCGAAGCTCTGGCGGTCTGTATTATACCCACGAAGGTAATATCATGACTCGTAAGCTTGTCGAAACGGATCTTTAACTTATCCATCCCGTCAGAAGTGTTATGCTCCTTAAGAATCCCATATGCAATGGTATTTTTAAACGCCTCTTCCTTGGTAATGTTAAGTCCTGTTTTAACTTTGATCTCTTCCCCGGAGCTTTCGGATGCCTCTGTATACTCTACTCCGTCTATAAGATATGCTCCGCCTGCGGTAACCTTAATCATTCTTTATTCCTCACATTTACTGATTAATTGCTCTTTTTAGGTAATACAACCTTATCAAGATGCCATATGTCATCCACGTATTCCTGAATTGTTCTGTCAGACGTGAACTTGCCCGAGCATGCAACATTAAGAATGGCTGCCTTCGCCCATCTGTCCTCATCTCTGTAGAACTCTTCTATCTTATGCTGTGCATCCGCATATGAACGGAAATCCTTCAAAATGAAGTATCTGTCCGCCACATCCGTAGATTCGGTATTAAGAAGCGAGTTATACAGAGGTCTGAACCTCTCAGGATCATCCTTGGCATAGAAGCCGTTAACAAGCTGCATAAGCACCTTACGAATATCTTCATCACTGTTGAAGATATCCATGGGATTGTATCCGCCGTTGTTCTCGTAGTTAATAACCTCGTCTGAAGAAAGACCGAATATTACGGCGTTCTCCTCGCCTACTTCCTCAACAATCTCAACATTTGCTCCGTCCATCGTACCCAGAGTGATTGCGCCGTTTAACATGAACTTCATGTTACCTGTACCCGATGCCTCCTTGGATGCCGTAGAAATCTGCTCAGATACATCTGATGCGGCAAAAATGATCTCGGCGTTGGATACTCGGTAATTCTCTATGAATACAACTTTAATCTTGCCGTCAATGCTCTCATCGTTATTAATCACATCAGCAACCGAATTGATGAGCTTGATTGTAAGCTTAGCCGTCATATAGCCTGCTGCCGCCTTGGCACCGAATATGAATGTTCTGGGATAGAACTCCATCTCCGGATGCTCCTTAATCTGATTATACAGATACATTACGTGCAGAATGTTAAGCAACTGTCTCTTATACTCGTGAAGACGCTTAACCTGTACATCGAATATCGAATTCGGATCTACATCAACACCGTTATGCTCCTTAATATACTTGGCAAGTCTTACCTTGTTCTGGTATTTGATTGCCATAAACTGCTCTCTTGCCTTCTTGTCGTTGGCTGCAGGCTTGATCTTACTGATTCGGCTTAAATCCGTTATCCAGTCTTCGCCGATACGCTCGGTTACCCAGTCTGCAAGAAGCGGATTCGCATGCAGAAGGAATCTTCTCTGTGTGATACCGTTGGTTTTGTTGTTGAACTTCTTGGGGAACATCTCATAGAAGTCCTTAAGTTCCTGCTTTTTAAGTATCTCTGTATGAAGTCTTGCAACACCGTTAACGGAATAACCGGCAACAATGGCAAGATGCGCCATCTTAACCTGTCCGTCATATATGATTGCCATCTTACGTATCTTCTCATCCGTAAGACCTGTCTCACGAGGATACTTCTTCTCTATCTCTATGATGAACCTTCTGTTGATCTCTTCGACAATCTGATAGATTCTGGGAAGAAGTCTTGAGAAAAGCTCGATCGGCCACTTCTCCAGCGCCTCAGCCATTATTGTATGGTTGGTGTATGCACATGTCTTGGTCGTAACCTTCCATGCGTCATCCCACTCAAGTCCGTACTCATCCATAAGGATACGCATCAATTCTGCAATTGCAACCGTAGGATGTGTATCATTAAGCTGGAAAGTAACCTTCTCATGAAACTTCTTAATATCCTTATGTGTACGCATGTACTTCGCAACAGCTTCCTGAACGGATGCCGAAATAAAGAAGTACTGCTGCTTGAGTCTGAGTTCCTTACCTGCATAGTGGTTATCGTTGGGATAAAGAACTTCGACTATGTTACGCGCAAGGTTCTCCTGCTCTACGGCCTTCTGATAATCACCCTTATCAAAAGAATCAAGCTGGAAACACTGAACGGGCTCGGCATCCCAGATTCTTAAAGTATTTACTATGCCGTTACCGTATCCGACTATGGGAAGATCGTAAGGAACCGCATTGACTACCTGGTAGTTTTCCTGCTTAAATACGTTCTTACCCTTCTCATCCTGATAAACGCTTACATATCCGCCAAATTTAATCTCTTTGGTATATTCGGGGCGGCGAAGTTCGAAAGGATTACCATGCTCAAGCCAGTTATCCGGAACTTCCACCTGGTAGCCGTCCTTAATCTTCTGCTTAAACATTCCGTAGCGATATCTTATACCGCATCCGTATGCTCCGTAGCCCAAAGTAGCAAGGGAATCCAGGAAACATGCCGCAAGTCTTCCTAAACCGCCGTTACCGAGCGCTGCATCCGGCTCTTCATCTTCTATGGCATTGATATCCACACCAAGTTCATCAAGGCACTCCGCAACCTCTTTATAAGCCTTTAAGTTTATAAGGTTGTTACCGAAGGCTCTTCCCATAAGGAATTCCATCGACATATAGTAGACCATCTTGGGATCGGTCTTCTCAAATTCCTTCTGAGTAGTCATCCAGTTATCAACTATCATATCCTTGATAGCATATGATGCAGCCTGGAAAACTTCCTGCTTGGAAGCCTCTTCCATGTTCTTACGGAACAATGTCTTTACATTGTACTTGACGCTCCTTATAAAGAGCTCTCTGTCAAATCCCTGTGTTTTGTCTGTCTTCTTAGCCATTGAACATTTCCTTTCTTGTACGCGCATCCCGGCTCAAGCCTTTTCGATGCAGATAGTTACTTTCTCCCCGTTAATGTTCCACTCTTTCTTCTCTTTATACGAATTATCTTCAAAAATGAAGCCCTCTGCCAGTACCTTGGTAGCTATCGTATTCTCGTTGCGCATAACGACCTCTTTAAGCTTGTCATTACCTACCAGCGCAACCTTTATGTGATCCATAACCTCAAAGCCCGCATCTTTACGCATGGTCTGAAGCTTGCTTATAAGTTCGTTAACATTACCTTCTTCGATAAGCTCGGGAGTCAGGGTAGTATCAATCACAACGGTGGTCTTATTATCCGCTTCCGTGATATAGCCCTCCTTCTGGATCATCGTGATAAGAAGGTCTTCCTCTGTAAGAACAATCTTCTCGCCGGCGTCTTCGAATTCCAGTGCTCCCTTGTCCTTAAGAGTCGCATATGCCGCATTACCGTCAAGTCCCGAAAGAGTCTTCTGTATGAAGCCCATATGCTTACCGTACTTAGGACCAACCGTCTTAAGCTGCGGCTTGAAACTGTATGTCGTAAATTCACTTACGTCATCTGAGAATACAACCTCCTTGACATTAAGCTCATCGGCAATGATATCTATATAGTACTGAGACAATGCCTCAGCCTCCGTCTTAATGAACATTCGGCCTATGGGCTGTCTGTTCTTGATATTGGCTGTGTTACGGCATGCGCTTCCCTTAACCTTGATATCTATCGCCATATCCATCTTAGCCTCGATATCCTTATCAATCTGCGACTTGTCAGCTACAGGGAAGTCACACAGGTGTACGGATACGGGAGCCGAACTGTCTATGCTGCATACGAGGTTACGATAAATCTCATCGGCCATGAACGGAATCATGGGTGCTGCAGCCTTAGCCACACTTACAAGTGCCGTATATAAGGTCATATAAGCATCAATCTTATCCTGCTCCATGCCCTTAGCCCAGAATCTCTCACGTCCGCGTCTTACATACCAGTTACTCATCTCATCGACGAACTCCTGTAAAGCTCTTGCAGCCTCAGGGATTCTGTAATTATCAAGATTATCGTCAACAGCCTCTATCATTGAATTCATCTTCGATAACAGCCACTTGTCCATTACTCCGAGATTCGCATAATCAAGGCTGTACTTTGTTGCATCAAAATCATCGATATTGGCATAGAGAACGAAGAATGCATAGGTGTTCCATAAGGTACCCATGAACTTTCTCTGACCCTCTACGACCGCATCACCATGGAATCTGTTGGGAAGCCAGGGTGCCGAATTGATGTAGAAATACCATCTGATCGCATCAGCGCCGTACTTATCAAGCGCTTCGAAAGGATCTACGGCGTTACCCTTAGACTTACTCATCTTCTGTCCGTCCTTATCCTGGACATGACCTAAAACTATGACATTCTCATAGGGCGACTTATTAAAAAGCAGAGTAGATTCTGCCATAAGATAATGGAACCATCCTCTTGTCTGGTCGACCGCTTCCGAAATAAACTGTGCAGGGAACTGCGCCTCGAACAATTCCTTATTCTCAAAGGGATAGTGATGCTGTGCAAAAGGCATTGCTCCTGAATCAAACCAGCAGTCAATAACCTCAGGTACTCTGTGCATCGTCTTGCCGCACTCAGGACATGTTCCCGTAATCTCATCTATGTAAGGTCTGTGAAGTTCAACCGTAAGAGCCGCATCATTGCCGCTGAAGTTCTTAAGTTCTTCACGCGAACCGATGCACTCTCTGTGACCGCACTCACACTCCCAGATATTAAGAGGAGTACCCCAATATCTGTTACGTGAAATAGCCCAGTCCTGAATATTCTCAAGCCAGTTACCGAATCTTCCCTTACCGATTGATTCGGGAATCCAGTTGACCGTATTGTTGTTACGAACAAGGTCGTCCCTTACCGCTGTCTCCTTGATATACCAGCTCTCTCTGGCATAATAGATAAGCGGAGTATCACATCTCCAGCAGTGAGGATATTCATGCTCAAACTTGGGAGCATCATATAAAAGCTTTCTGCCCGAAAGTTCCTTAATAACCTCGGGATCGGCACTTACTGCACCTGCCTCTATCTCAGAAGCCGTAGGCTTACATCTCATGCCACCGAAAGGTGATTCGTCAAGCATTACACCCTTCTCATCAACCATCTGTACAAAAGGAAGATCGTAATTACGTCCTACATTGGCATCATCTTCACCGAATGCCGGAGCAATATGTACGATACCGGTACCGTCTGACATTGTTACATAATCATCACATGTAACATAGAAGCCCTTCTTATTCTGCTTATCAGCCACTTTCTTGGCGCATTCATACAAAGGCTCATATTCTTTATGTTCAAGATCCTTACCCTTATATTCCTCAAGAATCTCATATGCAGGCTCATCATCCTTAGCTAAAGGTGCAAGCACCGTATCAAGAAGTGCCTTAGCCATGTAATATGTATATCCGTCCGCAGCCTTAACCTTACAATATGCCTCTGCGGGGTTAACACAGAGAGCCACGTTAGACGGAAGCGTCCAAGGAGTTGTCGTCCATGCAAGGAAGTATGCATCTTCCCCTGCAACCTTAAATCTTACGACAGCAGAACGCTCCTTAACCGTCTTATATCCCTGAGATACTTCGGCACTTGATAAAGGCGTTCCGCAACGAGGACAATAAGGCACAATCTTAAATCCCTTGTAAAGCAGACCATTGTTCCAGATCTCTTTAAGTGCCCACCACTCAGACTCGATATAATCATCATGATATGTAACATATGGTTCGTCCATATCTGCCCAGAAACCTACAGTTCCCGAGAAATCTTCCCACATGCCTTTATATTTCCATACGGATTCCTTACACTTATCGATGAAAGGCTCCATACCGTATTCTTCAATCTGTTCCTTACCGTTAAGACCAAGAAGTTTCTCTACTTCAAGTTCAACAGGAAGTCCGTGAGTATCCCAGCCGGCCTTTCTGGGCACCATGTAGCCCTTCATTGTCCTGTATCTGGGAATCATATCCTTAATGACACGGGTAAGCACATGTCCTATATGAGGCTTACCGTTCGCTGTCGGAGGTCCGTCATAGAACGTGTAAGTAGGGCATCCTTCCCTCTGTTTCATACTCTTGCGGAATATGTCATTGTCATTCCAAAATTTGAGCGTCTCTTTCTCTCTGTCTGTGAAATTCAGCGCCGTATCAACCGGATTATACATATTTCTTTGTCCTTTCTTATGCACAATATAGGTATTTTAGCACATGCGACACCATATGTGAATATCGCAATATACCAAATTATCGCATCTTTTATACAAGAATCTCATTCATTATTCCGACTACATTATCTATGCTGTCAAGAAGTGTTTTCTCATCCACTCCTTCTATTCCCGTAACCTTGTAGTTGTATATGAAATACGGGATTCCCTTAGTAACAAATCTAAATCCTTTGCCCGCTTTGATCATAAGATCCGGAATAGCCTCAACTTTGATGTCGGCATCGGGCTTCATAAGCAGTTTAACCGTTCCGTTTCCGCCCTTGATTTCTGTTATGTAAACCTTGTGCGCAAGACATCTTATTATTGCCACCTTAAGCAGATTTAGCACGCTTGAAGGCACCTTGCCGAATCTGTCAATAAGCTCATCTGTCAGTTCTTCTGCTTCCGTCGGGTTCTCAATCGATGCAATACGCTTATATATATCAAGTTTGGCCACTTCGTTAGTTATATATTCAGGCGGAATATATGCATCCAGCTTAAGATCCACCTCTGTCTCAAATCCGTCATGTTCGGTCTCCTCGCCCTTAAGCGTTCTGACAGCATCACTTAACATCTTGCAATACAGGTCATAGCCTACGGCTTCCATATGACCGTGCTGCTTGCGCCCTAACATATTGCCGGCACCTCTTATCTCAAGGTCCCTCATGGCAATCTTAAATCCGCT
>JAFYBE010000072.1 GCA_017540355.1 Lachnospiraceae bacterium | reverse complement strand
GGTGCTTTTAAGGTGGCGAAGAATGCGAAAGTTCCGATAGTTCCGGTTGCGATATATGATTCGCATCTTCCGTTTGATTATAATTCATACAGGAAGGTGACGACACAGGTATACTTCATGGAGCCTATAAGATATGAGGAATACGCTGATATGTCCACCAAGGAGATAAGCGAGCTCGTTAAGGGACTTATAGAAGATAAGCTTGAAGAGTTGGAGCAGAACCGCAAGAACAACGGATGGAACATGTGGGTTCCGAAATACAGAAACTGCTAGTTATGTTAACCATAGATCATAAGTCTTAACGGAAGAAAAGTCGGAAAGGAGCGTATATGTCTGAACAGATACAGGAATTGGCGGATATTCTTAAAGAAAGCAACAATATCGTATTTTTCGGAGGAGCCGGTGTGAGCACCGAATCCAACATACCTGACTTCAGAAGCTCCAATGGCTTATGGAATGAGAAGCTTAAGATCAATTTCACTCCCGAGCAGTTAGTATCTCATACTTTTTATGTGAGATATCCCGACGAGTTCTTTACTTTCTATAAAGATAAGCTGATATATCCCGATGCCAAGCCCAACAATGCGCATCTTGCGTTGGCGCGTCTTGAACAGATGGGCAAGCTTAAGGCTGTGGTCACACAGAATATAGACGGACTGCATCAGGCAGCAGGATCCAAGACGGTATATGAACTTCATGGCTCTGTTTTACGTAATTACTGTGAAAGCTGCCATGCTTTTTATGATGAGAAGTTCATACTTGAGTCTGAGGGCATACCGACCTGTCCCAAGTGCGGCGGCAGGGTTAAGCCCGATGTTGTATTGTATGAAGAGGGCCTTGATCAGAATATAATCAATCGTTCGGTCGAAGCTATAGAAGCAGCGGATACGCTTATAATAGGCGGAACTTCGCTTGTTGTTTATCCGGCTGCGGGACTTATTCAGTACTTCCATGGGAAACATCTTGTTCTGATCAACAAGAGTGAGACCAATGCAGACAGGAAGGCAGACCTTGTCATACATGATTCGATAGGTAAGGTGTTAGGGGAAGCTCTTGAACTTATGGGTGAGACCTTGTAGACCATATATTTACAGTGGGGGGAATATGAACAAGAACATCAGCAGATATGCATACTTAATATCAGCCATAGTTATAGGTTTACTGACCGCAGCTATGGCTGTTCTTAATCCGTTCTATGCACTGGATTCATACGTAACGGACAAGTTTTATACCAAGCTGGCCGGTACTTCTTCGGATATCATCATCATAGGAGTCGATGAGGAGACGTTATCCGAGTACGGCAATTTCAATCTTTGGTCAAGGGAAAGATCGGCAGAACTGTTTGAGTATCTGTATGAAGACCCTGACAATTCCCCGGCGGTCGTCGGAATGGATATCATGTATATCAGTGATTACGATAAAGAGACAGACATGAGGCTTGCCAAGGCCGTGGCGGATGCCGTCGCTGCTTCAAACGGCAAGACTTCCGTTGTCGTAGGCACCAATATAGTATACAGGGGCGCTCTTGAAAAAGATGCTAACGGCAAGCTTGTATACAATACGGAGTTTATTTCCGATATAGAAGTTCCCTATGAAGAACTGGCTAAGGAAGTCAAACTCGGATTTACCAATACCGGTATTGCTCCGGACGGTTGTGTGAGATATTCAATCGCATCGATCAATGTACCTGAAGAGATAGCGGAACTTAATCCGAACAATGATCTTTCTTCGGGGGTTCATGACAGTTTTGCTTTGGCAATATATAAGGCATATGATCCCGATGCAACGGTTCCCGATGTTGATTCCAAGGGTCAGTTCCAGTTCTTATATTCGGGTAAGGAAGGCGAGTTCCAGCACGTATCGTTAAGAGCCGTACTTGCGGGTGAGGTACCGCATGAGGCGTTCAGGGATAAGATAGTGCTGGTAGGAGCGTATGCCCCAGGCTTCCAGGATTCATACAGAGCCACGATAGACCGCGGACAGAGTATGTACGGGGTTGAGATACATGCTAATATCATTCAGGCCTATATGCAGCATAAGACCATGCTTCCGATAGGTCGTACGGTACTGGCAGTGATCACATTTGTCTTGATAGCAGGCTTCATCCTTTTTGCAAAAAAGCGCAAGCTGTCTGTGATACTTATCACATCGGCTCTTATCTCCGGACTGTATATGATATTCGGAAGGCTCATGGCTTTAGGAAGCTTCGGCGGAAAGAGGGCTTTTGTCCGGTGTGTATATGTGCTCTTGGTCCTGATACTGGCAGACATATACTTTGTTATCGAGAAGTATGTGCTTGAGAGGATAAGACGTAAGCATACGCTTGATGTCTTTAAGAAATATGTGGCACCGGAAGTAGTCGACAATCTCTCAAAGACGGGCGATTTCGAGTTACATTTGGGCGGTGAGAAGCGAGATGTCGCAGTACTGTTCGTGGATATAAGAGGTTTCACTCCGTTATCGGAGGGCTTGGAGCCTGAGAAGGTCGTTGCGATCCTTAATGAATACCTTAAGCTTACGACTACCAGTATCTTAAGGCATAAGGGTACGCTTGATAAGTTCATAGGTGATGCAACGATGGCGGTGTTCAATGCGCCCTTCGATCAGGAAGATTACATATATGAGGCGGTCGCGGCGGCATGGGATATCAAGGCCGGTTCGCAGGAACTCGGTGACAGACTCTTTAAGGAGTTTGGCAAGAAAGTCGGCTTCGGTGTCGGCGTCAACTGCGGTGAGGCTGTCGTAGGTAATATAGGATGTGACTTCAGAATGGACTACACAGCCATAGGCGATACGGTCAATACCGCGGCAAGGCTTGAAAGCAATGCCAAGGCTGAGCAGATACTCATAAGCGAAGATGTATATGAGAGACTTAAGGACAGGATCAAAGCAACTCCTGTCGGTGAGATACCTCTTAAGGGTAAGAGCAATAAGATAATGGTATATTCTGTGGACAGCATTTAATTATTTTCAACGAGGGACATACTATGAAAGGTAATTGGACAGTCATACCGGACATAAGCAACATGAATGAATATATGACGCTTGTGTCAGAATATGGTGTAGCGTTTGAGTATAACGATTTCTTTGATCCGTCAGTGTATGAGGACAAGAATGAGACCGAGCGCAGGATAGCTAAATATCTTGAATATGACAGAGACCGAAGCAAGGATACTCTGCACGGAGTGTTCTATGATATAGCACCGATAAGCCAGGATTCGGTAATAAGAGATCATTGCAGGATGTTGATGAGACAGTCGATGGATATAGCCGGCAAGCTCGGATGTAAGGGGGTTGTGTTCCATACCGGTCTTTTGGCAGGACTTAATACCGAAGGATATCTGTCGGGCTGGTTATCGGGCATGACCGCATTTTTACATGAACTGGCAGCCAAATACCGTGGCCTGTATATATATATGGAGAATACATTTGAGAACAGTCCGGTGATATTCAATGCATTGATGGATAATCTTAAGGATGAGCCGAATGTTGCGCTTTGTCTTGATTATGCACATGCTGCCCTGACAAGCACTCCTGCAAGAGAGTGGTTTGAGGAGATGGCACCGTATATTAAGCATATGCATCTTAATGACAATGATCTGATATCCGATCTTCATCTTGC
>JAFYBE010000071.1 GCA_017540355.1 Lachnospiraceae bacterium | reverse complement strand
GGATTTTAAGCTTCTGGCGATCAAGGTGGACAACTGGAATGATGACCTCTCTCCGTGGGCGGCCCCGCCGGTATTCGGCGACAGAGGTTTTATCGGAGGCGCCGAAAAGACACTTGATGAGATTCTTAAGATCTGTGATGAGTCGGATAAGACATATTATATAGGAGGTTATTCTTTAGCCGGCCTGTTCTGCCTGTGGGCAGCATATAAAACCGATATATTTAACGGAGTGGCCGCTGCTTCTCCGTCCGTGTGGTTTCCCGGTTTTGATGAATTTATCAAAGCAAATGACATACATGTATCAAAAGTCTGCTTAAGTCTTGGAGATAAGGAAGAGAAAACCCGCAATCCCGTTATGTCCACGGTAGGCCAAAGAATCCGTGATGCACATTCTTTATATACATCAAAAGGAATCGAATGCACTCTTGACTTTAATCCCGGCAATCATTTTAAAGATACCGAGATAAGAACAGCCAAAGTGTTCGCCCGTCTTATAGACAATTCAAAAAACCGGACCTTATAACGGTCCGGTTTTCATCTTTAACATCACTTTTCAGATTAATCAACTTTATCGATTACTTTAAGAACGTATGGATACTCGGTCAGTCCCTGCTCATCTCCTCCACGGCGTTCAACATATATATTGTAGACACCGTCGGTTGTAAGGGAAACTCCCTCTTCGGCAAAGGCCTTAACTTCCGCTTCGGTTATAAGGCAGTTAACCTCAACACCGTCAGCCGTAAATGTCAGACCGAACTTATACTGATCTCCCGATGCCGAATTGACTCTTTCCGTGGGAGAAAACTCTATCATCTCAACAAGTGTTACCGAATTATATACATTCTCATCCAAAGCCGCTTCGGCCGCGCTTTCGGAATCAGCCGCCTTGGCAGCTCCCGAATATGTCTCGCCCATTAGATTCTTCTTATTGTCGGAATCAGCAAACTGTACCGAATTAACTTCCGCATTCAGTGCAGGAGCTTCATCCGCAGTCTCCTCTGCCGCCGCAGGTGCTTCAGCTTCCATAACGGCATCGACTTCTTCGGCTTCATATGCCGCTTCTGCCATGGGCTCACTGTCATAAGCTGCAGTATCGGCTGCCGGTGCCTCAGCTGCCGCCGCAGGTGCCGCACTGTCAGACATGGCCGGAGAAGCTGACTTCATACCGCCCTTTGCAAGCATGGATACAAGTCCGAACGAGATAAACGCTATGGCTGCAACCGCCGCAAACTGTCCGATTCTCTTGGCAACTACGCCCCACTTTATAACCTTCTTATCTTGGTTAACATAACTCTGAGCGTCCGATTCAACCTCAGCCGATGTCTCAACTGCAGTAACGGTCTTAACCTCAGCTGTTGTCTCTTCTGCGATTCCCGCTTCGATCTTATCCCAGAAATCAGGCGTGGTGCTCTCTATATATTCTTTGTATTCTCTTTCAAAATCAGAAGGCATAGCCGCACCTCCTTAACTTCCCGATCGCTTCACGATACTTCCATGTAACCGTGCCCATGGGTATCTTAAGCGCCTCTGCTATTTCCGCAAAGGTCATATCGAGTGCAAACTTCATGTGTATAATCTGAGGCTCCGGCGGTTTAAGCTTAGACAAAGCTTCTTCCATCGTCACTTTGCCTATAGCCTCATTAGCAGTAACATCCGCAGATGCCGCATCTTCTGCCGCACCTTCATCTGCCATAACGCCCATGCCACCGGCGGTCGTCCCGGCGGTGATCATGTCCTCTGTAATATATACGTCTGAGTCGTCACTTTTTTGTGGAAAAATATCTTCAATTAATGATTCCCTGCCCTTAGAGCGCAGAAAATCAATTGCCATATTGCGCGCGATCGTAGTTATATAGGTCTTGTGACCGCTGCCCGGCTTATATTTGGACGCATTCTTATAAAGGCGGATGAAGAACTCACTCGCCACGTCTTCCGCATCCTCTTTGGATTTAAGAATGCCTAAGAGAAAATGATATATATATGCCCTGTAGTTTTCGTATATGGCCTTAAGCGCATCCTTATCGCCGTCGGCCATCCGGTTCATACAGAGATCAAATTCCTTATCTTCCATCTACAGTACTCCGTCCGGTATCCTGCTGATTATATCCTTGTTGATCTTTATTAAGAATATGGTTGTCATTGTTGCCGACATAAGTTCGGCTATGGGGAATGACCACCATACGTTGTTAACGTTGCCGGTAAGTGCTAAGAAATATGCCGCAGGCAGAAGCACCACGATCTGACGCATTATCGAGTTGACCATGCTGTATACACCGTTACCGAGGCTCTGGAATACCGAGCCTATTACTATACAGTACGCTGCTATCGGAAAATGGATGGCAATTATGCGTAACGCAGGCTTACCCATTGACAGCATATGGTCGGACGCCGAGAACAGAGAGAATAACTGTCCCGGGAACAGCTCGAATATCAGCACACCGAATAACATTATGCTCATGGCAAATACGGTTGCCAGCTTGATTGTCTTAATCATACGAAGTCTCTTCTTGGCTCCGTAGTTATACGCCACAATCGGAACCATTCCGTTGTTAAGTCCGAACACGGGCATGAACACGAAACTCTGAAGTTTAAAGTACACACCGAACACTGCCACTGCCGTGGATGAGAATGTACCGAGGATCCTGTTCATTCCGTATGTCATAACGGAACCGATGGACTGCATGATTATTGAAGGGAAACCTACCTTATATATCCTTTTGATGATTTCAAGGTCCGGCTTAAATCCCTTAAAGCTTAAGTTAATCTCTTTATTGACCGTTAGGTTAAAGAAGCATGCCAGTATTCCCGCAATCACCTGACCCGTAACCGTTGCGACAGCCGCACCGGCTATTCCCATCTTCGGTGCTCCCAAAAGACCGAATATAAGTATCGGGTCTAAGATGATATTGATGATTGCACCCGTACCCTGGGTGATCATATTATAGAAAGTCTTACCCGTTGACTGTAACAATCTCTCAAATATGATCTGTGAATATACACCGAAGCTTAAGCAACAGCATATCGTCATGTATGTGATACCGTAAGCTATGATGTTCTCATTGTCGGTCTGGCTTCTGTAGAAGGGCTCGACACATGTAAGACCCACTATTAAGAAGATGATGTAATTAATCAGGGATAAGAATATACCGTTGGTTGCCGACTTATTAACAACCACCGTATCCTTCTCACCTAATGACTTACTAAGCATCGCATTAACGCCGACTCCCATTCCGATACCCATTGCAAACATAAGCATCTGTAAGGGGAAAGCCATCGAAACGGCAGTAAGGGCATCCTCTTCTATCTTGGCCACGAATATCGAATCAACGATATTGTATAGTGCCTGTACTAACATTGAGCAAATCATGGGAACGGACATAGTCACCAAAAGCTTACCCACGGGCATGGTGCCCATTTTGTTTTCTTCTTCCATACCTATATCTTTCATAATTACCTCTGTACGATACAAATATAGCCCAGGCAAAGATCCTGAGCTAATTCTGCTATGAGCCACGTGGGAATCGAACCCGCGACAACTTGATTAAAAGTCAAGTGCTCTACCGACTGAGCTAGTGGCCCGTAATATCAGGCTTTCCATTCGCCCAAGCTGGGCCAACTGGATTCGAACCAGCGCATGCGAGGATCAAAACCTCGTGCCTTACCGCTTGGCGATGGCCCAATATACTATATGAATATAGTAAAAAAGTTTTGCGAACACCATTCTGCATAATCGCAAAACCTTATCGGGTGGGTAGAGGGATTCGAACCCTCGGCCTCCAGAGCCACAATCTGGCGCGCTAACCAACTGCGCCATACCCACCATATTTAATAAAAAAACGTGCCTGAAGGGATTCGAACCCCCGACCCACGGCTTAGAAGGCCGTTGCTCTATCCAGCTGAGCTACAGACACACTTGCTCTAAGATTTTTAAAATCTTAAAGCGGGTGATGGGAATCGAACCCACGTATCTAGCTTGGAAGGCTAGTGTTCTACCATTGAACTACACCCGCATATACTGTTATTATTTTTTACTCGGGGTGACAGGATTCGAACCTGCGACCTCCTGGTCCCAAACCAGGCGCTCTAGCCAAGCTGAGCCACACCCCGATACGCGCCTGTCTTCGGCGTCACCTCCTGGTCCGTTCCTATAATATATCCGCGGACTCCCGTGACGCAAATGTTATTATATGATAGCAACACTTTCGTGTCAACTCTTTTTTTACTTATATTATTGCCCGATTTTACTCACATCATGCAAGATAGTTTAACTCAAAATGAGCCTCACCCGAATCATCCAAGGTCATAAGTATATAACTGGGCTTCCTGCTCTCCTGTCTGGGGAAAGTCAAAGACCCCGGATTTAAGGCAATTATATCGGAAGAAGTGTCAATCACCGGTCTGTGTGTATGACCGTACATCACGATATTACAGCCTCTTGCCCTTGCTTCCTGCTTAAGGATCTCATTTCCCATTGATATGTAGTAATGGTGTCCGTGAGTAAGCAGAACTTTGTATTTTCCTATATTAAATTCCTGCTCACGCGGAGCATCCGAGAAAAAGTCATTATTACCCTGGACAAGGTATACCGGACAGTCCGGACACATAAGGATAGTCTGGTCGCTTCCGTCCGTATCCCCGCAGTGTATCACCATATCCAGAGGCTTAAGCTTTTCCACAAGCTGCATATATAAGGCGTTATGCCCGTGAGTATCACTTACAATAAGTATCTTCTTCATTGATTTAATCACAATCTGCCAATCAGTTGCCGGAATCCCCCAGTTCCCTTGCAAGAATCTCTTTCATCTTAACAAGTGCCTTCCCCCTGTGGCTTATCCTGTTCTTCTCATCAGGATCAAGTTCCGCGCTGTAGACCCCTCTGTCTGGGAGATAGAATATCGGGTCATAGCCGAAGCCGTTTGCCCCCTTCTCTTCATATCCTATAGCGCCTTCGTAAGTCTCCTCTGCCCCAAGTTCTCTTCCGTCCGGAAGCACACAGGCTATGGCACATACGAATCTTGCGCTTCGCTCATCCTCTGGCACACCCTCCATACGCTCAATGAGCTTCGCATTTTTGATGCTGTACGGAGTATCCTCTCCGAGATATCTTGCCGAATAGATACCGGGCTCTCCGCCGAGTGCATCCACCACAAGACCCGAATCGTCGGCAAGCACTATATCATCCGTATATCCTGCCTGCCTGCATTTATCGGCAACGGCCCTGGCCTTTATAAATGAATTCTCCATAAAAGTGGTTCCGTCTTCTTCCACATCGACTTCCACGCCCGCTTCTCTCATCGATACGATTTCGATGTCAAAGCCGGACATTATCTCTTTGATCTCTCTCATCTTGCCCTTGTTACCCGTGGCAAAAACGATCCTTCTCATATCTTTATTCCTCTTCACTTGTATAGTCGGCGCTGCGCACTTCTTCTATGGCATTCAATATGCCTTTTGCGATATTGCTCTTATATGTCTCGCTTGCAAGCGCTGCCGCTTCCTTATCTCCCGTGATATATCCGCATCTGATGAGTGCCGACGGTCTGTGCATCTGCTTTATGAAATCCGATGTTCCGTCCTCAAGCGGAAAGATTCCTTCCGCCACTCCTTCTATCTCTGTCACGATGCTTTTCTCCAAAACATCCGCCAGACGCGAATTAACGAGATGAAAATCATAATATTCATTGTCATAGTATACCGAAGTTCCTATGACACTTGTGTCAGCATTGCTGTTAACTCTTATCTCAAGAACGATATCAGGATCAACCACTTCAACAAACCGAAGCCTCTGTCCCTCCGTCGGGTTGGTATCCGTATCCCTTGTAAGGAATATTCCAAGCTTATCATCCGTATTAAGCTGCTCGACATACATCGCAACACTTAATGCGATATCAGCCTCTCGAAGCTTGCCTGCAGCCATACCTCCGTCCGGTCCGCCGTATACGGGATTTATAAGCACCTTACAATCATAGCTGTTCTCAGCGATCCTGTAACCCGCATCCTGGATCAGATATTCATAGGAAGAATTCGTCTCCATGAGTTCACGGCTCTCTACCGCCTCAGGTGCCTTATATATATAATTGTAGTAATAATAACTCGCTCCCGTGATAAGCGACACCAATATCACAAGCGGAATCATCACCCATTTTTTCATTACAGTCAATTACTCCTTGTCAGACTAATCCCTCGCTCTTGCCGGCGGCTTCGGTCCCATGAAGGAATAGAACCTTGTCTGAAGCATGCCGTTATATATCTTGCGGTTTTTGTCTGCTTTACGCCCTATGGCCTTCTCGGCCTCCTCATAAGATGTGATCATATACAGCGAAAAACTGTCAAGGCTTTTGAATCTCTGTCCGATTATATCGTAAAGTTCGGCCAGATCATCATCCGCTCCGATTCTCTCACCGTACGGCGGATTCGTAATTATGAATCCGTATTTGCCCGGATGACTTAAATCACTTACGTCTCTTCTTTGAAAATGTATGAGCCCCTCAACTCCGGCAAGCTTAGCGTTCTCCCTTGCCGTACGAACCATTTCATCATCTATGTCATATCCCTGGATATCGGTCTTAACATCAAGGTTTACCATATCCCTGGCTTCATCATATGCATCCTTCCATATGCGCGGTGCAATTATATGCTCCCAGTCACATGCCCTGAACTCTCTGTTAAGTCCCGGTGCGATATTCGCCGCCATAAGCGCGGCTTCTATCGGGAAAGTACCGCTTCCGCAGAAGGGATCTATAAATATCCTGTCCCCTCTCCACGGTGTCAGCATTATTAAAGCCGCAGCAAGATTCTCTGCAATCGGAGCCTTGGCGGTTAATAGTCTGTAGCCTCTTTTGTGAAGTGAATCGCCGGTGGTATCCAGTCCTACCGTCACTTTATCCTTATATATAAATACTCTTATGGGGAAATCCGTTCCGGATTCTTCGAAACGCTCCACATGATATGTCTCCTTCATCTTCTCAACCATCGCTTTTTTCATGATGGATTGAATGTCCGAAGGGCTGAACAGCTTACTTTTGATACTGCTTGCTTTGGTGACCCAGAATCGTCCGTCCTTAGGGATATACTTCTCCCAGTCAAGGGCCTTAGTTCCTTCAAAAAGGTCATCCCATGTATAGGCGTCAAAGCTTCCTATCTTAAGCAGCACTCTCTCGGCTGTTCTTGACCAGATATTGATCCTGGCAATTGCTTCCGCATCGCCTATGAAAGTGACTCTGCCGTCTTCAACCTGTGATATGTCATAACCCAAATCGGTTATCTCTCTTTTAAGCACCGCTTCCAAACCGAAATGACAGGGTGCTATGAGTTCCATTGTGTTCATATGATGATCAGAAATTATCTTTAAAGAATCTGTATATCAGGATTGCAAGTATTCCCACACCGATAACCGGGCTTAATACTATGGCTATCTTACCCACAATTACCAGTGTCAGTATTCCGACGGCCACACCGCCTGCTTTGGCCAGACCCACGGGAAGCGATATGTCTTTGCCGCTTTTGGTGACGAAGTGAACCTTTCCGCCGTATATACCCGTTCCGCTTCTCTGTCCGTAATCGCCGTATCCGGAATCGCTGCTGCCGTAGCTTTCGTAGGAGCTGCCGCTTTTACCGCTTCCGTCAGGTATTATATCCTTACTCGCAACTATCGACTTGGCAATAAGCCTCGGGTCACCAAGTTCAGCAAGAACATCCTCCTCGCTGCGACCCTTGCGGATACCGGTCTCAATATAATCCGTGTAGTAATCAATTGTATCATTGACAAAAACAGGATCGCTCACTTCCGATATGTGTCGTCGTAACATGTCGATGAATTCGATCTTATTCATTAGTTTCCTTTCCTTTATTAAGAACCGGGACTAAGAACTTAAATCCCAGCAGGCACGCCGGAACGAATATCACCGCTATAAACTGTGATGTGGACAATAATCCGATATTCCCTCTGTAATCGGCACGTAAAAACTCAATAAAGAATCTGCCTATGCTGTATAAAAGCAGCCAAAGTATCGTCGTCTGCCCTCTCTTCCTTGACTTTGACGAATACCAAAGCAGTATTCCGGCTATGACGAAATCGCCGACAGACATGATAATCTGTGTCGGAATAAGTCTTACATTGTTTGGTGCGAAAGCCGAATGCGTAAATACTATACCAAGCGGGCTGTCGGTCTCTCTTCCGTAGCAGCAGCCTGCCAAAAGGCAGCCTATTCTTCCGCATCCCTGTGCTATGGCTATGGAAGGAGTCATCAGATCTATGTAATCAAATCCGTTCTGTCCCTTAAGCCTGCAGTATCCCAAAGCAGCCAGTATACCGCCTATCAATCCGCCGTATACCACGAAGCCTTCGCTTGAGATGTATTCAAGCGGAGCCTTTATAAAATCGCTCCAATTGGTGATTATGAAAAGCACCTTAGCTGCCATGAAGCCTAAAACGACCGCCGTGATCGTAAGTCCGTATACAAGTTCGCCGTTAAGGCCCCTCTTGCCTGCTCTCTTATCTCCGATAAGCATGGCCAGAATAACGCCTATGCCTATCATCAGCCCGTATCCGTATATCGTAACGTGACCTATAGTGATTATCTCATTATGCATAATAAACAATATCCCCTGTAACAGTATCTCTGAATAACATTCACATTATACCCTCACAGGGGTGTATTAGTCCATAAAATCCTTATTAAATTATCGTTCCGTTGAGATATGTCTATTCTCTGTTCTTAAGCACTTCAGCGGGTGTTACCCTGTTAAGTTTGCCCGTAAGTATCAGACTTATGAGACTGTAGAAGCCGACAATCGCCGCATATATCATAATGTAGTGGTACCACTCATATTCCAGATGCATGGGGCAGGCTACGTTGGAGATAAAGACAGGGAACAATCTGTCTATTATCATCTTAGCCACCGGTATACCTATCAAAGCACCGATCATAACGACCATACGATTACCGTCAAGGTATAGTTTCTTAACCTCTCTTCCGTTAAATCCGAATATCTTAAGCAATGATATGCCGAATCCCGCTCTTTCTATCATTACCGATGTCATGAGATACATGACTATGCAGAATATGATGATGCTCATGACCATCAACATCGTTACCATCGGAGCCATAAGATCCGAGAATATGCCTGATGATCTCTCTACGTCATCTTTATTTGTAACAGAGTATAGTCTTCCTTCTTCTATATTGAGTTCTATGTCCGATAAGACAACATTGTAATAATCCTCATCCTCACCGAACAGTTCCCTCATGCTCTCTATATCCATAAATACGGTAAGTCCTACCGAGTAGGGCACAACTTCTGCTATCGTAAACGCATAATCTATATCTGACGCATTATCGGTAAGAATTATCTTATCTCCTTTTCCTACGCCATATCTGGCACATACCGCATCGGATGCAACAATCTTATTCTTACCCTTAACCGGCTTAACATCAATATAAGGATTGTCATCATCTATACCCATGACAGTCACATCAAGCGCATATCCGAGTCTCTCCCTCTTAAGTGATGTTACATAGCACGGCTCACCGCCTGCAGGCGGTTCATCCGTCGGATACTTATAGTTGTACATATAGTTATATCTTGTATCCTTAACGGACAGCTCGCCCACACTCTTACACAGTACATAACAATCCATTCCCATCATGAATATAAGAAGCGATATAACCATGCCTGCAATTACGGTTATGGCTGTCCTTCTCTCCCTAAGCATCTGTCTTAACTTAAATTTGCTCATAAATAGCATATCGGGCAGTTTGATATCCTTACCCTTGCTTGCTTTCTGCTCATTCTTAATAAGTGACAGTGCGGTTCTTGAAAGACTCTTATTGATTACAAGGTAATTGACTATCACCGATACAACCGGCGGCATGATGACCGCATATACTATAAGATAAGCCGGAACCACCTTATCAAACCAGGGGATCGAATAATATGAATATGAATCCGATGTCTGCCAGCTGCTGCCAAGACCTGACAATCCGAATACAGCACCGGTCAATCCGCCAAGGAACGATATGACAGTCGGAATGAAGATATAGTGTCTCATCAGATCTTTCTTCTTAACACCAAGTGCATATAAGGCACCTATAACGCTGCTCTCTTCCTGAATCTGATGTATAACGAATACCGACAGCACATATGTAAAGAGCACTATGACTATCACTCCGGCAACAACACCTATCATCTTATTGATTTCTATATCACCGGCCGCTCCGCCGATTCTCATATTGTCCCCTCTTAATAAGAACGAAGTAATGTTATCGGGAGACTTAGAGAATATCTCATCAAGCATTTCATCTGACTGCTTCTTAAGATCCTTAACGCCGTCTTTAAGTTCACTTACGCCGTCAAGCAGCTCACCCGCGCCGTCATCAAGTTCAGTAGATCCGTCATATGCTTCCTTTGCTCCGTCCTTTAATTCCTTGGTTCCGTCCCTGAGTTCAGATACGCCGTCCTTAAGTTCTTCTACACCGTCATCAAGTTCATCCGTTCCGTCCTTAAGCTCCGTCGTACCGTCATGGAGTTTGGCTGCTCCGTCACTTAGAGCGAGCGCTCCGTCAACCGCGCTTAACGCTCCCGCATTAAGTTCGCTTGCTCCGCTTGAGATCTTGCCGACCGCATCCGTATATTCTTTAGTGCCTTCAACATATCTTGCGATACCGTCCAGGCTGCATTTTAATTCCCTGACAGAAGACGCATCTCCTCCGGCGCCTTCTATCCTATCCGCCACCTGCGACAGTACCTCCGCATAATCATCTCTGTTAATGTCTATCGCCGGTGCGCTAAGCGGAGGCGATGTTATCTGCGCATTGATACTTGACTCAGCCATGGAGATCACACCGTCAAATACCTTCTCTGCTCCGCCTGTTAACGTTCCGTTATTATCTTCAAGCTCATGTAATGCATCATCCAGTTCATTTGCACCCGCCTTAAGTCCGGCAAGTCCGTCCCATAGCGCATATGCACCGTCATGCAGATCGTTACTTCCGTCATCAAGTTTGACCGCGCCGTCAGCAAGGTCTGTTACTCCGTCGCCGAGTTCATCCACACCGTCTGCAAGTTCACCGGTACCGTCATATAATTCCTCACTGCCGTCATACAGTTCCTTCATTCCGTCACTTAATTCCGCCGTTCCGTCCTTAAGTTCTTCTACGCCGTCGTAAAGTTCGTCCACGCCGTCAACAAGGTCGTTGATACCGTCAGTGATCTCATCTCTTTTACCGTATGTATCATCAAGCATCTCCCGGTAATAAGGATCATCGACTTGCTTATAATCAAAGTCAAGATCCTTTATCATCTGCTTAAGATCATCGCTGCTCATCGCGTCATTTAACACGAACGCATATGTAAGATCTTCACTGCCCGTCTTGCATACCTGCTTATAATGTTCATAACCTTCATTAGTCACAAATCCCACACCGAAGGTTCTGCTGTCTATGGCCGTATCGGTAAGTTTCTTATAAGGCGCATCATAATCGACCGCGCTTCCGATACCGGTAACGGTCACATCCTCATTTCCGATCTTTATAAGATCGTCCACATGAATGTCATGTTCCTCACAATACCTTTTTTCCAATACGATCTCATATGTACCTTCGGCAAAGCGCCCTTCATCCAAAGCGACTTTATCGATAAGTTCCCTGTTGACAAACATACGAAGGACCGAACCGTCATCAAGGGTTATGTCATAACTTATGTGAGGCTCGATCATGACACCTGTGTCACTTATCTCGCTTAACTGTTTATCGGTAAGCTTTGAAAATACCGTCACCTGTCCGTCTTCAAGGTTGCTCACCTTCTGGTTATTCTCCGTACCCTGTATGACTATCTCGGCCGCATCCACAAGCGCTATGACTATGTACATGCATAACGCTATCATCAAAAATAACGATGTATATCTGAACAGATCCGCCTTTATCTGTCTGGGAAATCTTCTGCTTAAAACCCTGTTCATTACAGATCCTCCAATTCCTTGGCCGGTACCCTGACCTCATTTAAGTATTCCTTCTTAACAAGTCCGTCCTTTAAGAATATGACCTTGTGCACCATGTTCTTGATCGAATTGTTATGCGTCACGATCAGCATCGTCGTTCCGTATTTTTCATTTATCTGTTCAAGAAGTATGAGTATATCTCTTGAGGTATTCGAATCAAGCGCACCCGTGGGCTCATCACATAAAAGCAGCTTGGGATTTTTGATAAGCGCCCTTGCTATCGCACATCTTTGCTGCTGGCCGCCGGATAACTGCGAAGGGAACTTGTTCTGATGTTCCGTAAGTCCCAAGACATCCAACAGTTCGTCCATGTCAAGCGGATCATCCGTTAAGTATTCACACACCTGGATGTTCTCTTTTACCGTAAGATTGGGAACCAGATTATAGAACTGGAAAATGAATCCGAGATTGTCTCTTCTGTAATCCGACAACGCCTTATTCTTCATGCCGAACACCTCGGTCCCGTCAACAAGGATCGAGCCGCTGTCCATGACATCCAATCCGCCGATGCAGTTAAGCAGGGTTGATTTGCCCGATCCGGATGTGCCCTGTATGACGCACATCTGGCCTTTCTCAACTCCGGTATTGACTCCCTTAAGGACCTGAACATAGCTTCCGTCCTGTCCGTAACTTTTCTTAACGTCTTTGATCTCAAGATACATTTTTCCGTTCTCCTTACTGCCTAAGATTTTACATAACAATGTTATGTAATTGTTATTTTTTTACCGCTCATCTCTAAGGATACATATGTGATCCCCGATCAAAGCGGTTTCTTTCTTTTCTTGCTTTTACTTAGCTTTTATATTGTTATTCTTTTACCATGACCAGGTCTACCCATCCCCTGACCAGATAATTAAGTATCGGTCTCATCCTTCTCTTCGCTTCTTCCCTATCTTCCACATGTTTTATCACATTGATAAATGCATCGATCGTAAGGTGCGCCATCCAATGTGACATATATTCATCACATGTATAACCCTTCATCCCGGACAACATCTTCGGTGTCGCCTTCTCTAACATATCAACGAACTCATCCACGCAATTCTCATACACCGTATTTTCAGACGAGTTAAGTATCAGTATAAAGCTGTCGCGATAATCATATATATATTCGATGAACATATCGCTCTCATCTGAATGATCCATGTCTATGTCGCTAAGCGAATCAATCTTCGACATAGACTTGCTGTCTTCCATAAAATGTTTGGCAACTAACGCCTTTAACCCTTTAAGCGGTTCATCAACGATCGCGGCGAACAGTTCCGCCTTATTCTCAAAGAAGAAATACAGTGCGCCTGTAGTGACTCCTGCCTTGGAACATATAGTCCGAAGCGATGCCTTATTATATCCCTTTTCAAGGAATTCCTTTTTAGCCGCTTCTATCAACAGTTCTCTTTTTTTGTACTCAACATCCTGTTTCATAATTCTGCCCATATAAATAGATAACATTGTTACGTAACAATGTTATCTTAATATCATCTTCTTAATCTGTCAACAGTTTTTTTAATGTTCAACCATTCCCCAGTTCATACAACCTGTATATCTTTCTGTAGGTCTTCCCGGTAAAGAGCAGCTTAAATACCAATCTCTCGATCCCGCCCAGTTCGTCAACAAGCCTTGCGGGTGTCAGCAAATGTTCCGACAGCACCATTAGTCATCATGTTCTTCACCAAACCTTATATTGAGATACCCGTCTTCAAATGCTGCACCCGCGATGTCAAGTCCCGACAGTCCGGCAGGGATGGGGAATCTCCTTCGCTCATTCTTAACACCCACAGAGATCTCGCCTTTTTCCTGTTCCAAGATAAGTTCATCCTTACTTGCAAAAGGCAGATAGATACTTAAAAGCTTTTTCTCAGTATCCGTCCTGTATATCTCCTGCTTAAAGAGTACTTCATCGGGGTTAAGTCCGTCAAATATCATATCTCCGACCTTCTTAAGC
>JAFYBE010000070.1 GCA_017540355.1 Lachnospiraceae bacterium | reverse complement strand
TGCCTCGGCGCTCGATATCTGACCCGTCTTCGCATCCACTATCCCCTGGAAATATGCCTTAAATTCGCCAAGTTCCATCGCCTTGTTCATGTCCGATATCAGAACTCGCTGCTTGACATAGTTGACACGAACGTCATCATTATACACAACATGAGAATGGCCCACTTTATCAAGTGTTGCCTTCTCGGCAAGCTTGGCTCTGTCAACCATCTTACCCACAGATACATCTCTGTCATGTATCCTGTATATACCGCATCTTATCGTGAAATCATAATGCTTATAACCTTCGGTATAAGTCTGTGTTGCAAGACTTCGTAAGCTCTGCTCGTTAAGAAATTCATCCTTTGTGATCAGTACAAAATGATCGTTCTCCAGACGCCCCATTATAATAGGCTTAAGCAATGTGCGCAATATGTCTCTGGTCTGGAATATTACCATATCTCCGCTCTGCTCTCCGAACAGATCGTTGATCGCCTTAAATCCCTTGATGTTCGTATATACCAAAGAATACTGCTCACGTTCTATGGGAATCTCTCGAAGAAGCCTCTCCGCATTTTCCAAAAAACCCTGCCTTGCATATTCATCCGTCATCCAGTCATGATCTAAAGACGCCGAAATATCATATACAAAACCCAAAAGGATATTCGGCTCATCAGAATGAGCATAAAGCTTAAAGCACTTAGACCTTCTCTCACCAATAAAGTTCATATGTACGGTGCGGACGAAGTTGCCTCTTTCATTGATCTCATGGCATATATAGTCAACCTTAAGCTGCTCTTCAAAGCAGCCTTGTTCCTCCTGCACAACATAGTCATACAGAATAGCCATAAAACCATCAAATGTATCCGGTGCTACACCGATCGTATCTATCTTGGAATAAACGGAACCTATATTCTTCCTCTCATAGACATGATAAAACCAGATGGAATTGTCAGATATGTTCACACCGAAAACACGGTCATAGCCGTTGTCCATGACCATGTCCCATACGTACTTATCTACAGGAACGGTAACCCCGTATACATTCTTCTCGCCCAATACTAAACCCTCCGTGTCTAAAGACACCTCTTACAGACACTTTATCACAAATGCATATATCACACAATGCCTAAGGCTTTAAGCAACAGTGCCAAAAGCATTACTGGTGCAACGTATTTGATCATAATAACAAATAACCCTCTTCTGCCGAACTTCTCACCGTTCCTTGTGATCTCGGCGGTGATGTATTCCGGCTTAAGTATCCAGCCCACAAGGATACATGTGCCGATCGCAACTATAGGCATCAACAGATTGTTGCTGACGTAATCCATGATATCAAGGATCTGCGCGATAGCTCCGTTGGGAAGCTCTATCTCAAAGTAAAGCTTATTATATCCGAGGCAGACAAGAATTCCGAGTACAAGCGCTATGACACCTTCCAAAAGTGTTGCATGCTTTCTCTCCATATGAAATGCATCAATAAAACTTGATACTATAGCTTCAAGTATGGATACGGCACTCGTCGTGGCTGCAAACAGTACCATTGCAAAGAACAGGCAACCTATAACATTACCTATCTTACCCATCTGTAAGAATACCTTGGGAAGGGATACGAACATAAGTCCGGGCCCTGAAGCCTGCATCCCCTCTCTGCCCATAAATACATATACGGCAGGTATGATCATAACACCCGCAAGGAAAGCAATACCCGTATCAAAAACCTCTATCTGACCGACTGACTTTGAAAGATTGATGTCATCCTTCATATAAGAACCGTAAGCGATCATGATACCCATTGCCACACTCAAACTGTAAAACAACTGTCCCATGGCGTCCATGGTCGTTGAGAATATGTTCTGAAATGTGACCGAACCGGCTTCGGGAATAAACATAATCCTAAGTCCCTCAAGTCCGCTTCTGGTAAGTCCCGTATCATCAGTATGAGATATTGTAAGCGAGAATATCGATATAAAGAGGATAAGAACCACAAGCAAAGGCATTATCACCCTGGAGAACTTCTCAATACCCTTATCAACTCCGCCCAAAACAACAACCATAGTAAGGAAAAGGAATACTATCATCATTCCGATGGGTGTGGATGTGTCGGTAATAAAACCGGTGAAGAATCCGTCTTCAGCTGCCTGTACGCCTGCTCCCGTAAGGAAAGCCAGGAAATACTTAACTACCCATCCGCCTATTACGCAATAGTACGGCATGATCATCATGGGAACTATGCAGGCCAGTACACCCAGAGGCTTCCACTTTTTCCTTAATACGCCGTATGCAGTCAAAGGACTCTGCTTGGTCTTCCTGCCTATCGCTACCTCAGTGATAAGCAATGTGAAACCGAATGTCAGTGCAAGGATCAGGTAAATGATAAGAAACAGTCCTCCCCCGTCTCTTGCGGCAAGATACGGAAATCTCCATATATTACCGAGTCCGACCGCGCTCCCCGCTGCGGCAAGGACAAAACCTATCGATCCCGTGAATGAGTTTCTCTCTTTCTTGTTCATGTTATACACTCCTCATTATAAGTGAATTTTATGTCTGTCCGCCCATAGTGGTGAACATATCTATGATACTAAAAATCCGTGATAAATACAATGTGATGTTGACACATGTGTTGGCAAAGTTTATTATGTCTTTTGGCTTTACAATAAACACATTTATTATAGAAGGATTATACAAAATCATGAACAAAGACAAGATTAAACCGATGCTGTTCAGCACACTAAAAAACTACAGCTTATCGCAGTTGGGTACGGATGTCGTATCCGGAATAATAGTAGCGATAATAGCTCTTCCTTTATCAATAGCCCTTGCTTTGGCATCGGGCGTCGGACCCGAGGAAGGTCTTTATACCGCGATAGTTGCAGGATTTATAATCTCATTCTTAGGCGGAAGCCGTGTACAGATAGCAGGCCCTACAGCTGCCTTTGCAACAATTGTTGCGGGAATCATCGCCAAGAACGGAATGGAAGGCATGATGCTTGCCACCATAATTGCCGGAATAATTCTTGTACTGATGGGCGTGCTCCGTTTGGGCGGACTCATAAAGTTCATTCCCTATAC
>JAFYBE010000069.1 GCA_017540355.1 Lachnospiraceae bacterium | reverse complement strand
TGCCAGTAATGCCATAATACCTTTCGTCACGGAATTGACATTCATCGCATCTAGAGTCTTGAACCCATGCCAACAATCATCAAGTGCCACCTCATTGTCTTTAATGGCATAAATCTGACATATATTGCCCTCATTCCCGGTGCTCTCAGAAATGTACCTGTGTAGTTGTTCTTTAGTCAAAATAAAAACCTCCTCTTAGGAAAGATTCGGACGTCCTAAGAAAAGGCTAATCGAATTAAAAATCTTTTTCAAGAAAAAACTTAAAAATTTGTAGTCAAAGATATCTGATATTATATAGTACCTTTTTGAAGAAAGAATTTCTTTGGATCATTCTATCGAACCCATAATTCATGATAATACGGACAAATGTTTTCATAATGTCCGTCTTTCATCCTGAATCCACCCGGTATAGTACCAAGCTGTGTGAATCCAAGTCTTTCATACAGGTGTCTGGCATGTAGATTGCTCTCTACAACCGCATTGAACTGAAGAACCCGGAATCCTAACTCTTTTCCTTTCTTAAGACAATCCATAACAAGCTGTTCACCTATATGTCTGCCTCTTGCATCTGAGGAGACTGCATAGCTGGCATTGCAGATATGTCCACACCTTCCGACATTATTGGGATGAAGGATATAGAGTCCGTACACTTTCCCGTCTTCTTCAGCAACTCCGGTAAAACTCTGAGATGCAAAAAAATCATCTCCGCTTTTCATATCAAGCAGCTCTTCCTGAGGAAAGGCAATACCATCCTCAACAACTTCATTCCATATCCTTATGATATCAGGCAGGTCCTGCTTTATGTATTCTCTAACGATCATATCTCAGTATTCCTTTTTAATTTCCGTTATCTTGTATTTTTCCTTAAACCTTGCCAGATCCTTATCCTCTCTGATCAGCATTACCTCAGTGAAATGACCGTCTTCTTTACTCTTAAAACCAGCTACCTGCTCTCCGGTACAGATACTGCATTTAATTACAGCAATCTGTTTGTCGGGGTCAAAAGGTATATCTTTGCTAAGATATCGCTCATGATAATGAATGGAATTTATTTTAGGCATCCTAAACTTACTCATCCTTGCTTTCGAATAGTAGCTTTCTTTTTTATCCATATTATCTATTTCTCCGATTTCAAAACATCGTAGCAGAGATAATCTCCGTTATCTGTTTCGATCATATCTGCATTATCGTTGTCTGCGTGATCTTTTTTACAGCATCAAAATCCATATCAATTCTGTCTCCTTTAAATAACGAGCAGATTGCATCCAGATCCCGCTCCGTTCCCGGCATATATTTCATCATATTCTCATCAATCATAAATCTCAGATTTCAGGCATCAGTTACAATTTCTTTTGGAACCAAAGAAGATCATACCATCTGTCAAATTTCTTCCCTACCGACTTCATATGAGCAACCTGCAAATAGCCTTCGCTGAGGTGAAATTCCTTGCTGTCATGTGTAAGGTACTCATCCTCTTCTTCGCAAAAAGCTACCCCGGCAAGCAAATTGACTATGCCTTGCTCTTTAAGCCTCTCTTCCAATGCCTTATACAGCATGGAACCTATCCCTTGTCTGCGATAATCCGTGTCAACATAGATAGATGTAGTTACTGTCCAGTCATATGCCTCTCTTTTACTATATGTACCTGCATATGCATAACCAACTACTCTCCCGTCGACCTCACATACTAAATAGGGATATTTTTTCGAAATACTCTCAATTCGACGAACAAATTCCTCCTCAGGCGGAGCGACATATTCAAACGACACAGCCGTATTAAGTACATAGTAAGAATAGATCTCTGCCAGCCCGGCAGCATCATCGGTTTTTACATCTCTAATTGTTATCGATCCCATCTGTCTTCATCTCCTCAATTATATCTTCAAGGATATCTACAGCGCCGGCTACCATCTTTGGACAAAACTCCTTAAAAAGTCCTTTTGATCTTGCATATTGAACGCCCTCCGGGGTGGACATGTCGCATCCTAATAGTTCATTACAGATAAAGGTTCCGTAGGTCTGCTTAAATCGATCCAACATCATATCATTTATCTTATTGGATCTTTGGCGCTCTTCGGGCACACCACTGTGTTCTTCTCCAAATAGCAGTCCCAATACCATCAGTGCTCCTGTGCATGCTCCACACACATTTCCTTTACGCATCCCGCTTCCAAAACAGGAACCAAGTTTAAATGCCATTTCCTCACTGATCCCGCATTCATCGGCAAAAGCAGCCAGAACTGATTGAGAACAATGCAATCCTTCTGAGAAATACTTTAAAGCTTTATCCTTACTGTTCATATATACTCCACCATAGATCGTTTGTCTTCTTTTCCTTCAACGGCTATTCTTCAGATCTTTTTGCTCAGCGAAATAATGCTCCCTGGCATATGCAAAATATTCATTGAAATTCTTTATAGCCTCCCTGCTTACAGGATGCTTCGGTTCATTCATATCAAAGGCGTGATACATTCCCTCATATACATCGATCTTTGCTTCTATCCCGGCAGTCTTAAGATCCTCAAAATATTGCTTTAATGATGATACGCTTACTGCGTATTCCTTTCTTGCTTATTTTATACATATCATACCCTGTAATTATCTCTCATCCTGCTGCTTGAATTTCATCCCCTGGTCACAGTTTGTACTGCATAAAGTTGCCGTTTTTTACAAAGCCGAAATCGGTATACAGCAATACACCCATATCGGACGCCGTGATCTGTACTGTCCCGCACCCATAGGCTCTGGCTTCTTCCACTACCCTTGACAGAAGTTCCTTGGCTATTCCCATGCGTCTGTATCCCGGATCGGTAAACATGCTTGATAAAAGACCCATCCTTCCGCTTGGACAGCCGAAGTACGGAGGCTTTTCAACAAATGACATACCGCTTGTCCCGACTATCTTATCTCCGTCCATAGCGAGCCAGGATACAAATGTTCCGTCCGACATGTGCCTTTTATAATAATCTTTAAGAGCAGGCACAAGATCGATGTCTTCCGTTGCTCCCTCTTCACGAAGCTGGTTTATGCGCATTTCTATAAATCTGTCTACTTTTTCTTCTGTCAGTTTCTGATAACTTAACATATATAATCCTCCACTCCTGTTCTTATGCGAGTATCATAACGGCTTACAGATCGGCAGCCCTCTTACGCAGACTCCGATCTTATATTTCTTAAGATGATTTTTGCCGCGAAAAACCAAAGTATAACTAAACTCAGGTCCGTCATTGATTAGCAGTTCTCGCAGATAGCCAAGACTCTTTACATCAGGATCGAGTATAATGCTGCCTTCTTTTTCCATCTCAAGCAGATTCTCATATATGTATTCGTACTGCTTCAGATATCTGTCACGGGCCGTATAATTGGCATTCGGATGGATCTTATTAAGCTTTTCTATTTCTTCTTCCAATGTCTTAAAGTCCATATTCATTCCCTATTAGGTCATCATCCGTTCCGTTTACCGAGTCCCCATACTGACTCTTGAAGAGCGCCTTTCTTCCGGCGCCGGACTTACAAAGAAGTTATGAGTTCTTCTATTATTCCGTTGATCTCTTCGGGTTTGTCCGTATTGGAATTATGTCCGGCATCATCTATCCATTTAAGCGGAATCCCGCTTTTTTCATGCCATGCTTTGTTATACCTTATGCATGAACCTGCATGATCCTTCTTACCGCATATAAGAACAGCAGGGCACTTGATATCATATGGCAGTTTTTCCTTAACTGCCTTAGCTAAAATCCTGTATCCGAACGCTGCAAGCTTAACGTATCTTTCATGATCGTCTTCATATATCGACCACATATCAAGCGTCAGTCTTCGCCCGTATTCAGTCTCTGCAACACCGTCAGATCCTGTCTTCATAAGCGACTTCCAGGGATAGTGGCGGTATACGGGTTCCATCCTCTCAAGGAGCCACAACTCAAGCCACGTATAGTATTCTCTCTTAAGAGGAGCCGAGTCGATACAGACAAATCCGCTGATCTTCTCAGGGAAGAGCTGTATGTACATCTGACCGAGATATCCGCCCATCGACTGGCCTACTATGACAGGCTTGTCATATCCTTCAACATCAAGTATCTCTGAAAGCCATGTTGCTTTATCTTTAAGATCATAACCGTAATCAAAAGGATATGAAGCCGCATGAGACGGAGCGTCCCATACAAAAATCGAATACTTATCTTCAAAGGACTCTGTCTGCTTGTCGAACAGTCTGTGGTCCACAGTCAGCCCGGGAAGGAAAACAAGCTGATACTCCGTTTTTTCTTTCTTATCGGTATTAACCCAATAATGTATCGTTCCTTTTGGCGTTTCGTATGTCTTCTCTATCATCTGTTGTTATCCCCCTTAAATTCCCCTGGCTTTAAGATCTGATACAAGCTGTACATAAAACTCCCTGACATCAAATCCCGGAATATTCTCCCTGTTAAGGTCAATCATATCTCCGTGTGATATTCCTCTTAACTTCTTATTCTCTAAGAATAGATAATCCTCTCCCCACTTAAAAGAGGCCTCACCGACAAGTCCGTCATTCCTGCCGTCAAACATCTTAACCAGGTGATAACTCATGTTTAACGGGAATGCTCCGCTTCTTGCTCTCTTCATGCAGGAACCTATGCTTCTTGTATAGATTCCGTGTTCCTTATAATCAAAATCCGATGTCTCATCCCATATAGTCTTACAGCCCGACGCAGTAAGATCAGTTACCGCCGCTATAAAATCAGGATCAGGATCTCCGAGTTTTTTAAGTGTATTGTTATAGGCCGATGCAACCTTCTGTCTTAATGATTCAGGTGCTTTATTAAGCAAATATTCGGCGAACTCGCACCCTTTATGCGGCGTGTTAACCGTCACTACCGAAGCAACCTTATCGGCAATACCCAGCTTTGCAATAGCAGTCTTGATATCCAAGCCGCCTTTGGAATGTGCTATGACGTTGACCTTCTCACATCCGGTCGTACTTACTATCTCATTGATTCTGTCGGCCAGTTCATGGGCACTGTTTTCTACGGATGCTGCCGACTGATGCTGCCCGTAATATACAGTGGCACCATTTTTTATAAGCTCATCCGGTATCCTTCCCCAGTAATTCAGATACTTAAAATCTCTGAAGAAAACGCCGTGAACCATGAGAATGGGATACTTGGTCTCACACACCTTATCACCGGCTCTTTTTTTATTGATCTTATACTTGTGCTTTTCAAAGACAGCCTCGCTTACCGACACTTTGATAATTACAAGAAGAACGATGATATTAATTACAGGTATCCATCCGCATATAATTCCAATGATTCGCAGTTTGATTCCGAGCTGAACCGAAGTTACATATACCGCTATTATTCCAAGCCAGAACAATATGCTCTCCAGTATCACTGCAAGGAATATCTGTGGCCAGTCGGACTTAAGCGTATCTGCAAACCCGTTCCCTGCCATCGTCGCTATAAGCCTGATTGCATATACCGACGTTGAAATAAAAAACAGGATTAGAAGTACGCATCCTAATGAAAGTACGTTAAGTCTAAGCCCTGTATACGTTCTGAAATTATTGTCTTCATATATTTGATTCATAAAAATGTATTTCACTTTCATAAAGTATTTTTGACTTAAACAAGTATATCATATTTGCTCAAAATATAATAAATTTGTGGTCTCAACGATTTTCTTAATTATCTTTATAAAAATTTTAGTACTTAGGTACCAATCAGGTCTTCCAATGCGGACAGGATTATGTTATAGTTTTCTCAACATCTTATAATTTTGCACGTTGAAAGGAGTATAAATGGCAACAGAAAGTAATATGGACAGCAAAAGCCGGAAGATGTCAATTAAGATCATACTGACAGGTATAGTTTTGTTTTCCCTGTTAATGATCGGTGGTGTTATCACTCTTATTTCGGTTATAAACCTTAGGAATGGTATGGAAGAGGAAGTCGCACAAGGTGTAATGGCAACATGTCAGACTTATGCCATGGTACTTCAATATACTAACCAGAACGAAGATGCATCCGTAGACACTCTGGAGACAGATATGCATAGCAAGACCGGCTATGATTACACATATTTTGAAGGTGATACAAGAGTAAGATCCAGCATTGAGGGAGTTATCGGAACCAAGGCCGGTGATGCCGTTATAGATGCTGTACTTAATAAGAAGCAGAGTTATCAGGCACAGGATGTCATCATCAACGGTGAGAAATACTACGTTGCTTACGAACCGCTTCTCGATCCCGCTACCAAGGAAATCTATGGTATGGCTTTCGTCGGATTAAAGAAGATAAAAATCAGTACATATATCAGTGACAGAATAAAGACCATCCTTACTTTTGCAATCATTCTGATCTTCATATTTACCGGTGCAACAATCATTTATGTTTTAAAGATTGTTCAGGCTCTTGATGAAAATGTTAAGGCTGTTCGTCAGATGGCTACCGGTGATCTTGATATAGAGTTAAGTGAAAAAGTTAAGTCTCGTTCAGACGAGCTTGGAGAGATGTCATCTGCACTGTTTGATATGGCTGCGAAAGTTCGAAGTGTTATCGGAAATGCAAGGAACTCTTCCACTCAGGTTGATGATTCGGCCGAATATCTGTATGAAACAGCAAAGACCATTTCAACAACCGCTGACAATGTGGCTGCAGCCGTAACTCACGTTGCAACCGGTGCTTCAAGCCAGGCAGAATCATTGCAGGAAGCTGTAGAGAATGTCAATAACATTAATGAAGCAATCAATCTTATCATCGCCAATACCGATGAAATGCGTACTACCGCAGACCTGATGCAGGATAACTCAAAAGCCAGCCAGGATAAGCTTGCAGAATTGCGCGAGTCAACAATTGAAAGTAACGAAGCAATTGATTGTATAGTAGAGTTAATCGGTAATACTAATACTGCGGTTACAACAATCAGTGAAGCAGTTGCAATAATCGATTCCATCGCCGCACAGACCAACCTGTTATCTCTTAACGCCAGCATAGAAGCCGCAAGAGCCGGTGAGGCAGGTAAGGGATTCGCGGTTGTAGCCGATGAAATCAGACTTCTTGCCGATCAATCTGCAGATGCAGCCAAGAATATTCAGGAGGCTATGAAGGGCCTTGCTTCGGATTCCAACAAGACTATGGAAGAAGCCGGAAGCGTACAGGAGAAGATCGGTAAGCAGAGAAGCACTATACGCGAGACTATCAATCAGGTTGACATGCTTATAGAAGACATCAACAAGTCAATAGCTATTACAAAAGAGATTGTTACCAATGTTGATAAGACCGGACATGCTAGTACCGCTATTGCAGAGACCATATCCAACCTTTCTGCAATCTCTGAAGAGAATGCGGCAAGTTCAGAGGAGACTCAGACCTCTATGCAGGAACTTTCCTACACGATGGAGGCTCTCTCTGACAAGGCTAACTCTCTTAACGACATAGCCAAGGTTCTTGACGAAGAGATGGCTTTCTTCAAGTAAGAAGATTGAATACATCAATAAAGGAGTCCGTATTTGTTCTACGGACTCCTTTTATTATCTCTTAATCAAAAAGACTCATCTGAAAATATTTATCCGGAAGATCATTCATATATTTAAAGCAATCGTCCGGCTTATACATCATCCCGTTTTCCTTACATATCTTATGCATCAGGCGCTTAAGCTTTTCGGCATTCGGACTGGGTATCTCATACTCATTCCCATAGGTCTTTATATATTTCTCTTTAAGTCCGGGGAAGTGCTTATCCAGCGCTGCATAATAGTATTCTCTGTCTCCTTCTCTTAAAGTCAAACCCATTCCGAAATCAATAATACCCTTCACTCCTACTCTGACACATTCATTCAAAATGTCGGCAACATTCTCTTCCGTGTCATTGATAAAGGGTAATATCGGAGTCAGCCAGACTATAGTGGGAATACCCCTCTCCTGCATCTTTTCCAGAACTTCTATGCGTCGCTTGGTATTGCATACATTGGGCTCCAATATCTTACACAGATCATCATCATATGTCGTAAGTGTCATCTGAACAACACACTTTGCCGACTCATTAATCTGTTCAAGAAGATCGATATCCCTCAATATCATATCGGACTTAGTCTGTATGGCAAGCCCGAATTCGTGCTTTGATATTATCTCAAGGCAATGCCTTGTAAGCTTAAGATCCTTCTCACAGTGCATATACGGATCCGTCATTGCACCTGTTCCGATCATGCATCTTTTTTTCTTGGATTTAAGTGCTGCTTCCAACAGTTCCGGGGCATTCTGCTTAACTTCAATATCCTCGAAAGGATGTGTGAACCGGTAGCACTTGCTTCTGCTGTCACAATATATGCAACCGTGTGTACATCCCCTGTATATGTTCATTCCCGTCCTGCCGCCGTTAGCGGTCAGAATCCCCTTGGCATCAACAAAATGCATAGACTCATCCTATTACATTGATCTGACACATCTTCATTGCTTCAAGCGCATTCTTATGACTTTCAGGTGTCACACCAGCACAACACGAACTGTCAACGCTTATCTTAACCTCCGGAAGATATGCCTTAATCAACAACGCATTTGATATGACACATATGTCAGTGCACAAACCGATAACCTCTATCTCATCAATTCCCTTATCCTTATTCAGCTTCTCAAGATACTCTCCGAGTTCCCTTGAACCGAATGTAGGCTTCTCAAATATTACGGCATCTTCAGCCACCGGAAGTGCTGATGATATCTTCCACCCTTCACTGCCTTTAATACAATGCTCAACCGGAAGATTCTTGCCCTCCTGAGTCGTTAGATAGTTCGTCTGATGCGTATCCTGTGTATAGATAACCGTACCGTCAAAGCTCCTTATTTTTCCCGCCACATTCTCAACAATTCCCACTGCCTCCTTGGTCCCGAGTGCCTGATCGATGAAATCATTCTGCATATCAACTACTACAAGTACTTTCATATATATCCTCCGTTAATTATTCTCACTGAGTATTGTCACTCGCCATCTTATAACCGCCACTCCGATTATTATGACATATCCGATAATGCTTAGTACAGTCGGTACTTCGTGAAGGAAAATGATTCCCCACAATGCTGCAAAGATGACCTGCAGATAGTCAAATACCGACAGTTTCTTGGCCGGCGCATACTTATATGCCGTGGTTATGGCAAACTGCCCGACCGCAGCAGACATTCCCGCTGCAATAAGTATAAGCAGCTGCATCGGAGTCATATGCACGTAGTTAAATATTAAAAACGGTAATGTCAGTATGCACGAGAAGAGGGAAAAACAGATGACTATTACGGGCGTGGCCGCTCCTTTTCCTGTCGCTCTCCTGACGAACACATATGCCGTTCCTGCTCCGAATCCGCCGTATAATCCGATCAGTGCCGGAATAAGTTCCATATTTCCGGGGGTCGGCCTTATGATAAACAGGGCTCCCGTGAATGCTATGATTGTAGCCAAAATGTCGTTTTTAGACGGCTTCTCTTTAAGCAACGGAATCGATATAAGTATCGCAAAGAAAGGCGATAACTTGTTAAGCATATTGGAATCGGCAAGCACAAGCCTGTCTATGGCATAGAAATTGGCTATAAGCCCTGTCGTTCCGAATAAGCATCGAAACGCTATATCCATTCCGAATTCTTTCTTTATAACAAATCTTTCTCTTTTGATAAGCATCGTTGCGACTGCGATGATTAGTGCAAATGCATTCCGAAAGAATGCCTTCTGCATTGTCGGAAGTTCTCCCGATAACCTTACAAAGAAGGTCATGAATGAGAATCCGACCGCAGCTATAACGATACAAACTATTCCTTTAATACTGTCCTTCATTTCTTGATAACGATGTAGGTCCTTTCGATTAATACTATATTAAGCAATGCAAAAATAAGGAGGTACAAAGGCATGATGCCGATTCCGACTACCTGCTGCAATCCGCCGAACACCATGGGCATAAATGTGCTGCCCACATAGGCCGAAGCCATCTGAAGTGCTATAGCGGATGCACTGTACTTTTTCCCGAAATTGATCGGTGCCATATGCTGTATTGCAGGATATACAGGTCCCATACCCGTACCTATGACAACAAATCCGATTGCCGCCGGCAGGTAATGAGCAATGGGAAGAGCCACAAGCAAAATACCGATAAACTCTATAGCTATACCTATTCTTATTAACAGCCGATCGCCCAGTTTATCCGATACAAATCCCGATATAAGTCTTCCGAGCATTAATCCGCCAAATATAAGCGAACCGAATGAAGCTATAAGATCATCCGTAAGTCCCTGCTTGACTCCGGCAAAATAACTTGGTGTCCATAAGAAACATGTGAGTTCTCCCGAACAATATGAGAAGAATGCAATCATCGTAAGTATTACGCCGGGTCTTCTTAATGTCTCTCTTATTCCGGCACTCTCTTCTGCCTTATCTTCATCCTTGACATCATTCTTCTTCCATAAAGGCAATGATAAGATACATACAATGAGTATTCCCAATTGTATGTATGCCGTCCAGCGATAGCCTTCATTCCATCTGGCTTTTCTTAACGCCATAGCCATTATGTTGGGGCTTATCATCGCACCCACACCATAGAAACAATGCAGGAAATTCATTACCGCGCCCGAATAGTTATTCGCCACATAATGATTTAAGGATGCATCTATTGCTCCCGCTCCGAGTCCGTAAGGGATTACAAATATAAATAACATTGCATAAGTCGGTGAGACAGAGAATCCTATCAGACCTATGACAGTTAACAATACCGATACTATGACAATCCACTTCGTATGAAACTTCCTCATCATCTTGGCACTAACAAGTGCTGATATGATTGTCATGAACGATATCGCCATCGACACATATCCCGCATACGATGAAGGTACGTTAAATGCCACCTGCATCGTCGGCCAGCCCGAACCCAAGAGTGAATCCGGAAGTCCCAAACTTATAAAAACCAGGTAAATTACCGCTACTAACACAGCCGCAAAACCTTCCTTTCTTATGATTGTTCATTACTGAATTTTTATTGGACAATAATAGCAATTATAGCACTTTTTTTCCTGTTTTACATGGAGTCTGTAAGTGCTATAATATTTATTGCATAATGCAGGAGGAGATAGACGGATGAAAAAGTGGAAGGTCTGGCAGATTGCTCTGTTTATTGCTACGTGTGTGTGTCTTAATGTCGGAGGTAAATTTCTGGCCGTATGGTTGGAACTGCCGCTGTGGCTTGATTCATTCGGAACTGCGCTCTGCGCATATGTGGCCGGTCCGATATGTGCCGTAATGGTGGGGATCACCGGTAATCTTGCCTACTGTGTCGTTAATCAACTCTCTGCTGCCTACGCCTTAACAAGTATCGCATTGGGAATTATCCTCGGCATTGCTGCCAAGAAGAGATGGTTTGATCAGTTCTACGGATTCATGAAGGCTGCTTCATGGGCGATGTTTACCGCACTTATCGTATCCGTTCCCATAGATCTTATATTGGATAAGGGCTATACCGGCAACAAATGGGGCAACGGTGTTGTTGACTATCTGTTGGTCAAAGAATGGCCCCCTGTCATATGCACTATCTTAGGTCAGCTTGCGATAGAATTCGCCGATAAGATGATTACTATCGCCGCTGTTTACCTTGTGGTCGTAATCCGACGCATCCATGATAACGATAAAGAGAATAAAGAGATCACTTCATGTAATGCTACGGGTATAGTTGCACTGCTTTGCTTCTCACTCGGGCTTTCTTTGCTGTCTCCGATTAATGCGCATGCAGCCGCGACTCACGAGTCCGTGGATTACAACGACTATGTTCAGACCGTTTACAGCAGCAACAACGGTCTTCCCTGCGGCGAAGCCAATGACATCGTACAGACCAACGACGGTGTTCTCTGGATCGGTACATATGCAGGCTTATACAGATACAACGGAAGGGAATTCAGATGGGTTGACAATTATTCATCCGTTAAAAACGTTAACTGCCTTTATGTGGACGAAGAAGGCCGTCTTTGGATCGGTACCAACGACAACGGTCTCTCAATCGTTATCCGTGAAAAAGTGGTGAACATTTTGGATCAGTCAAGCGGACTTCCTTCTAATTCCGTACGATGCATCATCCGCGGTTCGGACGGTTATTACTATATCGGTACTACGGGCAGTATGCAGATACTTGCAATGAATAACGGCTTAAAGGCTACGAATACTCTTGATGAGGTCAACTACGCAGACAGCATTACCGCCGATGAGAATGGTCACGTTGCAGCCATCGCTTCTGACGGTCGACTCTTCCTTATGAGAGACGGTAAGGTTTTAAAGTCACTTCAGTTACCCGATGATCAGGAGCTTTTTAACTGCTGTGCCTTTTCACCTGACGGAACATTGATGGTCGGCACTTCGACCAACCATATATACAGTTATGATGTTTCGGGCGATGATTTTAAGCAGCTTGATGTTAAGACATGTGAAGATGTCACAAGCATCAACAATCTTAATTATTTAAGCGACGGAACTTTATTTGTATCGACAGACAGCGGTGTCTCATACATAGACAGAACCGGCTATCATAAGCTTAATACGAATGATTTCGACAACTCCATAGATAACATGCTCTATGACTATCAGGGCAACCTTTGGTTCACCTCTTCAAGGCTTGGCCTTTTAAGACTGGCCAAATCTCCTTTTATAGATGTATACGGTGCCGTTGGTATGGAGAGAAGGGTCGTCAACGCCATTGTTTTCTGGGATAACTGCTATTACATCGGTACCGACAATGGCCTTGATGTAGTTGATAAAAGCTGTCGCAGACAGATTGAGAACGATTATACCGAAGAACTTGACGGTAAGCGCATCCGTTGTATGTATGTGGACACTGACAATCATCTGTGGGTATGTACATACGGAGGCTGTCTTATAGAATACTCTCCCGACGGAGAATCATGGTCATACAATGCCGACAGCGGAAGCTTCGGTAACCGCGCACGTATTGTTACTCAGCTTTCGGACGGCACGATACTTGCCGCAGGCGATACGGGCATAAGTTATATCAAAGACCATGTTATAAAGCGTACTATCCGCAATGAAGACGGTCTTATCAATTCAATGATTCTTACCATTACCGAACAAAGCGACGGAACTATCTTAGCGGGCACGGACGGTGACGGTATTGCCGTACTTAAAGACGGCAAAGTTGATAAGATGATTACACGTGAAGACGGCTTAAGCAGCGGCGTCATACTTCGTACGATCAAAGATCCCAAGTCCGACGGAGTTTTCATCGTTACGAGTAACAGCCTCTGCTATCTCGAACCCGAAGGCAGCATACGTGTGCTTGATAAGTTCCCTTACTTTAACAACTATGATATATGGGTAAAAGATGATGACACTCTGTTTGTAATGTCCAGCGCCGGAATCTACGTCGTTGAGCGTGACGAACTGGTAGAAGGCGGCGAGATAGGCTGGGAGCTTTTGGATGCAAGAAGAGGTCTGGGTACTTCTCTTACGGCCAATTCATGGAACTATTTTAACGGCGATAACGAACTGTTCTTACCCTGTGATACGGGTGTATATATTATAGACGTCGACAAATACAACACCGATGTCCGCTCTTATCGTATGCAGATTGCATCGGTTAAATTTGACGGTGTTACGCAGCCACCCGAAAGGACAGGTGCAATCACCGTAACTCAGGGTGTCAGCAGAATTGAACTCTCTCCCGAGATTCTAAACTATACGATACAGGAACCCAACGTCGGTTATTACCTTGAAGGTTATGATACACAGTGGACGATCGTACCGCAGAATAACCTTAATAACATCATATATGTCAATATTCCGGCAGGTAAATACACCTTCCACCTTGCCATATTGGACAGCGCCGGTGAGCGTATACTTGAGGAGCGCAAATTCGATCTGATAACCGAAGGCCGCTTCTACGAGACGCCTAAATTCATCACCTATATGCTTACCATCTTATCTGCTTTCCTTGTATGGTTCACCTGGTTAATAGTTCAGAGACAGCTTAACCAGCAACAGATCAAGATCAACATGGCCAACATGACTGTCATGGCCATAGCGAACGCAGTCGATGCCAAGGACGTACGTACACACGAGCATTCAACTCGTGTTGCCGATTATTCCGTGCTCATTGCCCGAGAGATGAAGTGTTTTAAGTGGTGGCAACGCAACAAAGAACTCTCCAACTTAAGGAAGGCCGCTCAGATGCACGATATCGGCAAGATTGCCGTACCGGACAGCGTACTTAACAAAGTAGGCCGACTGACAGACGAAGAATATGAACAGATGAAGTCGCACGTTACACGAGGTGCCGAGATACTTAAAGATTTCACCCTCGTTGAACACGTTGTCGACGGAACAAGATTCCATCATGAGCGCTATGACGGCAAGGGTTATCCCGACGGATTAAAGGGCGATGAGATACCTCTTTACGGCCGTATAATAAGTGTTGCCGATACCTTCGATGCCATGACTTCCAACCGTGTTTACCGCAACCATATGGATACCGATTACGTTATGAACGAGATGAAGCGAGGGCGCGGTACACAGTTTGACCCCGAGGCGCTTGATGCATTCTTCAGACTTATCGAAAAGGGCGTTATCAACCTTGAAGACATCTACGCACAGAAGCGTGCCGAGATTCAGAATGCCGACCAGAGCGCACAGGAAGAGCTTAAGCGTCGTGTAGAGGAAGACAAGAAGATTCAGGCAACCGAAATGGGAGGAGCAGAATGAAGCGGGTATATATCACAACAGTTTTAACATGTCTTGCCATACTGGGCGTAATGATTGCCCTCTTTAACTTCATGAATCTTTCCTCCGGCAAGGAACGTGTCACAGTCGGATTTATATACGACAATGATGAGAGCACTCCTTATACATACAACTTCTCTCTTGCCAAGGATGCATTGGAGAAAAAGTACGGGAACAAAGTCAAGGTACTCACAAGCAGCAACGTGCTTGATGAAGAGATGGAAGAACCCTTAAGGCAGATGGCCGCCAGAGGCTGTGACATCATATTCTTTAACGGCTACAGCGAGGTTGTAAGAGAACTTGCGCCCGAATATCCCGATATCCAGTTCTGCCAGACCTCATACATGGATATGAACGGTCAGACGGTACCTGCCAATTATCATACATTTAAGGGCGAAGCTTATCAGGGAAGATATGTCAGCGGTGTTGCCGCCGGCATGAAGATAAAGCAGATGATTTCAGAAGGAATAATAAATGAAGACGAAGCCGTTATAGGTTTTGTTGCGGCTTTCCCTACCTCCGAAGTAATCTCAGGCTATACCGCTTTTTTACTCGGTGCACGCGCAATGGTTCCGCAGACCGTTATGAAGGTCCGTTATACCCAGACATGGAGCAGTTATGCTCTGGAAAAAGATGCGGCTCAGCATTTATTGGATGAAGGCTGCGTTATAATCTCACAACACACGGACACCATAGGCCCTGCAATAGCCTGCGAAGAGACAACAAACGCTGACCATCCCGTATACTTTGTGGGATGGAGCCAGAGTATGTCGGAAGTTGCTCCCACTACTTCTTTGGTAACATCAAGGATATGCTGGGAACCCTATATAACCTCTGCGGTTGATGCGGTATTTGCCAATAAAAGTATAGAATCTTTCGTATCCGGACGCATTCATGGAACGGATGTATCCGCAGGTTTTGAGAACGGATGGGTAGAGATGATTGACCTTAATCAACAGGCTGCCGCACCTGATACAGCGGATGCTATGAACAGTGCCATAGAACAGTTTATGAAGGGCAATGTAGGCTTCGTATTCAAGGGTGATTATAACGGAATCAATCCCGACGATCCGTCCGATACGATATACCTTAAAACCGGTTATACAGAAAATGCGGATACATCGTACCCGCTTTTCCACTACATACTTACAGACGTTATAACCGTTGAAGAATGATCAAAGGGCTTCCGCCTTTTTGATTGCTTCTTCCAAAGTCAGATCTTTAAAGTCCTGGGCCGCAAAACAGCGGCCCGATTTTTTGTCATCTAAAAAGGCGCCCAATACGTCCGAATCCTCTTTCTATCATCTTGCGGCACCCGTTATAAGTACCCATCTTCCTTTAAGATTCGTCATATGTCCTCCCACTAAATCAGTAACCTATCTCCTTAAGTACCATATCCATAAGTTCCGAATTCTTAACGGAGAAATCGGGAGTGACAAAAGGCTTCTCACCTTCAAGAATGCACTTGCCAAGCTGCGTTACTTCAAGCGAATAGTTCTGCGGAGCGGATACTTTTCTTTCTATGACACCTGTGTCAGAATATATATGATAACTTAACTCTCCGCTTTGATTAAACTCAACGGACGACCTGATACATCCCTTTTCTCCGTACACATAAAGGTTGTCATTCCTTGCATCCGTATCTTTACCGAGTATCATTCCGACATTAAATGCGGCACGAACTCCGTTATCGAATCGAATAATGGCCGACGTCATCGCATCTACATCCTTATCCGTAAATTCAGCAACAGCCTTAACATATTCAGGCTTTGCATCATTAAGTGATAATATCATTGTCGTGCAATAGCATCCGAGATCGTACATCGCTCCGCCGCCCTGCTCTTTGTAAAGGCGTATGTCTTCCTTATATCCCTGAGTCACAAATGTCGACTCTATATAAACGACTTTGCCTATAATTCCGCTTGCGATATCATCTTTAAGGCTCTTTACATAAGGACTGTGCAGATATGCATAAGCCTCCATCAGAATTACGCCGTTAGTTTCAGCCGTCTTATAAAGTTTCCTTGCATCATCTGCGCATATAGCCATAGGCTTCTCGCATAAGACATGCTTCTTATGCTCAAGCGCAGCCTTTACCCACTGAAAATGAAGGCCGTTGGGAAGCGGTACATATACAGCCTGAACCTCATCATCTTCAAGCAGTTCATCATATGACCCGTAGAATTTCTTAAATCCGAATCTTTCTTTAAATTCTCCCGCCTTTTTTGCACTTCTTCCGGCGATTGCATAAAGCTCGCAGTTATCGGCAAGCTGCATTCCCGGTATGGTGCAGCCTGCGGCAATATTGGCAGTTCCGAGCACACCCCATTTAACTTTCTGCATAAACCTTCCTCCTTAAGCTTAACCTGAACCTTACATGCTTGCGCGATAAATCTCAAGCATTGCAGCTTCGTCCAAAAGCTTGGCAGAACCCATCTGTCCGCCAACACCGATTGCACATTTCTTAGCCATTTTAACCAGGTCTTCATCGGTTGCCTTAACACCGAGTTCTCTTAAGTTGGTAGGCATATTTATGCTTCTGTAGAAATCTTCCATTGCCTCAATACCGGCTATGGCTATCTCTTCATCCGTACCCTTATCTTCAACTTCCATGACATTGAGCGCAAACTTCTTAAATCTGTCAAGGCAATCCTTATATACGTATCTTGCCCAGCTTCCCCATACGGCCGCAAGTCCTGCGCCGTGCGCAACGTCATACATTCCACCGAGCTCATGCTCAAGCTTATGTGTCATCCAGTCACCGCCGTCATTACCGCATCCTGTAAGACCGTTGTGTGCAAGGCTTCCTGCCCACATTACTTCGGCCCTGGCATTGTAATCCTTGGGATTGTCACGAAGAATCAGAGCGTTCTTTTTTACCGTACGAAGCAGACCCTCGGCAAGCGCATCGGTAATCTCCATATTGCCACCCTGTGTAAAATATCTCTCCATGGTGTGCATCATGATATCCGTGCATCCGCATGCTGTCTGATAATCCGGTAAAGTCATTGTAAGTTCGGGATTCATAATGGCGAATCTCGGACGTGAATAATCACTGCTGTATCCGCGCTTAACAAGGCCCTCTTCCTTGGTGATAACCGAAGAGTCACTCATCTCGCTTCCTGTTGCCGCAATGGTTAAGATAACGCCCAAAGGAAGGCATCCCGTAGCCTTGCGCTTATAATCGTAAAAGTCCCACACTTCGCCTTCGTTGGCCACACCGTATCCGATTGCCTTTGCGGAATCAATTGCGCTTCCGCCGCCGACAGCAAGCAAAAAGTCAACATTCTCCTTCTTACAAAGCTCGATACCCTCATATACGAGCCCGAGATGAGGATTGGGTACTGCACCGCCCAAAGTAACGTAGCTTATTCCGGCCGCATCTAGCGTATCCGTTACTCTCTTAAGCAGTCCCGAGCGAACAACGCTTCCGCCGCCGTAATGAATAAGCAGCTTGGTTCCGCCGAACTCCTTAACAAGCTCAGCTACCTGACTCTCAGTGTTCTTGCCGAACACAACCTTGGTGGGTGTATAGTACTTAAAATCAAACATAATGACATTCTCCTTTCTTTACATGGACAATTGTACATTCTGACTGATCCTGTTGCTTCTCATTAATTGACACCGGTAATCTCATATTTTGATATGGACTGCAGGTGCCTGACTTAAAAGCTCCGTTATGGCATCATAATCAAATTCTTCCGCAGCCTTTTTAAGTTTTTCATAAAGCTCTTTCTGCTCTTGGGGAATCTGATATCCTTCCGTTTCGGCAAAGATATCTTCCAGACGTTCGCACGACATTTCTTCAGCCGCCGACTTAATCTCTTCAAAACAGGTGGCCACAAAAGTCGCAGAAGCCATGGGTTTACTATTCTTAACCTTATCACCGTCAGATGGGTTAAAGAGCCCGTCAAGCGGTTCTTTTATGCTTCTGCATGCCTTAATGAATTCGGCGTGTCGTTCTTTGATATGATTAAGATTGCCTTCTTTACCGGCATTCTCAAGCTGCTGTGCTGCCTCACCAAGCTCTGATGCACCGATTATCTTAAGCGAACTCTTAAGCGCGTGCACCTTTATCGTATAGTTTTTGTAATCCTCTTCGGATAATGAGTTGTCAAGTTCTTCGGTTTTCTTACCTAAGGAATCATAAAAGACCTTAAGAGCCGCAATGTATGAATCCACTTTACCGCTGTTCTTAATTCCTGTAAAAACATCTATAACCTTCTGATCCTTAAGCGGCGCAAGTTCTGCAGGAATTGCGGATGCTTCGGATATCTTTGGAATATCATCAGTTTTCTCCGTTACTTCCCTCTTGGTAAGCTCTATAAGATCATCAGGCAAAAGTTCAATAAGCAGATCTTCCAGACGATCCGGATTAATCGGCTTGGTGAGATAGTCGGTAAAACCTGCAGAAATATACTCTTCTCTGGCACCCGATATGGCATTGGCCGTAAGACATACAACAGGCGTATCAAGATTGGGATTGTCAGGCTCTCCCCTGAGTTCATGCAATGCCTCTATACCGTCTTTTCCGGGCATAAGATGATCAAAGAACAAAATGTCATACTTGTTCTTTCTTGTAAGTGCAAGTCCCACATACGCATCCTCCGCCGTATCCACGGATATAAGAGTCTGCTTGATCAGATTCTTAAAAACCAGAAGATTCATCGGATTATCATCAAGCACCAGAATCCCGGCATTGGGAGCAGTAAACTTCTCCTTATACATCTGCCTTTTGGCTAAGACATTATGATATGCCTTCTCATAATCCCCGAGCTGATCCCACTTAAGAACTTTCTGTCTTAACTTAAATGCAAAGACCGAACCTTCTCCGTATGTGCTTTCAACCATAAGTCTGCTGTCCATCATATCAAGCAGTCTCTTGGTTATACTCATGCCGAGTCCCGTTCCCTCAATGTTACGGTTACGCTTCTCTTCTATACGGTCAAACTCAGAGTAAAGCTTTGATAAATCTTCTTTCTTTATACCGATTCCCGTATCCTTGATTGCAACGTTGAGAATGATTTGATCGTCCGCATCTTCCGCACGCTCATATCCTATGTGAAAAGTGACGCTTCCCTTTTCCGTGTACTTAACTGCGTTGGTTAAGATATTCGTGACGACCTGTTTAATTCTTATCTCATCGCCGCGAAGCATCTTGGGCAGCGTATGATCAAAATCAAGAATGAGCTTAAGTCCCTTGTCGTCAGCTTTGGTCTGCACCATGGTAACAAGGTCTCCGATAAGGGATGATATATCATAATCCACGGGGATTATCTCCATCTTCCCCGCCTCTATCTTGGAAAAATCAAGAATATCGTTGATAAGGCCCAAAAGTGTGTTGCCTGCCTTCTTGATATTGCTCGAATAATCAAGTATATTCTCATCCTCACACTCTCTTAAGATCATCTCATTCATTCCGAGCACCGCATTGATGGGTGTACGGATTTCATGAGACATATTGGCAAGGAATGCCGACTTGGCCTGATTTTCGTATTCCGCTTCTTCTTTAGCTTCCTTCGCAGCATTCATATCAAGTACGACAAATACGTACATGATAATCTCTACACCGACGATCGCCATATTAATAAGCGATAAACCATAGGCAACAAACTGAAGGGCTGATGCAATTAACGGAACAACAGTGAACAAGAACAGCGGAAGGCGCATGCTCATGCGGATATTACCGCCTTTTTTGATTATGGCCGACAGCTGAATGATTAAAGATAAAAGCGGAATGGCATAGCTTATCAGATAGCCGTCCGCACGCTGATAATGATTGGTTGAATCAAATGTATACAGAATACCCGTAAAGAGATTGATAATAATCAATGCCTCACCCAGAATAATAAGTACATTGATCACTTTCATACTCTTAGGTACTTCAGACAGACCGCCCTCTCTCACAAGCATGTCTGAAAGATACAGATTAAAGCCCCAGATGGCAACCAGTGTTAATGCAAATACCAGGAAATTACTGATTCTGACCATCCACCAGCCGAGGGTGCTCTCATCACCGCGATAGATATATGCATAGCGGTCGAAAATAAGCAGAAACATGGCACCGGACTCCGTTATCATCAGTGCAATCTTCCTGGCTTTGGGCATCGCAGACGTAATGAATATAAAGAAAATGATAATTCCGCATATACTGCTTAAAGAAAGCATTATATTCAATTGATGTGTTCGTATAAGATCAAGCATCCGATGTGTCCTTTAATATTTTACGGCACCGATGGTTTTATATTCTTCAAACAGTTCAAGGCAGGCGTCTCGGTCGACCATAACAAGATATTCTCCAAAGGCGTCCCTGTTGCCGAACATCCTGTCAAACTTTGCATCCCTGAAGCCTATGTCCTCATTGTCGATTATGGTGCAGCCATAGTATATCTTATCGATATTGGCCCACATACACGCTGCAAGACACATTGGACAGGGTTCACCGGTCGTATAAAGCTCACATCCCGACAAATCATATGTATCAAGTTTTTTCTCGGCCGTGCGGATTGCATTGATCTCTCCGTGAGCCGTGGAATCGTTGTCTTTAAGAACCGTATTATGCCCTGTCGCGATGATACTTCCGTCCTTAACTATCACACTTCCGAACGGACCTCCGTCGCCGGCATGTATTCCCTTCCTTGCCTCATCTATGGCAAGCTGCATGAACTGATTACTGGCTTTCATTAATCTCTCCTTGTTGTCAATACGTATATTCTAACCCATATGTCATTTTCTCTCAACAAGAGCTGCCAATTTAACATTCAGTTGTATGAACATTTTTTCTACCACTTTACACGAACGAACATTTTCATTCCGTTATCTCTATCTGATTGCCTTCGATTACAACTATGCAACTTTCGTAATAATTATCACCAGTCGTACGCGGTCCACTTACAACCTCAAAACCGTCCTTTTTTAACCTTGTCGTTAGCTCATCAACTTTCTCTTTGCTACCAGCGCTAAAAGCAATATGAGCATAACCTGTACGATTCAAGTCCTTTTCCATATCTACAAGTCCGGGTTTATTCATTATTTCCAACCTTGAACCATCCCCAAAGCTGATAAAGTACGACCTAAATCCTGTATTCTTATTGTGATAACCGGCGTTAGAACTACCATCTAAATA